>NZ_CP051884.1:1874962-2187456 GCF_012931845.1 Cellulomonas taurus
TGCTGGTGCTCCTCGTACCGGCCACCGGTGACGTCGTAGCTGAAGATCCGGCCGATCGTGCGGTCGGTGTCGTACCCGGCGAACAGCGGGACCACGGCGAGCCCCTGCATCGCCAGGCCGAGGTTGCCCCGGATCATCGTGCTCAGCCGGTTCGCCTTGCCGTCCAGGGACAGCAACGAGCCCTCGATCTTCTCGTAGTGCTCGAGTTCCAGCTGGAACAGCCGGACCAGCTCCACCGCGAGACCGGCGGTGCCGGCGATCCCCACCGCGGAGAACTCGTCGGCCGGGAAGACCTTCTCGATCTCCCGGGAGGCGATCTGGGAGCCCATCGTGGCGCGCCGGTCACCGGCCATCACCACGCCGCCGTCGAAGGCCAGCGCGACGATCGTGGTGCCGTGCGGGGCGGCCGGGATCTCACCCACCGGCAGTGCCGTCCCGCGGCCCGGCAGCAGCTCGGGCGCGTACCCGGCCAGGAACTCGGTGAAGGAGGACGATCCGGGGGTGGTGAAGGCGGCGGGCAGGCGGCCGGTCACTCACTGACCACCCTTCTGCACGAAGCCGCGCACGAACTGCTCGGCGTTGGACTCCAGCACGTCCTCGATGTCGTCCAGCAGGGCGTCCACGTCGGCGTCCCGCTGCTGCGCGGTCGCCTGGGCGTTCGCGACTCCGGAGTCGTCAGATCCGTCGACAGGCTCGTCCTCGCGCCGGGCGCCCTGTGCGTGCTCCTGACCAGCCATGTTCTTCTCCCTCGATCTGTCGTGCAGCCCACCCTAGGCCCTGGTGTCACCGGGAACGCGGTGGGCGCGACCACGGTGTGGACCACGGGCGGCGCCACCCGCCTGTGGACAGCTCAGCCGCCCAGTCTCGCCAGCAACGTCGTCGCGTCTGGGCTGGACGCGAGCAGCTCGCCGACGTGCTCCCGGGTCCCGCGCAGCGGATCGCGCATCGGCACCCGTTGCAGCGAGGTCGAGCCGGGCAGGTCGAAGACCACCGAGTCCCAGCTGGCCGCGGTGATCTGGCTGCCGAACCGGGCCATCACCTCGCCGCGGAAGAACGCCCGGGTGTCGGTGGGCGGGTGCACGACCGCGTCCTCGACCTCGGCCTCGGTGGTGAGGCGCTCGACCGCACCGGCGGCGGCGAGACGGTGGTACAGACCGCGTTCGGGGCGGACGTCGGACCACTGCAGGTCGACGGCGTGCAGCTTGGGGTGGTCCCAGGCCAGCTGCTCCCGGCGGCGCATCCCGTCCAGCAGGCGCAGTTTGCCGACCCATTCGACTTCCCGCGCGCAGGAGGAGGGGTCGGTCGCCAGTCGGTCCAGGATCGACGACCAGCGGTCCAGCACCTCGGCGGTCTCCGGGTCCGGGTCGGGCAGCAGTCCGCGCACCGCCGCCAGGTACGCGCGCTGGATGTCCAGGGCGGTCATCGCCCGGCCGTCGGCCAGGTCCAGGGGTTCGCGCAGACTCAGGTCGTGGCTCACCCGGCCGAAGGCGTACACCGGGTCGGCCAGGGTGAGGGCGTCCAGCTGGGTGGCCAGGTGCGAGGCCGATCCGGCGGCGATCTGCTCGATCAGCCACAGCACCAGCGAGGTGGTGCCGGTCTTGAGGTAGGTCGCCACCTCGAACAGGTTGGCGTCGCCGACGATCACGTGCAGGCGGCGCCACAGGTCCGGATCGGCGTGCGGCTCGTCCCGGGTGTTCACGATCGGGCGGCGCAGGGTGGTCTCCAGTCCGATCTCGGCCTCGACGTAGTCGGCGCGCTGGGACAGCTGGTACCCGGGCCGCTCCCCGCGCTGACCGAGGCCGACCCGGCCGGAGCCGGTGAACACCTGACGGCTGACCAGGAACGGGGTGATCCAGCTCGCCAGGTCGCCGAAGGGCACGGCGCGGTCGACCAGGTAGTTCTCGTGGGTGCCGTAGGTGGCGCCCTTGCCGTCGACGTTGTTCTTGTACAGCGCGACATCCGGCAGCGCCTGCACCGATGACAGCGCCCGCACCGAGTCCAGCATCACCCGCTCCCCCGCGACGTCCCAGCGCACGATGTCCCGCGGGCTGGTCACCTCCGGCGAGGAGTACTCGGGGTGCGCGTGGTCGACGTAGAGCCGGGCGCCGTTGGTCAGGATGACGTTGACCGCGCCCGGGTCCTCGTACTCGTCGAACTCGGGGCGGGGACGGGGCTGGGGCGCCGAGGGCCCGGTGGCCGCTCCCGAGTCCGGGTCGTCACCGCTCGGGGCCGGACGAGCCGGGTCGTCGGTCAACAGCGACGGGTGCGCAGCCGCCCGCTGCAGGTGGAACCCGCGCGCGTCCTGCAGCGGGTCCTCGTCGTCGTAGTCCCACCGGGCCTTGGTGCGGCCCGCCTGCTTGGCCGGGGCGTGCACCGCCACCACATGGGACGACAGCAGCATCGGGTTGGCAGGCGCCTTCCCCGGTTGCAGGACGCCGTACTCGGTCTCGATCCCCATCACGCGCCGCACAGTCACCCCATCAGCCTAGGCCGCACCCGCGACCGGCGGCCCACGCCCGGCGCACCGACGGCCGCACGTCCCCCGCCCGCGTCGGGGCCGGGGACGTGGGCCGCAGCTCAGTTCCGGCCGGGTGCCGCGGGCATCCCGCCGCCGGGTCCGCCACCCATCCCGCCGCCAGCCGACTCGCCCGCGGTGACCGTCGCCGCGACACTGCTCCCGGTGCTGTCGCCACCGAGCGAGAAGCCGCCGACCGCCTCCCCGGCCGCCGTCCCACCGGTGAGCACCTGGTACTCCTCGCCCTCGGTGATCCCGGCCATGCTGACCACCACCGAGCCGACCGACTCCTCGGTGACCAGGGTGGCGAGCACCGTGCCGTCGGCGTCCGCGATCTGCACGGTCTCCCCGGCGTCCAGCTGCACCTGGGCGCTGATCCACCCCTGGTCGCCGGTGGCGGGCTCCTGCACCATGCCGACCACACCGACCGCGACCAGGGTGCCCCCGGTGACGGTGAAGGTGCCGTCGTAGTCCATCGCGCCGTTCGCACCGGTCTCGGGGCCGTGCACGATCACCGTGCCGCCGGTCATGGTCGCCGAGCCGTTCACGTCCAGCCCGTCCCCGCCCGCGTGCACCACCACCGAGCCGCCGGTGATGTCCAGGGTGGCGGTGCCGGTGCTCTGCGACCAGTCGCCCTGGGCGTCCTCGGTCTCGCCGGCGGCCGCGTTGATCCCGTCGTCGGAGGCGGTGACCTCGATGGTGCCGCCGGACAGCGTGATCGCCTCGGCCTCCAACCCCTCGTACGACCCGGCCACCTGGACCGATCCTCCGGTGACGTCGAGCGCGGTGTCGGCGTGGATGCCGTCGTCCCCGGTGGTCAGCGTCAGATCACCGCCGCTGACCGTGGCGGTGCCGTTGGTGTGCACCGCGTCATCCGAGGAGTCGACGGTGATCGTCCCGTCCTCGATCACGGTGACCACGCCGGACTTCAGGCCCTTGGTCGACACCGCGTCGTCGACGGCCGCCCTCGCTCCGCCACCGGCGGTCAGGTCCAGGGTGCCACCGGTGACCACCAGATCCGTCTCGGCCTGCACGGCGTCCCCGTCGGCGACCACGGTGATCGTGCCGCCGGAGAGCAGGACGTAGCCCTCGGTGGCGTCCACGTCCTCGTTCGCGGTCAGACCGTCGCCGCCGGATGTCACGTCCAGGGTCCCCCCGCTGACCACCAGCGAATGCTTGCCGCGCACCCCGTCGTCGACAGCGGCGACGGTGATCGTGCCGCCCTCGATGGTCAGCCCGTCGGAGGAGGCGATGCCGTCCTCGGCGTTCGCGCTCACCGACAGCGCCCCGGTGCCGGAGACGACCAGGTCGACATCGGCGGACAGGGCAGCGGTCGGACCCTCGGTGTTCGTGTACCCGGCGGCGTCGGTCAGGGTGGTGGTGCTGCCGTCAGCGAGCTCCACCCCCACGGCGTTCGCCGTGCTGACCAGGATCGCCGAACCGGTGGACCCGGTGATCTCGGCATCGTCCAGGATCAGCACCACGTCGTCCTCGGCCCCGGCGGCCACCACCAGTTGTCCGGTCAGCGATCCGGTGACGGTGTAGGTCCCGGCGGCGGTGACGGTGACGGTGCTGCCGTCCACGGTGACCCCCGCGCCGTCCACGGTGGCCGAGTCGCCGGTCAGGGTGATCGTGCTGGTGGCCTCGCCCGGGTCGAGGTCGGCGGACGTCAGGTGCTCGGCGTTCTCGGCCAGCACGGCTTCGGCGGTGGTGGCGGTGTCCGACGCTGCCCCGACCGTGGCGGCGACCGGGTCGGCGCTCGGCGCGGAACACCCGGCCAGGGCCAGCGTGAGGGCGGTCGAGACGGCGATGACGGTGTGGATCGAACGGCGCATGGCGGAGCTCCTTGGGGTGGTGGGGGTTCAGCCGACGACCCGGCGCAGGGTGCGGCGCCAGGGTCGTCCGGTCACGTCGGGGTGCAGCAGCAGCAGGCCGGTGGCGTACTTGGAGATCCGGTCCGGGCGGTGACCGTTGCGCCACAGCAGGTGGTCCAGCGGGCCGGCACCGTGGGCGCTCTTGGTCTCGACGATCACCCGGCGCGGGAGGCCGGTCCGGTCGACACCGCACGGGGTGGAGAACGCCAGGTCGGTGTCGATGGTGGCCCGGTTGCCGTCCGGCAGGCGCAGGGTGGTCCGGCGGTACTCGGTGACCAGCACCGGTGCCAGGTCCAGCACCTCGGGCGGCTGCACCCCGGCCTCGGACAGGGCGGCCCGGACGAAGGGCAGTCCGGCGGCCAGCCCCTCCGGATCCGGGTGCTCGCGGCGCTGCTTCACCGTGTTCCCCCGGGGGCCGCGGGTCTTGACCTCCAACCAGCAGCTGTCGGTGTCCAGGTAGCTGCGGGTGCGGATCTTGAACCGGCGTCGCCGCCGACCCGCCGCCGAGTGGAAGGCGTCCAGGGCGCCGGTGTCCAGGTACACCGATCGGTAGCCGAAGCACTGCCGGTCGCCGATGGTCAGGCAACGGGTGCCGGTCGGGAGCTCGGCCAGCAGCGGGGCCAGCGCGTCCACCGGGAGCACGTACTTGCGGTCGATCCTGGTCAGCAGCTCGGCCTCGGCGGTCAGCTCCGTCAGGCCGATCGGGGCCAGGTCCAGGCGGTCGACGATCGTGGTGCTCATCGGGCATCGACCAGCGCACACGCCGGGACCGCGGCGCTGATCGCGCGGGCGCCTTCCTCGTACCGCACATCCACCCAGGTGACGTCGTCCACCAGGTCCAGACGGAGCACGCTCACGTCCCGGACCCCGGCACCGAGCAGTTCCTCCAACCGGGCGGTCAGCTCCGCGCGATCCGGGTAGGCGCGGTCCAGCACCACGGTCTGCTGCCGGTAGCGGCACAGCAGCCGGGGGTGATCGCCGATGTACAGCGCGACCAGGATCAGCCCCATCATCGCCGCGGCCGACCAGCCCAGGGTCGCGCCGAGGCCACCCAGCAGGCCGAGGGCCAGCGCGGCGAAGTAGTACGCCACCTCGTGCTGGGTGATCTCCGACGAGCGCAGCCGGATGATCGACAGCACGCCGAACAGGCCGAGGCCGAGGCCCGCGCCGACGGTGCTGGTGGACAGTGCACCGGCCACGGCGAGCACCCCGACGTTCACCCCGATGAAGGCGGCGACCAGATCACGTCGACGGTGTCGGGGGAAGTAGAGGACGAAGGTGAGGACGACGACCGCGGCCAGGTCGAGGGCGAACAGGGCAAGGGTGGGCATGAGCACCCCTTCGGGTGGGAGAAGCGGACGTCGTCCATCTCCCCACCCGGCACTGTGTCGTCGCTGTGACCGACCTCAGCGAGGACTCAGAGGTACTGCCCGGTGCTCTGCACGTTCTCGATCCGCCGGGGTGCCGCCGCGCCAGCCTTCTTCTTGTTCTCCTGCACGATCGTCCGGATGAAGACGATCCGCTCGCCCTTCTTGCCCGAGATCCGGGCCCAGTCGTCCGGGTTCGTGGTGTTCGGCAGGTCCTCGTTCTCGGTGAACTCGTCCACGCAGGCGGTGAGCAGGTGCTCCACCCGCAGGCCGCGCTGCCCGGTGGCGAGCAGATCCTTGATCGCGGACTTCTTGGCCCGGTCGACGACGTTCTGGATCATCGCGCCGGAGGTGAAGTCCTTGAAGAACAGGATCTCCTTGTCGCCGCTGGCGTAGGTGACCTCCAGGAAGCGGTTCACGTCCTCCTCGGAGTACATCCGCTCCACGGTGCGGTGGATCATCGCCTCCACCGCCTCGGCCTGCGATCCGTGGTGCTCGGCCAGGTCGTCCGGGTGGATCGGCAGGTCGGGGGTGAGGTACTTGGCGAAGATCTCCCTGGCCCCCTCGGCGTCCGGGCGCTCGATCTTGATCTTCACGTCCAGTCGACCCGGCCGCAGGATGGCCGGATCGATCATGTCCTCACGGTTCGAGGCGCCGATCACGATCACGTTCTCCAGCCGCTCCACGCCGTCGATCTCGGCCAGCAGCTGCGGGACGATCGTGGTCTCGGTGTCCGATGACACCCCGGTGCCGCGGGTGCGGAACAGCGATTCCATCTCATCGAAGAACACCACCACCGGGTGACCCTGCGACGCCTTCTCCCGGGCGCGGCTGAAGATCAGCCGGATGTGCCGCTCGGTCTCGCCGACGTACTTGTTCAGCAGCTCCGGACCCTTGACGTTCAGGAAGTAGCTGGTCGCCGAGGCCGGGTCCTCGCCCCGCACCTGCGCGGAGGTGGCAGCGAGCGAGTGGGCGACGGCCTTGGCGATCAGGGTCTTGCCGCAGCCGGGCGGGCCGTACAGCAGCACACCCTTCGGCGGCTTGAGCCCGTGCTCGCGGAACAGCTCCGGGTGCAGGAACGGCAGCTCGACGGCGTCGCGGATCTGCTCGATCTGCGGACCCAGGCCGCCGATGTCGGTGTAGTCGATGTCCGGCACTTCCTCCAGCACCAGGTCCTCGACCTCGGAGCGCGGCACCCGCTCGAAGACGAAGTTGGACCGGGTCTCGATGGTCAGCGCGTCACCGACCCGCACCCGGCCGCCGAGCAGCGGACCCGCCAGCCGGACCACCCGCTCGTCGTCCCCGCGTCCGACCACCAGCGCGCGGTCGGTGCCGATGAGTTCCTTGACGGTGACCAGTTCCCCGACCCGCTCGTAGCCGCCGGCCTCGACCACGGTCATCGCCTCGTTCAGGCGGACCTCCTGGCCCGGCCGCAGCGCGCGGGTGTTGACGCTGGGGCTGACCCCGACGTGCATCTTGCGCCCGGCCGAGATCACCTCCACCGTGCCGTCACCGCGCGGCGACAGGAAGGTGGCGAAGGTGGCCGGCGGCTTGGCGAGGTCGTCGATCTGCCGCTTCAGCTCGATGATCTGGTCCCGCGCGGCGACCAGCGCGTCGGACAACCGCTGGTTCTTGGCCTGGAGCAGCTGGAATTCCTGCGGGGTCGGTTCCGTCATGGCGCGGTCCCTCCTGGCTGATGGCGTTGCGGCAGGCTAACCACGCGGGCGGACATTCCGCGCGATGCGGTCAGCGGGTGGACCGGCGTGTCACTGGTCCTCGGGGGCCTGTCCGACGTCCCGGCGGACCCGGCGCAGCTTCTTCTCCGAGATCGGCCGCTCGCCCATCGCCTCCGGGGTCCACGCCTCGTCCGGCAGGTCCAGGTGCGAGCGGGTGCTCTCCACCGCGCCGGACTCGTCGACCAGGTCCTTGGACGGCGCCGGGCGGCGCTTGCGCTCCGGCGGGATCACGCCGTCCGCGAGCCGCCGGGTGGACAGCAGGAATCCGGTGTGGCCGATCATCCGGTGCTCGGGCCGGACCGACAGACCCTCCAGGTGCCAGCCCCGGATCATGGTCTCCCACGCCTGCGGCTCAGTGAACCGGCCGTCGGCCCGCAGGTCCTCGGACAGCCGGGACAGCTGGGTCGTGGTGGCGACGTAGCTGATGAACACGCCGCCGGGCACCAGGGCCTGCGCCACCGCGTCCAGGTTTTCCCACGGGGCGAGCATGTCCAGCACCACGCGGTCGACGGTGCCGGGCTGCTCGGCGATCGGCAGCACGTCGGACAGGTCGCCGATGCTCACCCGCCAGGCGGGGTGCGGCCCACCGAAGAACGCCTCGACGTTGCCGCGCGCGATCGCGGCGAAGTCCTCCCGGCGCTCGATCGAGTGCAGCATCCCGTGGTCACCGACCGCCCGGAGCAGCGACATGGTCAGCGCACCGGAGCCGACCCCGGCCTCGACCACCCGGGCCCCGGGGAAGATGTCCGCCATCGCGACGATCTGCCCGGCGTCCTTGGGGTAGACCACCGCGGCGCCGCGCGGCATCGACAGCACGTAGTCGGACAGCAACGGACGCATCGCCAGGTACTCGATGCCGCCGGTGTTCGCGATGACGCTCCCCTCCGGGGAGCCGATCAGGTCCTCGTGCCGGAAGTAGCCCTTGTGGGTGTGGAAGGTGGCGTCCGGGTGCAGCGTGATCGTGTGCAGCCGGCCCTTGGGGTCGGTCAGCTGGACCCGTTCGCCGACCCGGAACGGTCCACGGCGCAGGTGGGCACCGGTGGGACCCTCCTCGCTGGAGCCCTGGTCGCCTCCGGAGCCCGGGCCGTCGGGCACGGGGCGGGCGTCGTCGTGGGACACGGGCGGCAGGTCGTCATGGGTCACGGGCGGCAAGTCTAGGAGCGGAGTCGGGCCGCGACGTCCGCGCCACGCACCAGCGCGACCACCTGCGGCCCCCTCACCGCGACCATCACCGGGGCGAACCGGCTCACGGCGGCCAACGCCGACAGCAGTTCCTCGCCGGTCAGGGACGCGTCCACCACCGCACCGGCCGGAAGCCCGACCGCCACCGCCGTCACCGGCACCCGGGTGCGCTCGGCACCGGGCACCGTCTGCGCGGCGGCCGGGTCGACGTAGGCCGCGGGCCGACCGTCCGGGCTGAGCAGCACCACGGCATCGGCACCGGTGACACTGCGCGCGGCGTCGGCCTCGGCCAGCATTGCCGTCGCCGCCACGCCCACCGCGCGCACGCCCAGGGACTCGACGGTGAAGCCGTCCACCCGCTGCTGGGTCCGGGCCTGGCGCAGCGCCTGGCTCGCGCCGGTCCACAGGAACGCGCCCACCACGGCGGCCCACACCACCTGATAGAGGTCGATGCCCCACCGGCTGCCGGCCTGCCAGCCGAGCACCGCCAGCACGAAGCCGACGGCGACCACCCGGCCGGCCCAGGCGGCGACCACGGTGCCGGTGCGCCGGTTCCTGGTGACCGCCCACACCAGCGATTCCAGCACCTGGCCGCCGTCCAGCGGCAGGCCGGGCACCAGGTTCAGCACCCCGACGAAGAGATTCGCCGCGGCGGCCGCGTACAGCACCACGTAGGCGGCACCACCGTCCGGGGCCACCGACGCCCCGATGCCGAGCACCGCGGCCAGCACCAGATTGGACAGCGGGCCGCAGACGGCGATCAGCGCGGCGACCCCCGGACCGAGCGGGGTGGTGGTCAGCTGGGTGTGGCCGCCGAGCAGGGTGAGGGCGAACTCGCGCACCCGCAGGCCGAAGGCCCCGGCGACCAGGCCGTGCGCCAGCTCGTGCACCAGCACCGACAGCAGCAGGATCACCGCGAACACCGCCGCGATGCCGTAGGCCGAGCCGGTGCCGATCCCCAGTTGGGTGCTGAAGGTCGGCGCGAACAGCAGCGCGATGATCACGGCCATCAGGGCGCTGCTGGGCGTGAGGACGATCGGGGCGCCGGCGACGCGACCGATCACCAGTCCGCGGGTGTGAGGGGGCACGGCGGACAGGGTACGGGGGCGCGGTGCGCGACGGCTGTGCGCGCGGGGCCGGGGGCGTCGGCGTGCGGGTGGCGGGAGGCAGACGTGTGGGTGGCGGGGCCTACGCTCGACCCGTGACCGACACCGACCCGCTGCTGCTCGACGGACCCGCCATCGACGGGCCGGTCGTGGTGCCCGGAGAGACGGCTGCCGAGGCGGAGGAGTCCGCCGGACACGAGGCGGTCAGGACCAGGGTGCCCGGGCTCTCCCCTTCCCGCGCGAACGACTTCCAGCAGTGCCCGCTGCTGTTCCGGTTCCGGGTGGTCGACCGACTGCCCGAGCCGCCGAGTTCCGCGGCCGCGCGCGGCACGCTGGTGCACACCGTGCTGGAACGGCTGTACGACCTGCCGCTCGGGCAGCGCACCCCGGCGGCCGCCCACGACCTGGTGCCCGCGGCCTGGGACGCCCTGGTGGAACGCCAGCCCGAGGTGGTCGAGCTGTTCGCGGACGAGGCGGGTCGGCAGGAGTGGCTGACCAGCGCCCGGCTGTTGCTGGACACCTACTTCACCTTGGAGGACCCGAACCGGTTGCAGCCCGGCGAGCGGGAGCTGAACGTGCGCACCCAGTTGGCGGACGGACCGCAGCTGCGCGGCATCGTGGACCGGCTGGACATCGCGCCGGACGGGCGGCTCCGGGTGGTCGACTACAAGACCGGCAAGTCGCCCCGCGCCGGTTACGAGGGCAACGCGCTGTTCCAGATGCGGTTCTACTCCTACGTGCTCTGGCGCGAACGCGGGGTGCTGCCGACCCTGTTGCAGCTGGTCTACCTCGGCGATGGGACGGTGGTGCGGCACGCGCCCAGCGAGGCGGAGATGCGCACCCTGGAACAGCGGTTGCGCGCACTCTGGGAGCGGATCGAGGAGTGTGCCCGCACCGGCGAGTGGGCCCCGCGCACGTCGAAGCTCTGCGACTGGTGTGCGCACCGCAGCATCTGCCCGGCCTTCGGCGGGGTGCCGCCGGAGATCCCCACCGGTGCGGTGGAGTCGGCGCTCGGGGTGGTGCCGCTCGCCGGCTGACCGGGAGGTCCTGACAGGGCCTCCTGGCGCGGGCCCACCCGTCGTACCGTGGTCGGCATGGACAACCGCGAGGAGGTGCGCGACTTCCTCCGGTCACGTCGCGCCAGGATCACCCCGGAACAGGCGGGCCTGCCGACCTACGGGTCGAACCGCCGGGTGCCGGGTCTGCGCCGCGAGGAGGTCGCGATGCTCGCCGGGATGTCGAGCGACTACTACATCCGGCTGGAACGCGGGAACCTCGGCGGGGCGTCCGACCAGGTGTTGGACGCGCTCGCCCGGGTCCTGCGCCTGGACGACGCCGAGCAGCGTCACCTGAGCGATCTGGCGGCGGCCGCCCGAGGGCCACGCAGTCGGCGCGCCCGTACCCCGGATCTCACCGTCCCGACCAGCATCCGGGTGCTGTTGGACTCGATCACCGGGACCCCGGCCGTGGTCCGGGACGACCGGCTCACCGTGCTGGCGACCAACCCCCTCGGCCGTGCGCTGTACCACCCGCTGGTGACCAGCCCGGCCGGCCCGGCGAACCACGCCCGATTCGTGTTCCTGGACCCGGCGTCGCAGGACTTCTGGGTGAACTGGGAGCGGGCGGCCGACGACACGGTGGGTGTCCTGCGGTCGGCAGCCGGTCGGATGCCGCACGACCGGGAGCTGAACCTGCTGATCGGCGAGCTGTCCACCCGCTCAGAGGACTTCCGCACCCGGTGGGCGGCGCACCACGTGCACCTGCACACCGGCGGCGTGAAGCAGATCCGGCACCCCGTGGTCGGACGGGTCGAGCTGATGTACGACTCCCTGTCGATCGCCGCCGCCCCGGACCTGACCCTGCTGGTGTACACCGCGCAGCCGGGCAGCCCCAGCGCGGACGCCCTCACATTGCTCGCATCCTGGTCGGTGACCGAGGGGTACTCCCAGTACCCCGGTTCAGCAGGGACTCCCCTGGTCACGCCGCCGGTGGTCGACTGAGGTCGTCATCGACCCAGGAGGTTCACCATGCACACCAGGACGCTCGGCCAGGGACTCGAGGTCTCGGCGATCGGGCTCGGCGCGATGGGCATGTCCCAGAGCTACGGTCCGAACCCGGGCGACCGCGCGGACATGATCGGCGTGCTGCGCGGCGCCGTCGAGCGGGGTGTCACGTTCGTCGACACCGCCGAGGTCTACGGCCCCTACGTCAACGAGGAGCTCGTCGGCGAGGCCCTCGCCCCGATCCGCGACCGGGTCGTCATCGCGACCAAGTTCGGCTGGAACATCGTCGACGGACGGATGCAGGGCGTCGACTCCCGTCCCGAGCAGATCCGCCGCGTCGCCGACGCGTCCCTGCGCCGGTTGCGGACCGACGTGATCGACCTGTTCTACCAGCACCGGGTCGACCCGAACGTGCCGATCGAGGACGTCGCGGGGACGGTCGCCGAGCTGGTGCAGGCCGGGAAGGTGCGGCACTTCGGGCTGTCGGAGGCGGCCGCCGACACCATCCGGCGCGCGCACGCCGTGCACCCGGTGACCGCCGTGCAGTCCGAGTACTCGCTGTGGACCCGCGACCCCGAGCCGGAGGTGCTGCCCACCCTGGCCGAGCTCGGGATCGGCTTCGTGCCGTTCAGCCCGCTGGGCAAGGGCTTCCTGACCGGCACCGTCGACACCTCGACGCCCTTCACCGAGGGCGACATCCGCACCCGGGTGCCACGGTTCTCGGCCGAGAACCTGGACGCGAACCAGGCACTGGTCGCCCAGGTGCGCGCCGTCGCGGAGGCGAAGGGCGTCACCCCCGGTCAGATCGCACTCGCCTGGCTGCTGGCCCAGCAGCCGTGGATCGTCCCCATCCCCGGCACCCGGCGGCTGAGCCGGGTCGAGGAGAACGCCGCCGCCACGGCCGTGGCTCTCTCCGCCGACGACCTGGCCGATCTGAACGCGCTCACCGCCCGGATCCCGGTCGCCGGGAACCGGTACGACGAGTACAGGATGTCCCTGGTCGGACGGTGACCCGACACGGGCCGGTACCGGGGATGTCCCCGATGCCGGCCCGTCGGGTCAGCCCTTGACGCAGAGGATCGTGCGCAGCCGCGCCACGACCTCGACCAGGTCGCTCTGCGCGGCGATCACCGAGTCGAGGTCCTTGTACGCACCCGGGATCTCATCCAGCACCCCGGCATCCTTCCGACACTCCACCCCGGCGGTCTGCTCGGCCAGGTCGTCCAGCGTGAAGTGCTTCTTCGCCGCGGTCCGGGACATCCGCCGACCGGCACCGTGCGACGCCGACCAGTACGACTCCGGGTTGCCCAGGCCCCGCACCACGTAGGACCCGGTGCCCATCGACCCGGGGATCAGACCGAGGTCACCGGCACCGGCCCGGATCGCCCCCTTCCGGGTCACGATCAGGTCGGCGCCGTCGATCCGCTCGGTGGCGACGTAGTTGTGGTGCACGTTCACCGCCTCGTCGAAGGTCACCTCCCGGTCGGCGAACTCCGCCCGGACCGCCTCCGCGACCAGGGTGATCATCACCGCCCGGGACCGGGCCGCGTACTCCTGCGCCCACCACAGGTCGTTCAGGTAGGCATCCATCTCCGGGGTCCCGGCCAGGAACACCGCCAGATCCCGGTCCGGCAGCGCCCGGTTGTGCTCCAGACCCTTGGCGATCCCGGCATGGTGCTCGGCCAGCGTCTTGCCGATGTTCCGCGACCCGGAGTGCAGTTGCAGCCACACCTGGTCCTCGGTGTCGAGGCAGACCTCGATGAAGTGATTGCCGCCGCCCAGGGTGCCCATCTGCTGCTGCACCCGGGTCTCGATCCGGTCCACCCCGCCGCTGAGCGTGCCGAACCGGGACCAGAACGCGTCCTCGCCGGACAGCACCTCCGCGGACCGGGCGCCCCGGGCCAGCGGGTGCAGCCGCCGCAGGTCCACCGGGGTCTTGTGCCCGTGGTGGCCCACCGGCACCTCGCGCTCGATCCGCGACCGCAGCCGGTGCAGGTCGTCCGGCAGGTCGGCAGCGGTCAGCGAGGTGCGCACCCCGACCATCCCGCAGCCGATGTCCACCCCGACCGCGTTCGGCGACACGGCGTCGCGCATCGCGATCACCGACCCGACCGTCGCCCCCTTGCCGAGGTGGACGTCCGGCATCACGCGGATGCCGTGCACCCACGGCAGCGCGGCGATCTGGCGCAGCTGCTGCGCAGCGGCCGGTTCGACCTCGTGCTCGGGCGCCCACATCAGGGTGGACGCGCGGGTACCGGACAGCTGGACGGGGAACACGGGAGTGCCTTTCACGACGACGACAAGAGCCGCCGACGGTAGACCCGACCGTCGGCGCAGGTCAGCTCAATTTGTCCAGCACGTCACCGGCACCGATCCGGGCCAGGTCCGCGACCGTGATGTCGGTCAGCGAGCTGGTGACGCTCAGCTCCGGCAGGTCCGGGATCGGGGTGAACACCTCCACCGCGAGCACCCGGCCCCCGGCCGCCACCGCCGACCCGATGCCGGACGGCGAGTCCTCCACGATCACGCACCGGGTCACGTCCACCCCGAGGTGCTCGGCCGCCATCAGATACGGCTCCGGGTGCGGCTTCGCGTGCTGCACGTCGTCCCCGGCGACCACCGTGGCGAACACCCCGGCGACCTCGGCGAAGGGCAGCGCCAGATTGCGGTACGACGACGTCACCAGCGCCTGCGGCACCCCGGCCTCGGCCAGCGCCCGCAGCAGTGCTTCGGCGCCCGGCTGCCATGGGGTGCTGGCGGCGACCCCGGCGCGCACCCGCACGCTCAGGTAGTCGATGATCTCGTCCAGGCTCAGGTCGACACCGCGCTCCTGCAGGATGCTCGCCGAGGTGGTCAGCGGGTTGCCGACCAGCGACAACCCGTCCTCGTGCGACCACTGCCCACCCCAGGAGTGCACCAGCTCGGTCTCCGCCGCCATCCACAGCGGCTCGGTGTTGACCAGGGTGCCGTCCATGTCCCAGAGCACAGCGGTGGGAAGGGCGGGGTGGGTCACGGGGTTCTCCTGTCGGGCGGGCTGCGGGGATTCCGACCACCGTAACCCGGGCGGGTGGACGGCAGGTGAAGCGACGGCGGTGGCCGGGCGGGGCGGGGCCGTGCGCCGGTGGTGGAAAGTTCCCGCCGCACGCCGGTTTCACCCTGTGAGGACGCCCACCGGCCCGGTTGCTCGATCACGGTGAGCCGGCGCCGATCAGGCGGGCATGACCCCCCGCAGCTCCTGGTTCGCCAACCGCCCGATCGCGCAGAAGATCGGTGCGATCGTCGCCGTCCTGACCATCGTCGCCGCCGGCATGGGCCTGCTCGCGATCAGCAGCGTGCAGCAGCTCGGCGAGGGGCAGCGCACCCTGTACCAGGCCGACGTGCAGCCGTTGCAGGAGCTGGACCAGATCCAGCGCACGCTGCAGGGCAGCCGGGTGCGCGCGAACCAGTACGGCTTCACCGCCGCCGCGGACCGGGCCGACCTGGCGGCCGAGATCGCCGACCGGGGCGACCAGCTGCTGGACGAGCTGGCCGACTACCGGCCGCACGCGGCCGACCCGGGGCGGGTGGACGACGCGATCGACCTGGCCACCGCCTTCCACCGGAACTTCGCCGAGCAGTTCGTCCCGGCCGTGGACGCGGGAGCGAGCGACGGCGCGCTGTCGGCGCTGTACACCGAGCAGATCTACCCGAACGCCGATGGGGCGCTGGACGCGATCTCGGGCGAGGCGGAGGCCAAGTCGGAGGCCGCCGCCACCGAGTTCGCCCACGGAAACGCGCTGGTGTCCAGCACCCGCACCCTGCTGATCGCCGCGCTCGCCGCCGGGGTCCTGATCGCGCTGGTGATCGCGGCCCTGGTCACCCGGCAGATCACCAGGACCGTCCGTCAGGTCGGTCGCTCCCTGGACGCGCTGGCCGAGGGTGACCTCACGGTCGCACCCGACGTGCGCTCCACCGACGAGCTCGGCCGGATGGCCGCCGCCCTGGCCGCCGCCCAGCAGTCACTGCGCAGCACCCTGTCGTCCGTCGCAGGGGTGTCCACCACCATCGCCGGTGCCGCCGCACAGATGTCCGGTGCCAGTCAGGCGGTGCTCGGCCGGGCCCAGGAGACGTCGAACCAGGCCGGGGTGGTCGCCGCCGCCGCGGAGCAGGTGTCGCGGAACGTGCAGACCGTCGCCGCCGGTGCGGAGGAGATGGGCGCCAGCATCCGGGAAATCGCGCAGAACGCCTCGCAGGCGGCCAAGGTCGCGGGTGAGGCCACCAACGCCGCCGCGCTCACCAACGAGCAGGTCGCCCGGCTCGGCGCGTCGTCGGCAGAGATCGGCAACGTCATCAAGGTGATCACCAGCATCGCCGAGCAGACGAACCTGTTGGCATTGAACGCGACCATCGAGTCCGCGCGCGCCGGGGAGGCTGGCAAGGGCTTCGCGGTCGTGGCCGGGGAAGTCAAGGAACTGGCGCAGGAGACCGCCAAGGCCACCGAGGACATCGCCCGCCGGGTCGAGGCGATCCAGGCCGACACCACCGGCGCCGTCGGGGCGATCGGCGAGATCTCCAGCATCATCGCCCGGATCAACGACTACCAGCTGACCATCGCCTCGGCGGTGGAGGAGCAGACTGCGACCACCAACGAGATGTCCCGCTCGGTCGCGGAGGCCGCCACCGGCTCCGGGGAGATCGCCAGCACCATCACCGGGGTGGCGGGGGCCGCCGAACGGTCGACCGACGTGCTGCGCGAGGTGGAGACCGCGGTGCGCGACCTGGCGGGGATGTCCGCCGAGCTGCGGGACCGGGTGGCGGCGTTCCGGTACTGAGACGCCGACGGTCGCGGTGAGATGACCGAGGGCTCGGCCGACGCCTAGCTGGCGTCCTCGCCCACGACGGCCGCCGCGACGGCGACGATCCGCCCCCGGATCCCCGCCGCCCGCTCCGCGAACCCCCGCTGCCGCCGCACGTACTCCGCCTTGCCCTCCGGCGTCTCGATCGCCACCGGCTCCAACCCGTAGCCGGACACGTCGTAGGGCGATGCCTGCATGTCGGTCACCCGGATCTCGGCCGCCAGCTCGAAGCTGTCCAGCAGCAGGTCGCCGGGGCAGAGCGGGCCGAGCTTCTGCGCCCACTTGTACAGGTCCATGTTGGCGTGCAGGCACCCGCCCTGGTCGTCGGCGATCTGGGTCTCACGGGTGGGTCGCAGGGCGTTCAGCGGCGCGGCCTCCGGGGTGAAGAACCGGTACGCGTCGATGTGGGTGCAGCGGATCCGGTGCGTCTCGACCACGGTGTCGGTGCCGGACTCGCCCAGCCGCAGCGGCAGGGCGTGTCGGTGCTGTCCGGGTGCCTCGCGGTAGACCATCGCCCATTCGTGCAGGCCGAAGCAGCCGGTGGCGATCGGCCGGGACGCGGTGGCCGACAGCAGGCCGTGCACGAACCGCACGGTGCTGCCCCGGTCGGCCACGAACGCCGCGACGTCCAGTGTCACGGAGCCGTCGGGCGCCGTGCGGTACCAGCGCCAGTCGGCGTGCGGGATCCCGTCGCCGGGGAGCAGGGTGACACCGGCGCCGGGGTGCCAGCGGCGCAGCTGACCGGGTTTGGCGGAGTAGTAGTCGAACAGGAAGTCGTCGATCGCGTGTCGCTCCCGCCGGGCGGTGCGGTCCCGGTGCCCGGCGGTCAGGGCGTCGGCCCGGGCCTCGTGGGCGGCGGCCAGCGGCTGCCAGTCGGCGGCGGTCAGGATCACGGTGCCAGGGTAGGTCAGCCCGCCTGGTCGTAGGAGTCGACCACCGCCAGGTCCAGCGCGAACTCCACCGGGGTGTCACCGAACAGCAGGCGGCCCGCTTCCACCGCCGAGTCCCGCACCGCCTGGGCGACGATCTCCGCCTGGTCCACCGGGCTGTGCACCATCAGCTCGTCGTGCAGGAAGAAGACCAGGTGCGGGCGCCCGGGCAGCCCGACCAGCCGTTGCCGCAGCACCGCCATCCAGCAGAGTGCCCATTCGGCGGCGGTGCCCTGGACGACGAAGTTGCGGGTGAACCGACCCCAGTCGCGGGCGTGCCGTCGGGCCTCCCGGGCGGTCGACTCGTCGCCGCCCTCTCCCCCGGCCGCGAGGCGCTCGGCCCGGCTGTCGGCGGAGGGCAGCGGTGAGGACCTGCCGAGCCAGGTGGTGACCTGTTCGCCGCGCTCACCGGCCCGGGCCGCCCGTTCGACCAGTTCCACCGCCTGCGGGTATCCCCGGGCGAGCTGGGGCATCAGCATCGCGCTCGCACCGGTGGTCGCGCCGTAGATCGCGCCGAGCATGGCGTACTTCGCCTGCTGCCGGTCCTGGACGATCCCGGCCTGGACCACCGCCTCATAGAGGTCGGCCTGACGACCGGCGGCGGCCATCGCCCGGTCGCCGGACATCGCCGCCAGCACCCGCGGCTCCAGCTGGGCGGCGTCGGCGACCACCAGGACATGGCCGGGATCGGCCCGCACCGCCGACCGGATCCCGGCGGGCAGTTGCAGGGCTCCCCCGCCGCTGGACGCCCACCGACCTGTGACCACCCCGGCGGGTACGTAGTCCGGCCGGAACCGGCCACCGGTCGCCCAGCGGTCCATCCAGGCCCAGCCGTTGGCGGTCAGCAGCCGGGCCAGCTTCTTGTAGGCCAGCAGCGGCTCGATCACGGGGTGGTCGTGCTGGCGCAGCTCCCACTTGCGGGTGGTGGCGACGTCGAGCCCGGCGGCCCGCAGGGCGCGCAGCAGTTCGGGGGGCGAGTCGGGGTTGAGCCCGGGGCGTTCGAGGGCGGCGGCGATGACCTGCGCGAGTTCCTGCAGCTTGGCCGGCCGTTGGCCCTCGGGTGGCCGGGGTCCGAGCAGGTCGGTGAGCAGCACGTCGTGCAGGTCGGCCCGCCAGGGCAGGCCGTCGAAGCGCAGTTCGTCCGCGATCAGGGCGCCGACGGACTCCGCGGCCAGCAGCAGGCGCAGTCGCCCGTCGTCCTGGGAATCGACCAGGCAGCGGAGTTGCTCGCGGTACTCGGTCGCGGGGTCGGGCAGTCCGGCGACGGCCGGTTCCAGGTCGTCGAACAGGCTGGGCGGTGCCGGCTCGACCGTCGGACCGGCGGCGTCCCAGGCGGTGGGCGGCGCGGCGGCGAACCGGGTGCCGGTGGTGCGGCTGGACCGGCGCAGGATGGCGTGGCAGAGCCGCAGGTCGTGGGCGCGGCGCACCCGGACCCCGGCGGCGAGCAGCTCCGGGTACCAGCGTTCGGTGTCGTCCCAGACCCAGCGTGGATGCTCCGCCTCCTCCAGCGCTGCCACCGATGCGGCCAGCTGCTCGCGCGGAACCGTCCGGCCGGCCCCGAGCCCCTCGGCCACGACCGTCGCGGTGTCGGGTGCCGACCGGAGCTCGACCACACCCGGGCGGGTGGGATCGGCGGCGACCAGGACGACGGACACCGGGACATCCCACCACCCGTCGCCCACACCGCGGTGCATCCCGGGCGGTGTCGCCGCCAGGTCCTAGGCTGGTCGGATGAGCGACCAGTCGACCACCCCCGCGGCGATGCCCGCCCTGCCCGGTGACGGTCCGATCCTGCTCGCCGCCTTCGAGGGGTGGAACGACGCCGGGTCCGCCGCGAGCCAGGCACTGGAACACCTGCACGAGGTCTGGGGCGCCGAGCAGGTGGACGAGCTCGACCCGGAGGAGTACCACGACTTCCAGGTGAACCGCCCGGTGATCGCCCTGACCCCGGAGGGCAACCGGGAGATCACCTGGCCGTCCACCGCGGTCGCGGTCGCCACCGCCCCGCGCACCGGCCGGACGATCGTCCTGGTGCACGGCATCGAGCCGTCGATGCGCTGGCGCCGGTACTGCGGTGAGCTGCTGGACATCGCCGGCGGCCTGCGCACCGAGACGGTGATCACCCTGGGCGCACTGCTGGCCGACGTGCCGCACACCCGGCCGATCCCGGTCACGGTGACCAGCGAGGACCGGGCGGTGCGCGGCCTGCTGGACGTGGAGTCGAACAGCTACGAGGGCCCGACCGGCATCGTCGGGGTGCTGCAGCACGAGGCTGCCGCCCGGGGGCTGCGCACCCTGTCGCTGTGGGCGGCGGTGCCGCACTACGTCGCCCACCCGCCGTCGCCCAAGGCGGTGCTCGCCATGCTGCACAAGATCGAGCAGCTGATCGGTGAGCCGATCCCGCTGGGCGATCTGCCGGAGGACGCGGCAGCATGGCAGGACGGCGTGGACGAACTCGCGGGGGAGGACAGCGAGATCGCCGAGTACGTGCGCCAGCTGGAGGAGGCGAAGGACACCGCCGATCTCCCGGAGGCCAGCGGCGAGGCGATCGCGCAGGAGTTCGAGCGCTACCTGAGACGCCGGGACAAGGGCCTAGGGGGCTGAGCATGACCGCCGCGCCGGAACCGCAGGAGCACCCGCTGGACGGCGGGCACGTCAACGAGGTGGTCCGGATCGGCGACACCGTGCGCCGCACCGCCGGCCCGTGGACCCCCACGGTGCACGCCGTGCTCGCCTGGGCGCGCGCCCGGGGCGCCTGGATGGTCCCCACCCCGCTGGGCGTCGACGACCAGGGCCGGGAGATGCTCAGCTTGATCCCGGGCGACACCGGCGACTTCCCGCTGCCGGACTGGGTGTGGCACCCGCGCACCGTGCAGCAGGCGGGGACGTTCCTGCGGATCTGGCACGACGCGACCGAGGGGTTCCCGGTGGACGCCGGGCCGTGGCGGATGGCCGCCCATCAGCCCGCCGAGGTGATCTGCCTGAACGACGCGGCACCGTACAACATGGTCCATGCCGCCGGTCGGCTGGTCGGGTTCATCGATGTGGACATGGCCTCCCCCGGACCCCGGGTGTGGGACCTGGCCTACCTGGCGTACCGGCTGTGTTCGTTCTGCTCGGACACCCCGACCCCCGGTGGCCTGGATCCGCTGCACCGCCTGGACAGCCTGCTCGCCTCCTACGGCGACGACGCGCCGACCCGGGCCGAGGTGCTGGCGACGATGGTCGACCGGCTGGCCGAGCTGGCGGACTGGACCGACGAGCACGCGCGGGCGAGCGGGCAGCCGGAGCTGCACCGGCACGCGCAGATGTACCGCCGCGACGCGCGACACCTGCCCACCCGGTGAGTCGGCCCGCCGACGACCCGGCCGTCCCCGATCCGCGGCGCCCGGGCGCGATCAGCTGAGCTCGGCCACCGCGCGGTCGAAGTCCGCCACCGCGGCATCGGTCAGCGGCTCGTCGAACAGCCCCCGCGCCACCGCGGCACCCACGGTCACCGCGTCGACCCCGGCCAGGGCCAGGCGGCGCACGTCGTCGGTGCTGCGGATGCTCGCTGCCAGCACCGCGGTGCCGGTCCCGGCGAGCAGGCGGTGCATCTGGGCCACCTGCTCGTGCCCGTCACGACCCTGCTCGGTCATCCGCCCGACGTAGGGCGCGATCCACCTCGCCCCGGCAGCGGCGGCGGTGAGGGCCTGCTTCGGGTGGTAGACCGCCGTGATCAGCACCGGCACTCCCTCGTCGCTGAGGCGCCGGGCCGCGCTCAGGCCGTCCCTGGTCGCCGGGATCTTCACGACGAGCCGGTCCGAGAGCCGCCGCAGGTCACGGCCCTCGGCCACGATCGCGGTCGTGTCGGCAGCGGTGGTCTGCACGAACACCTCCGCACTTCCCCGGTCCAGCAGCCAGCGCACCAGCTGTGGCACCTCGGCCAGTCGGACGCCGCCGCGCTGGAGGATCAGCGGGTTGGTGGTCACCCCCGCGAACAGTCCGGTGTCGAGCAGCGGGCCGAGGTCCGCCCGGTCGGCGCAGTCCAGGTACAGCCGCATGTCACTCCTTCTCGGTCGGTTGCCGCCACTCGGCTAGCGCCCGGTAGCGGTCGAGCACGGATTCGGGCAGCGCCGCCGCCGGGTCGGTGGTCGTGGTGGTGGCGGGGGCCCAGCTGTCGCGCACGGTGGTGACCGGCGCACGGGCGAGCACGGCCGCTGCTTGGATCGCCGCACCGCGGGCGGTGGCCTCCGGGGCTTCCCGGGTGGAGACCGGGCGGCCCAGCGCGTCGGCCAGCACCTGCCGATAGGCGGCGGAGCGTGCACCGCCCCCGGCGACCACCACCTCGCCGTCGGCGGCCGCCCCCGCCGCCCGGATGGCCCGGTGCCCGCGGAGCAGGCCGAGGATCACCCCTTCGTGGGCGGCCAGGGCCAGTTCCTCGCGGGTGACGTCCGAGCGCAGTCCGCCCAGCAGCCCGCGCGCGTCCGGGCGGTCGGGAGTCCGCTCGCCGTCCAGGTAGGCGGCCAGCACCATCCGGTCGGGTCGCCGCTCGGCCGCGAGCGCCAGCGCCGCCAGCCCGGGCAGGTCGACGCCGAGCAGCCGGGCGACGGTGTCGGTGACCTTGGTGGAGTTGAGCGAGCACATCAGCGGCAACCAGCCGCCGGTGGCGTCGGCGACACCGTCCACCCAGCCGGTGCCGTCGTGCACCGGGGTCGCGGACGTGGTCATCACCACCCCGGAGGTGCCGAGGGAGTAGAGCACCTGTCCGGGTCCGAGCCCGATGCCGAGCGCTCCGGCGTGCTGGTCCCCCGCCCCGGCGCCGACCAGCACGTCCCGGCGCAGGCCCAGTGCGGTGGCGGCCCGGGTGTCGGCCCGTCCGACGGCCTCGTCGGGGCCGGCCACCCGGGGCAGCATCGGCGCCCAGTCCCGATCGGACCGGACCCAGCGCTCCAGCAAGTCGGTGCGGTAGCGGTCCTCGTGGGCGGCGAAGTACCCCGTGCCGGATGCCTCGGAGCGGTCGGTGACCGCCTCGCCGGTCAGGCGGAAGGTGAGCCAGTCGTGCGGGAGCAGCACCCGGTGTGCCCGATCCAGCAGCGCGGGCTCGTGGGCGGCCACCCAGGCGAGTTTGGTGATCGTGAACGCGGCGGTGGGCACCGAGCCGACCGCCTCCGCCCAGCCGGACGCTCCGAGGTCCGCCACCATCGCGGCCGCCTGGGGCGCCGACGTCGTGTCGTTCCACAGCTTCGCCGCCCGGAGCACCCGGTCGGCCTCGTCCAGCAGCACCAGGCCGTGGCACTGGGCGGCGATGCTCACCGCGTCGATCCGGTCGGCGGTCAGCCCTGCCTGGTCCAGGGCAGCGGCCAGGGCGAGCCGGAGCGCCGACCACCAGTCCTCCGGGTCCTGCTCGGAGACCGGGGGCGCGGTGGCCGGATGCGGCGACCGTCCGGCGCCGAGCACCCGACCGTCGTCGGCGTCCCGCAGTTCCACGGTGCACGACTGGGTGGAGGAGTCCACCCCCGCCACCACGCCCATCAGCGGTCGCCGATCGGCGGGAGCTCGTCCGGCAGGTCGGCGCGCTTGCCCACCGCCCCGGCCGGGTGGGTGAACAGCACCTGTTCCCACCCGTACCCCCGGCGTCGCATCAGCACAGCGGCCAGGGCGTCGCCCCACACCGCGGTGGCCAGGGTCGACCCCATCGCGATCACCCCACCGGGGTCGACCTCCGGCCCGGGGTCGATCACCACGGTGAGGTCGGCGAGCAGACCCAGGGTGGATCCTGGCGTCGCCGTGAGGGCGATCACCGGCACACCGCGGCGCTGCACCCGGGCCGAGAGGTCGTTCAGCTCGTCCGACTCCCCGCCCCGGGAGATGGTGATCAGCAGGTCCCCGGCGGCGACCGCGCCCATCGTGCCGTGCAGGGCGTCCATCCCGGGCAGGAACACCGCCGGTGTCCCGCAGACCGACAGCAGATGGGCCATCCGGCGTGCCACCGCACCGGAGGTGCCGGAACCGGTGACGAACACCTTCCCGGTGCAGGCGTCGACGAGTTCCACCGCCCGCAGGAAGGTGTCGTCGAGCTGCTCGGCCACGGCTGCCACGCCGCCGCCCTCCCGTCGCACCAGCTCGCGGGCGGTGCGCAGGGTGTCCTCGGCGCTGCTGGTCATGGTGGTGCCTCCGGGGGTCATGCCGCGGTCCACGCGGCGCGGCGCAGTGACTGGGGGGTGCGGTCCTTGGCGGTCAGCGGGGTCCCGCTCGTGCGGCCGTGCGACATCACCACCACGTCGTCGGCGACCTCGGCCACCTCGTCCTCCTCGGAGGAGACCAGGACCACGGTGAGGCCCGACTCGTGCGCGAGGGCCCGGACGATCCGGTGGATCTCCGCCTTCACGCCCAGGTCGACGCCCTTGGTGGGTTCGTCCAGGAGCAGGATCCGGGGCCGCTGCGCGATCGCCCGCGCCAGGAGCACCTTCTGCTGGTTACCACCGGACAGCCGGACCACCGGTCCGTGCCGGTCGCCCCGGACCCGGAGCCGTTCCAACAGGTCCTCGGCATCGCGCTGCACCGCCGCCCGGTCGAGGAATCCCGCCCGCCGGTACCGGCCGAGCACCGGCAGCGCCACGTTCTGCGGCGAGGACAGCCCGGGGACGATCCCGTCGTGCTTGCGTTCCTCGGTCAGGTACACCAGCCCGGCACGCTGCGCCCCTGCCGGGGTGCGTGGCCGGTGGTGCTGCCCGTCGAGCAGCACCCGTCCGGCCGTGATCGGGTTCAGTCCGACCAGGGCGCGCAGGGTCTCGGTCCGCCCGGCACCGACCAGGCCGTAGATGCCGAGCACCCGGCCCGGCTCGGCGCGCAGGCTGACCCCGTGCACCCCGCCGGCGTGCAGGTCGTGCACCTCGAGGAGGCGGCCGCCCCGGCCCTTCGACGGCAGGGCGGCCACCACCTCGCGGGTCTCCCGGCCCACTTCGGCCGGGACCGGTGAGGAGGCGGACGCGGGGGCCGCCGCCTCCTCACCGGCGATCGCGGTGACCACGTCGTCCCGGGACACTTCGTCCACCCGGGCGTCGATCCGCAGTCGACCGTCCACCAGCGCCGCCACCCGGTTGCACACCGCGTACAGCTCGTCGAGTTTGTGATCGACGAACACGATGCCCAGCCCACGCTCCTGCGCCAGGTGCCGGACCATCTCCAGCAGCCGGTCGACCTGGGTGCCCTCCAGGGCGGTCGTCGGCTCGTCCAGCAGCAGGAACCGCGCCTTGCGGTGGGTGGCGACCGCGATCTCCAGCATCTGCCGGGTCGCGACCGGGTACTCACCGAGCTTGCGGTCGACGTCCAGGTCCAGCCCGAAGGACGCCACCAGCTCCCGGGCACCGGTACGCATCTCCTCCCGGCGGAGCATCCCGGCACGGGACCGCTCGTCGCCCAGGTAGACGTTCTGGGTGACGGTCAGGTTCGGCAGCAGCGAGAGCTCCTGGTACACGGTGGCGACTCCGGCCGCGATGGCGTCCCGGGGCCCGGCGATGTCCTGCCGGACCCCGTCCACCTCGATGTTCCCCTGGTCGGGGGTGGTGGCGCCGGAGATCACCCGGAGCAGGGTCGACTTGCCCGCACCGTTGTGCCCGACCAGCCCGACCACGTCTCCTGGCCGGACCTCCAGGTCGATCCCGTGCAACACGGTGACCCCGGAGTACCGCTTGACGATCTTCCGCACGCCGAGCATCGGATCAGCCCACCTCACCCGGACCGGGGGTCTGCCCGGTGGTGAACTCCTTGAGGGACTTCAGCACCTCCGGCTGGACCTCCTTGCCGTCCACGTAGTCCCGGACCTGCTGCACCACGTCGGCGCCGTAGGCCTCCGGCTCCTGGGCCACGCAGCCCGGGTACTGGTCGGTCAGCGCGGTCTCCGCGGCGCAGAACCCGTAGACCTTCACCGTGGAGTTGCTGCCCAGCGCCTGCAACGCGCCGTAGGCGGCCGGACCGGTGGACGCGAAGATCACGTTGATGTCCGGGTTGCCGGACAGCATCTCCGTGGTGGCCCGGAGCGAGTCGTCCGGCTTGACGTTGCCGTCCACCCGGGCGACCACCTTCGCGTTGGGGTCGGCGGCGATCGCGTCCTCGAAGCCCTGGTCGCGCTGCTGGGTGGGCGTCTCGTCGGGCTCGGTGACGAAGCCGATCGTCAGCTCCGCGTCGGCCCCGAAGTCGGCCAGGACCTGCTCCGCCGACTGCTTGCCGCCCTCGGCGTTGTCGGCACCGAGGTACTGCACGATGTGCCCACCCTGCGCCTGCAGCGCGTCCGGGTCGACCCCGACGTTCACCACGAACACCGGCACCCCGGCGTCGTTGGCGGCCTTGACCAGCGCGGCGGCCGGCTCCGACTTCACCGGGTTCAGGGCCAGCGCGCACGGCTTCTTCTGGAGCATCGACTGCACCTGCGAGAGCTGGTTGGCGTCGTCGTCGTCGGCGATCTGCACCTCGACGGTGAAGCCCTGCTCCTTGCCGGCGTCCTCGAAGCCCTGCTTCATCGCCACGTAGTACGGATTGGTCAGGTTGGGCAGGGCCACGGCCAGGAAGGGGATGTCGTCCGAGCAGCTGGCGGGCAGTTCCTGGGCGGCGGTGGTGTCACCGTCGGTGGAACCGCCGCCGGAGCCGGCTCCGGTGTCCACGGCACCGCAGGCGCTCAGCGCCCAGATCACGCCGATCGTGGCGGGGCCGGTCAGCAGGTGGCGTCGCTTCATTGCTCTGTCTCCTCGTGCTGGTGGGGGGTGGGGATCAGCTCCGTGCGGCCGCGGTGTCGCGGCTCGCCGGACTGGGGCTGTCGGGGGTGCTGGACGCAGGGCCGTCGGGCCGGCGCAGGGTCCGTCTGAGCAGGTCGCTGAGCGACGACTGGCGACGGTAGGTGTCGATGATCACGCCGCCGAGGATGATCAGACCGATCACCAGCGGCTGCCAGTAGGACTGGACCCCGACCACATTCATGCCGTTCGAGACGGTGGCGATCAGGATGGCGCCCAGCAGCGCACCGGGCAGGGACCCGATCCCGCCGAACAGCGACACCCCGCCGACCACCGCGGCGGCGATCGAGTAGAAGAGCTCGTTGCCGGATCCGGCGGAGGGGTAGCCGACCATCAGGCGGCTGGTGGTGATCAGCCCGCCCATCCCGGCACAGAACCCGCTGATCGCGTAGACCAGCATCGTGACCCGGCCGATCGCGATGCCGGACAGCCGGGCGGTCTCGGCATTGCCGCCCACCGCGTAGATCCGCACGCCGGTGGGGGTCAACCGCAGCAGGACGGTGAGGATCACCACGAAGACCGCGACCAGCACCACCGGCATCGGGATGCCGAACAGCGACCCGCGCCCGATCACCGCGAACATCGGGTCGGTCACGTTGACCGAGCTCGCCCCGGTGAGGATCAGCGGGATGCTGGCGGCGACGCCGAAGGCGGCGAAGGTGACGATGAACGGTGGCAGTTTCAGGTAGTGGATCAGGGCGCCGTTGATGACGCCGACCAGAGCGCCGACCGCCAGTGCGGCGAGGGCCGCGAGCCACCAGGGCAGTCCGGCCCGCATGGTGAGCGCGGCGATCATGCCGGTCAGCGCGATGTTGGACCCGGTGGACAGGTCGATGCCGCCGGTGAGCAGCACGAATGCCTGTCCCATCGCCAGGAAGGCGATCACCGCGCCGTTCAGCAGCAGCAGGTTCGCGTTGTCCACTGTCCGGAACGTGGGCGACATCAGGGAGAAGATCGCCACCACCAGGACGATGACCACCCCGATCCCGAGCTCTTCGGGGAACCGTCGTCGCTTCGCCATGCCTCTGCCTCCTCGCAGTGGACCGGTGCTCATGTGAGCAGTTCTGGCGCTCACCTGACAGCTTGGACACTACGCGGCGATGCGACCCAACTCAAGCCCTCAATGTCACAAATGTGCGTCGGATTCGGTCTACAGTGCTCACATGAGCACTTCGGAGGACTGGGAGCAGATGGTCCGCGCCGCCCGGCGCTACTACCTGGACGACGCCCCCAAGAAGCTGATCGGCGAGGAGCTGGGCGTCTCCCGGTTCAAGGTCGCCCGGCTGCTGGAACAGGCCCGCGACCAAGGGGTGGTCACGATCACCATCCAGGACGGCGGACTACGCCTGCCCGGCATCTCGGCGCAGGTCCAGGACCACCTGGGTCTGTCCCGGGTCACGGTGATCGAGTCCAGCGGCGACGACTCCGAGGTCCGACGCCAGGTCGGCGAGGCGGCCGCGGAGCTGCTCGGAGCCACCCTGCGTCCGGGTGAGGTGCTCGGCCTCGCCTGGGGGCGCACCCTCACCGCGATGAGCGCCTCGATGCCACCGCTGCCGCCCCTGGACGTGGTGCAGCTGACCGGGGCGATCGGCACCGACCTGGCCGACTCACCGGTGGAGGTGGTCCGGCGGGTGGCCCTGAGCTCCGGCGGCACCGCCCGGCCGATCTTCGCCCCCTTGGTGGTCGACTCGCCGGAGACCGCCGAGGCGCTGCGCCGCCAACCCGACGTCGCCGCCGCCCTCGACCAGTTCGACGCCCTGTCCACCGCCGTGGTCAGTGTCGGGTCGTGGGACCCGCCCGAGTCCCAGCTGCTGCGCACGGTCGGCGAGCGGGAACAGGCCGACCTGCTCGCGCGCGGGGTGGTCGCCGAGGTCGCCTCGATCCTGGTCGCCGACGACGGCGAGGCGGTGGCGCCGGACTTCCAGGCACGGTGCCTGACCATCTCCCCCGATCAGATGCGCCGGATCCCCCGGGTGGTGGCCGTCGCCGGTGGGGCGCGCAAGGCCCGGGCGCTCGCCGCGGTGGTGCGGGCCGGGCTGGTCACCGAACTGGTCTGCGACCGCGCCCTGGCCGAGGCGGTCCTGACCCTCCCCCGGGTCGAGCAGGGACGACGGTGACCCTGGTCGCCGCGTCGCTGTGGTCGGTGCCGCCCGCCGAGCGCCCGGTCCTGGCCGACCGGCTGGCGGCCGCCGGACTGCGGCGCTGGCACTGGGACGTCTCCGACGGGGACTTCGCCGCACCGGGTGGCTTCACCCCGGACGAGGCGGCCGCGATCACGGCCCGGACCGGGCTGCCCGGCGAGGCGCATCTGATGGTGACCGAACCGGCGGAGCAGGTCGCCGCCTGGGCGGCGGTGTGCGAGCGGGTGATCGTGCACGTGGAGGCCACCGGCTGGCGCGCGGCGCTGGACCTGGTGGTGGCACTCGGTGCGACACCGGGGATCGCCCTGTCCCCGCACACCCCCGCCGCACTGCCGGCGGGTCTGCCCGCCGGGACGGTGGTGCTGCTGATGTCGATCACCCCGGGCCGGGCCGGAGCGGCCTTCCGCCCGGACACCCTGGCGCGGCTGGCTGCGCTGCGGTCGGGCACACAACCGGGCCCGGCTGCGTCAGCCACCGCCACCCGAGGGGAGCTGGGGGTCGACGGCGGGGTCACCCCGGCACTGGCCAGATCCTGCGCGGCGCACGGTGCCGATTGGGTCGTCTCGGGCGGTTCGCTGTGCACCGCGGCCGACCCGCGAGCATGGCTCGACTCCGTCCAGTGACCCGGCGGAGCGCCGGCCACCTCCGGCCGGACTCCCCGCCGACGCGCACGACCGCCTAGAGCCGCACGCCCAGCAGCGCGTTCACCGCCCGGGCGATCACACCCGGAGCGCCCTCGACCAGCTCGGCGTCCGGCACCGAGCCGGACAGCGACAGTTCGGCCCAGGCGTCCACGGCGCGCAGCGCACGGGGTGCGTCCAGGTCGTCGGCCAGCGCGGCGCGGATCGCGGCGAGGGTGTCGTCGGCAGCCGGGCCGCCGTTCCCGGACACCGCCGCCCGCCAGCGCTCCCAGCGCGCGACCGCCTCGGCCAGCACGGTGTCGGTCCACTCCCAGTCGGCGGCGTAGTGGTGCGCCAGGATCGCGAGCCGCACCGCCATCGGGTCGACGCCCTGCTCCCGAAGCCTGGAGACCAGCACCAGGTTGCCCAGGGACTTGCTCATCTTCTCCCCGTGCAGCCCCACCATGCCGGTGTGCACGTGGGTGCGGGCGCCGTGACCCTCGTCCAGCAGCCGCGCGTGCGAGGTGGACATCTCGTGGTGCGGGAAGCGCAGATCGTTGCCGCCGCCCTGCACGTCGAAGGGCAGACCGAGGCCGTCCCGCGCGATCACCGCGCACTCGATGTGCCAGCCGGGCCGCCCGGCACCCAGAGTCCCGCCGTCCCAGGCGGGCTCACCCGCGCGGGCGGCACGCCACAGCAGCGGGTCCAGCTCGTGTCGCTTGCCGGGCCGGTCGGGGTCGCCACCGCGCTCACCGAAGAACGTCCGCATCGTCTCGGCGTCCAGGCGGGCCACCCGCCCGAAGTCCGGGTCGACGGACAGGTCGGCGTAGTAGTCGTCACCGGCGTCCACGCTGGGCACCCGGTAGGCGGCACCCGCGGCGACCAGTGCCTCCACCGCGCGCACCACGTCCGGCACCGACTCCACGGCACCGGTGTAGACATCCGGCGGGATGACGCCGAGGGCCGTCATGTCCTCGCGGTACAGCGCGATCTGGTCGGTGGCCAGGTCCTGCCAGTCGACGCCGGTGGCCTGCGCGCGTTCCAGCAGCGGGTCGTCCACATCGGTGACGTTGGAGGCGTAACGCACCGTCTTGCCCTCGTCGATCCAGCCGCGCAGCAGCAGGTCGAAGGCCACGTAGGTCGACGCGTGCCCGAGGTGGGTCGCGTCGTACGGGGTGATGCCGCAGACGTACAGCCGGGCGTCCTGCCCCGGGGCGGCGACCACCAGCTCACCGGTGGAGCTGTCCCGCACCTGGATCGGCCGGCCCTCGCCGGGGAGTTCGGGAATCTGCGGGGCGGGCCAGGTCAGCACCCCGGAAGCCTAACCGGCACAATGCCCGGGTGGAGAACGCATGGGTGCACGGCCAGGACGGCTGGCAGCAGATCGACGTCGACGGACTGCTCCCCCGGTTGGCCGGTGCCGAGCCGCCCGCCGCGTGGGTGCATGTCGACTCCTTCGAGGCGTTGGCCGACGCCGCCCGGCAGGCAGGCATCCCGGAGTCGTCGGTCCGGCGCTCGGTGGCGGTGCCCGGCGAGCGGCATCCGCGCCGGGCGCAGTTGCGCAAACTCCCCGGCGGCGGGCGGTTCCTGCTCAGCCAGACCCTGCACTGGGATGCCGACACCCAGCAGGTGAGCACCGGGATGTGGGCCACCCTGGTCGTCGACGACGTGACCCTCACCGCCGAGGAGGGCCCGGGTAACCTGCTGCAGGACGTCCTGGACCGGCTGGACGGCGACGACCACCTGCCCGAACCACCCGGGGCACAGGTCTTCGCGGCCGCACTGGTCGCCCTGGTCGGCCGCGCCAGCGACGTCGAGGTCGGCATCGGGGAGGCGGTGGCGGACACCGAACGGGTGATCTTCGGCGACCGCGCCGCCGCCGACCCGGCGCAGGTGGTCTACGACCTCAAACGGGAGATCGCCGAGGCTCGCCGCGCCCTGGTGCCACTGCTCGCGGCCTTCCCCGAACTGATCGCCGACCAGGAGGAGTCGAGCAAGGAGACCAGGACCATGCGCTGGATGCGGCGGCTGGACACCGCGCTGGACAAGGTCGACCGGCACCTCGACTCCCACGACGACCTGCTCGGCGACATGCTGTCGGTGTACCTGTCGCAGGTGTCGGTCCGGCAGAACGAGGACATGCGCAAGATCTCGGCCTGGGCGGCGATCATCGCCGTGCCCACCCTGATCGCCGGGATCTACGGGATGAACTTCCGGCACATGCCCGAGCTGCACTGGCTGATCGGTTACCCGGCGTCGCTGGTGCTGATGGCGGGATCCGCCTTCGTGCTGTTCCGGCTGTTCAAGCGGTCGGGCTGGCTCTGAGCCGGACGGGTCACGCCCCGGCGAGCGGGTGCAGCACCCCGAAGACCAGCAGCAGGACGACCACCGCCGCCAGCGCGATCCGGTAGATCACGAACGGCCGGTAGGAGTAGGTGGAGACGATCTTCAGGAACGCGATGATCACCACGTACCCGACCACGAAGGCCACGATGGTGGCGACCAGGGTGGCCGCGACCCCGGGGGTCCCGGCGGTGCCGAAGTCACCGACGCTCTTGCCCAGCTGGTAGAGCCCCGAGCCGAGCACCGCGGGCACCGCAAGGAAGAACGAGTACCGGGCGGACGCCTCGCGGGAGTAGCCCATCAGGCGTCCGGCGGTGATGGTGCCCCCGGAGCGGGACACCCCCGGCACCAGGGCCATCGCCTGCGCCAGACCGAAGAACACCGCGTGCTTGGGCGTCAGGTCGGTCAGCACCCGGTCGTTCGCGCCGCGTCGGTCGGCCCAGTCCAGGATCAGCGCGAACACCACCAGGGTCGCCGCGATCACCCACAGGCTGCGGAACGGCGCCTCGATCGCGTCCTGGAACAGCACGCCGAGCACCACGATCGGGATCGACCCCAGCGCGATGAACCAGGCCATCAGCGCGTCCGGGTCCTTCGCGCGACCCTCCGGCATGCCGATCCGCGACTTCCAGTCCGAGCCGAGGTCACCACGGACCGCCCGCCACCAGTGCACGCAGATCCGCTTGATGTCGTTGCGGAAGTAGAGCAGCACCGCGACCTCGGTGCCGATCTGGGTGATGGCCGTGAACGCCGCCCCCGGGTCACCGGAGCCGATCAGCTCCCCCACGATCCGCAGGTGCGCACTCGACGACACCGGCAGGAACTCGGTCAGACCCTGGACCAGGCCCAGGACGATGGCTTCCCAGATGCTCACGGGGAGTCACCCTAACCGCGCGGCGCCCGGAAGCACGGGAGCCGGGGCCGATAACCTGCGGGCATGGAACAGCGCCAGCTCGGACGCACCGGCCTACGGGTCTCCCACCTCGGTCTGGGCACCCTCACCTGGTCCCGGGACACCGATGAGCACGACGCCGCCGAACAGCTGCGCGACTTCGCGGAGGCCGGTGGCACCCTGGTGGACACCTCGGCCTCCTACGCCGACGGCGGCGCGGAGGAACTGCTCGGCAGCCTGATCGGTCAGGTGGTCGACCGGGACGAGCTGGTGCTGTGCAGCAAGGCGGGTGCGCGGCACGGCGTGGTGGACGCCTCGCGCGGGTCGCTGCTGAGCACGTTGGACGCCTCGCTGCGCCGGCTCGGCACCGACCACGTCGACCTCTGGCTGGTGCAGACCCCCGACCCGCGCACACCGCTGGCCGAGACGGTGTCCGCGCTGCGTCGTGCCGTGGACTCCGGCCGGGCTCGGTACGTCGGGCTGTCCAACCACGCCGGGTGGCAGGTGGCGCGGGCGGCGACCCTGCTCAGCGACGACCCGGGGCTGGCAGCGGTGGAGGCCGAGTACTCGCTGCTGCAGCGCGGGATCGAACGCGAGGTGCTGCCGGCGGCCGCCGACCTGGGCGTGGGCGTGCTCGCCTGGTCGCCGCTCGGCCGTGGCGTGCTGACCGGCAAGTACCGGCGCACGGTGCCCGCCGACTCCCGGGCCGCCTCCCCGCACCTGGCGGGCTTCGTGCAGCCGTACCTCGGTGGTGAGTCGGCGGGCGTGGTCGAGGCCGTGGTCACCGCGGCGCGAGGCCTGGACCGGACGCCCCTGGAGGTGGCGCTGGCCTGGCTGCGGGTGCGGTCGCAGGTGGCGTCGTCGATCGTCGGCGCCCGGACCCCGGCGCAGCTGCGCGATTCGCTGGCCGCCGACGACCTGGTGCTGCCGCCGGAGATCGTGCTGGCGCTGGACGAGGTCAGCGCCCCGGCGATGGGCTACCCCGAGCGCCGCTGACCGGCCCCCATCCGACGGCCCCGTCCCCCGAGCCAACCGGGCCCGCCGTCCCCCGTCCGCCGCGCCAGCTCGGCCCGCCGTCAGCCGTGAAGTCGTCACTCTGCGCCAATGAGGGCCCGGCCAACTGCCGACTTCGGGCGCGAACTGCCGACCTCGGCGCGGCGGCGGCGCGAGGTGCCGACCTCGGCGCGGCGGCGGCGCGAGGTGCCGACCTCAGCGCGGCGGTGGCGCGAACTGCCGACCTCAGCGCGGCGGCGGCGCGAGCTGCCGAGGTCGGCAGGATGCCGACCCCCAGGTCCCCCGGGAAGGGCGGAGGTCAGTCCTCGTCCTCGTCCAGGTGGTCGTCGAGGTCGTAGTCGAGCTCATCGTCGTCGACGCCGTCGGCATCGTCGTGCTCGTCGTCATCGTGCTCGTCATCGTCGTCGTCGTGCTCGTCGTCCTCGAGGTCCTCGTCCTCGAGGAAGAACGGCGTCGACTCGCCGTGGATGGTGACCAGCGCCTCGTCGTAGACCTCGAAGGCGTCGGCCAGCACGTCGTAGGCGTCGTCCACCCGGGAGTCGTCCTCGGTCTGCCGGGTCGCCACGGCCGTGTAGTGCGCCTCGAGCGCGGCGATGAATCGGTCGAGTGCCGCACGGGGATCGATAGCCATGACCTGAACGGTAGCCCCCGAACAGGCACAATGGCACGGGCATAGGTCCGGCCGGGCAAGTGTTGGGGTGGTCGATGGCACGCAGCAGAGCAACAGACACGCGGCAGTACGAGTACCGGGTGGTGTCGATCCCGCGCAGCACGACGCGGAACGACGCCCGGCGGCTGCTCACGGACGAGGCCGAGTACGGGCGGTGGGAACTCGCCCGCACCAGCATCTACACCGGCGGCGACCGCAAGGTGTGGCTGCGCCGCCGGATCATCCGGGTGGAGTCCACCCTGGGTGTGTACGCGGACTGAGGGCGCACGACGCGCGGATCCGCGACGCCGACCTGCGGTTCGGCGATGCCGACGCGCCCGTGCGCTCAGGCCTCGCGCAGCAGCCCGTCCAGCACCCGCACCCCGAACCGCAGCGAGTCGGTCGGCACCCGCTCGTCCACGCCGTGGAACAGCGCGGTGAAGTCCAGGTCGGCCGGCAGGCGCAGCGGCGCGAAGCCGTAACCGGTGATCCCGAGCCGGGCCAGCGACTTGTTGTCGGTGCCGGCGCTCAGCATGTACGGCAACACGACGGCGCCCGGGTCCTGCTCGCGCAGCACGCGGGTCATGGTGTCCACCAGGTCACCGGTGGCCGGGACCTCCAGACCGATGTCCATGTGCTCCGGCTCGACGCGGACGTGCGGTCCGGCCAGCTCGCGCACCTTCGCCAGCACGGCGTCGTGGTCCCCGGGCAGCGGACGCACGTCGACGGTGGCGGTCGCCCGGGAGGGGACCACGTTGCTCTTGTAGCCGGCGTGCAGCTGGGTCGGGTTCGCCAGCGTGCGGATCGAGGAGCCGACGAAGCGCCGGGCCGGGCCGAGCGCACCGATCAGCCGGTCGATCGCCAGCGGGTCGTCCACGTCCAGCGGCAGGCCGGTGAGGTCGGCGACCCCCTCCAGCAGCGCCAGCACGGTCGGGGTCAGCCGGATGTCCCACTGGTACGCGCCGACCCGCGCCACCGCCGCCGCCAGCTCGCTGACCGCGTTGTCCGGGTTTACCGCCGAGCCGTGCCCCGCCTGACCGTCGGCGATCAGCTTGAGCCAGGCGATGCCCTTCTCCGCCGTCTGCAGCAGGTAGGCGCGCTGCCCGTCGACGTCGACCGAGAAGCCGCCGACCTCGCTGATCGCCTCGGTGGCACCCTCGAACAGCTCCGGCCGGTGGTCCACCGCGTACCGGGCACCGAACTTCCCGCCCGCCTCCTCGTCGGCGAACATCGCCACGATCAGGTCGCGGGCGGGCCGACGGCCCTCGCGGATCATCTGGCGGACCACCGCCAGGATCATCGCGTCCATCCCCTTCATGTCCACGGCACCGCGGCCCCAGACCATGCCGTCGAACTCCTCGCCGCCGAAGGGGTCGACCTTCCAGTCCTTCGCCTCGGCCGGGACCACGTCGGTGTGCCCGTGCAGCACCAGCGCGCCGCGCTCCGGGTGCTCGCCCGGGATCCGCACGACCACGTTCGCCCGTCCCGGAGCCGACTCGAACAGCTCGGGGTCGAGGCCGACCTCCTGCAGCTGCCCGACCACGAACTCCGCGGCCGCCCGCTCCCCCGGTCCGGAGCCGTCACCGTAGTTCGAGGTGTCGATCCGGATCAGGTCCTGGGTCAACCGGACCACCTCGGCCTCGGCGGCTGACAGGTGGGAGTCGTCGGCAGGGGTGGGCGCGGCGCCGGGCAGGGGGGTCATGCGCCCCACCGTACCCGGCGCCACCACGGCTCAGACCGGGACGCTCAGACCGCCAGGCCGCGACGGGCCAGCAGCGGCTCGGTGCGCGGCTCCCGGCCCCGGAGCTCGCGGAACGCGTCCATCGGGTCCACCGATCCGCCCTTGCTCAGCAGCACGCTGCGGAACCGGTCGCCGTTCTCCCGGCGCAGCCCGCCGTTCTCCTCGAACCAGGTCACGGTGTCCGCGTCCAGCACCTCGGACCAGATGTAGGAGTAGTACCCCGCGGAGTAGCCGCTGCCGAACACGTGGTTGAAGTACGTGGTGCGGTAACGCGGCGGCACCGGGGCGAAGTCCACCCCGGCCTCGGCCAGCGCCGCCGCCTCGAACCGCTGCACCTCGTCCACGTCGGTCGGCACCTGCTCCGGCGACAGCCGGTACCAGGCCTGGTCCAGCAGCGCCGCGGCGAGGTACTCGGTGGTGGCGAAGCCCTCACCGTCCTGCCGGGCGGCGATCAGGGTGTCGATCCACGCCTGCGGCATCGGCTCCCCGGTCTGGTGGTGCACGGCGTAGGCGGCCAGGATGCTCGGCTCCCAGGCCCAGATCTCGTTCACCTGCGAGGGGTACTCCACGAAGTCGCGCGGCACCTCGGTGCCCGACTGCGAGGGGTACCGCACGTCGGAGAACAGCCCGTGCAGCGCGTGGCCGAACTCGTGGAACATCGTGATGACCTCGTCCCAGGTGAGCAGGGTGGGCTCACCTGCCGGGGGCTTGGGGATGTTGAGGTTGTTCACGACGACCGGCTTCTCGGCCAGCAGGTGCGACTGGTCCACCAGGTTGTTCATCCAGGCACCGCCGCGCTTGGAGTCCCGGGTCCAGTAGTCGCCGAGGAACAGGCCCAGCCCGGAGCCGTCGGCGTTGAACACCTCGAAGACCCGCACGTCCGGGTGGTAGCCGACCAGGTCGGTGCGCTCGGTGAAGCTCAGGCCGTAGAGCTCGTGGGCGGCACGGAAGACGCCCTCGGTCAGCACCCGGTCCAGCTCCAGGTAGGGCCGCAGCAGGCTGTCGTCCAGCGAACGGACCTCCTTGCGGACCTGCTCGGCGTAGTACGACCAGTCCCAGGCCTCCAGCGTCGCCCCGGGCACGTCGCGGCGCAGGGCGGCCTCCAGGACGGCGGCCTCGGTGCGGGCGTTGGCGACCGCCGCCGGGGCGAGCGGGCGCAGGATGCCGTCCACGGCGTCGACGGTCTTGGCGGTGGCGTCCTCCACCACGTAGGCCGCGTGGTGCTGGTAGCCGAGCAGCTGGGCGCGCTCGGCCCGGGCCCTGGCCAGCGCGAGCAGGGTGGCGCGGGTGTCGTGCTCACCGCCCTTGCCCCCGCGGGTGACCGAGGCGGTGTGCAGCCGCTCGCGCAGCCCGCGGTGCTGGAGCTGGGCAAGCAGCGGCTGCTGGGTGGGCAGGATCAGGTCGATCAGCCAGGCACCCTCGTGTCCGCGACGGGTGGCGGCCTCCGCGGCGGCGGCGATCGCGTCCTCGGGCAGCCCGGCCAGCTCCGCCCGGTCGGTGACCAGGACGGCGGCGGCATTCGTCTCATCCAGCAGCAACCGCCCGAAGACGGTCTCCAGCCGGGTGATCTCCGCGTTCAGCTCCCGCAGACGGGTCTGCGCCGCCTCGTCCAGGCGGATGCCCGCCCGGATGAAGTCGGTGTGCAGGGTCGTCAACAGGTAGTCGGTGTCGGCGTCCAGGGCCAGTTCCGCGCGCTGGTCCATCAGGGCGTCCACCCGGGCGAACAGGCGCTGGTCCAGGAAGATCGCGTCCTGGTGGGCCGCCAGCAGCGGGGCGATCTCCTCCTCCAGCTCGGCGAGCTCGTCGGTGGAGTCGGCGGAGGCCACGTTGTAGAAGACGGTCGCGGCGACGTGCAGCAGATGACCCGAACGCTCCAGCGCCACCAGGGTGTTCTCCACCGTCGGCTCAGCCGGGTCGGTGGCGATCGCCTCCACCTCCGCGCGCTCGGCCGCCATCCCGGCCAGCAGGGCCGGCCGGTAGTGCTCGGTGCGGATGGCGGTGAAGTCCGGCAGGCCGTAGGGCAGCGTGGACGGAGCGGCGAAGGGGTTCGTGGGATCGAGGGTCGTCATGCCCGCCATCATCGCCGATCCGTCGCCAGCAGGGTGCCGACCCAGTCGTCGCGCCGGGTCTCGCCGTCGACGGCGCCGCCGCGGATGCAGCCCTCGACGGTGAAGCCCGACCGCTCGGCCACCGCCCGCGACGGGTCGTTGCCGACGAACGCCCGCCACTCGATCCGGTCCAGCGCCAGGCGGCCGAAGGCGGCATCCACCACCAGCTCCACCGCACGGGCCATCAGTCCGCGGCCCCGGGCCTCGGGCGCCAGCCACCAGCCGATCTCCGCCGAGCGCACCGGCTGGGCGGTCAGGCCGATCATGCCGACCAGGCGGGCGTTATCGGCGAGCTCGCGGATCGCCCAGGTCGGGCTGCCCTTGGTCCAGCCGCCGGCCACGAACTCCTCGACGAAGCCCACCCCGATCTCGCGGGTGTACGGCGAGGGGACGGTGGTCCACTCCTGGATCGTCGGGTCCTGGCAGATGCGGGTGATGTCGTCGACGTCCTCGGCTCCAGGGATGCGGAGCAGGACGGTGCCGTCGGTCAGCTCGAAGGGGTCCATCCGAGCACTCTGCCAGGCGAAACGCCCTGGTGGTGACACAATTTCCACCCATGGCAGCCAGCTACCGGAAACAGCGCGGCGGGGCGCCGCACGGGTTCTTCGCCTGCGAGGCCGCCGGGCTCCGCTGGCTCCGGGTACCGGGTGGGCCGCCGGTGGTGGAGGTGATCGAGGTCGCCGACGACCACCTGGACCTGGTGCGACTGGACCCGGTGACACCGACCCCGGCAGCGGCACGGGAGTTCGGGGCGCGGCTGGCGGTGCTGCACGACGCGGGCGCGCCGGCGTTCGGCAGCCCGCCGGCCGGGTGGTCGGGTGACGGGTTCTTCGGGCCGCTGGACCAGCCGTGGCCGATGCGGTCCGGGGGGTACGCCTCGTGGGGCGAATTCCTGGCCGAGTGCCGGATCGAGCCGTTGGCCGAGGCGCTGGGCTCGCCGGGTCCGAGGTCCGCCGGAGACTCGGACCTGCGACGGCTGGCGGACCTGCTGCGGTCCGGGGCGCTGGACGACGACGACTCCCCCACGCGGCTGCACGGCGACCTGTGGTCCGGCAACGTGCTCTGGACACCGGACGGCGCGACCCTGATCGATCCGGCGGCGCACGGCGGTCATCGCGAGTCCGATCTGGCGATGCTCGCGTTGTTCGGCCTGCCGGAGCTGGATGCGGTGCTCGCCGGGTACCAGCGGGTGCGTCCGCTGCGGCGCGGCTGGCGGGAGCGGGTCGGTCTGCACCAGATCTACCCGGTGGGGATGCACGCGGTGCTGTTCGGCGGCGGCTACCGGGCGCAGCTGGACCGACTGGTCGCCGAGGCGCTCGCCCGGAGCTGACCTGGAGCTGACCGGGCCTGACCGGGCCTGACCGGGCCTGACCGGGCCTGAGCGTCGATGTCCGGACACCGGAACGGCGACCCCCTCGTGGGGGTCGCCGTCAGTGTGGGACAGCATCCGTACGCCACCGTCCACCGCGCCCGCTTGTCCTTCTCCCGCGCGGCTTGAACCGTCCCGGCCTCGTTGAGGACCGTCGGTGACGAGCCACCCGTCCCGCGTCCGTCCAACCCTCGTGAGGGAAGCGTGCTCCGCGTCCGGGCCGGTCCTTCCGCGGCGGGATGCTGCCACCGCCGCGCGGACCGGGTGAGACCAAGTCTCGCCGGGTACAGCACACGGCGTCCAGGGATTATTCCTGGACGCCGTGCGGCGGTGCTGGGTGCCTCAGTTGGCGGGGGTGGCCGGGTCCGTGGTCATCCGAGCGGTGAGGGTCACGGTCGACCCGGCGGGCAGGGTGCCGTCGATCGGGTCCTGGGTGACGACGACCCACTGGGTCGGGTCGTCGATCGAGCGGCCCTGGCCGGTGGCGTCGGCGACGTCCACGGTCAGGCCCTTGCCCTCGAAGGTCTCCTGCGCGGTGACCAGCAGCAGGCCGGTCTGGTCGTAGACGGTCACCTCGGCGGCGGCGGAGGCGGAGGCGCCCGAGCCGGAGGTGGTGTCGTCGGAGGTGCCGTTACCGGAGGCGCAGGCGCCCAGCAGACCGACGGCGACCAGCGCGGTGGCGCCGATCGACAGGGCGCGGGCGGGGCGGCGGGTCAGGGACATGGTCATCGAAGCCCTCCTGGGGCGGATCGTCTGGTCAGTGACCGCGGTCCCCAGGGTCTCCAGAGCCGCGGAGGGTGGGGCAGTGCCACGCAGATGGCCCCCCACAGGCGGTGCCGCACCGCCCGACCTGGACGGAAGCACCCTCGCTCACAGGGTACGCGCAGTGACCTGCATGTTTCGCCAGGATTTCCCGGTCGTGACGCGGAACACGTCCACGATGACCGGTTCCTCCCGGTTCACCCGTGCAGGGCGGGCTCCTCCGGTTCGGAGAGCGAGAGCACTGCCCCGATCACGCCGGGCGTCCGCGCCACCTCGCGCTCGATGGCGGCCAGGGCGTGCGAGGCGTCGTCCTCAGCGGGATTCCCGGTCAGGTCGACGGCGCCGGTGAGGAACACCCGCCCGGCCCCGACGAACTCCAGCCGCACCTGGGTCACCCGGGCCACCCCGGGCAGTCCGAGCAGGGTGCGCACCGCCGCCCGCTCCAGCTCCGGGTCGGCGCTCTCCCCGACCAGGAACCGGCGGTTGCGGTCGATCAGCACCAGCGCCACCACCCCCAGCAGCACACCGACCAGGATCGACCCGACGGCATCCGGCACCGAGGACCCGGTCAGCTGATGCGCCGCGATCCCGGCCGCGGCGATCACGATGCCGACCAGCGCCGCCGCATCCTCGAAGAACACCGCGCGCACCGTCGGGTCCGAGGTGCTCAGGATGTGCTCCCACAGCTCGCGGTCGCGGCTGTCGGCCGCCGCTCTGGCCTGCCGCCATGCCTGCAGGAAGGAGATGCCCTCCAGCACGAAGGCGACGCCGAGCACCACGTAGGCCACGGTGAAGTTCTCCGCCGGCTCCGGGTGCACGAGTTCCTGGATGCCGTGGGTGATCGACACCCCGGCACCGACGGCGAACAGCCCGATCGCCGCGAACAGCGACCAGATGTAGATCTCCCGGCCGTAGCCGACCGGGTGGCCGCTGTCGGCGGGCCGGGCACCTCGACGCTGCGCCACCAGCAGGAAGACCTCGTTGCCCGTGTCCGCCCACGAGTGCGCCGCCTCGGCCACCATCGACGCCGCGCCGGTGAGCACCGCCGCGACGGTCTTGGCGAGCGCGACCAGGGCATTGGCCGCCAGGGCCAGCACCACGGTGAGGGTGCTCTCCTGCTGCGGCGTCCGGTCGCCCGTGGCACTGTCCTGCGTCATGGCACTGGATTACCACGTCTACAGTCGATCGGGATGACCGAGAACGCCGCCCCCCGTCGCGCCCGCCCCCGACTCGGGTGGGTGCTGGGCACCCTGCTCGCCGTCGTCGTGGCCCTCGCCTTCGGGATCACCACCGCCAGCGCCCGGCTCAGCTTCGGGCCGCACGAGGCGCAGTACGACGTCACCACCGACCAGCAGCTGACCCTGGATCTCGGGCCGCTGGGGACCGTGGAACTCGACTCGCCGCTGCCGCTCGGACTCGGCGCCCGGGTGACGGTGCAGGAGATCCCGGAGAACATCGACGCGCTGGACGACATCGACACGCTGCAACAGCTCAGCGACGACGCCGCGTCCTACCTCCAGTTCTTCACCGGCCCGCAGGCGACCATCGAGAACGCCGCCCGTGCGCTGATCGTCGATGCACTGTGGCGGACCGGCTTCGCGCTGCTGGTGATCGCGGCCGGGGTGATCGCGGCCCGGGCGCTGCTCGGCGCACCGCGCCGGACCGAGTTGGCCGAGGCCGGCCGTCGCAACCGCGGGACGCTGCTGTCGGTGACCGCCACGGTGCTGGTCGTCGCGCTGGCCCTGACCGTGTCCACCGTGCGGGAGCGCCGGGCGGCCGTGCTCGCCACCCCGGTGTCCACCGTCTTCGCCGACACCCCGCTGGACGGCGCCCGGGTCACCGGGCGGTTGGGCGGCATCATCGACACCTATGGCGGCCTGCTGGTGGACGCCTACCGGGAGAACGAGGACTTCTACGACCAGGCGGACGACGCCCTGGTCGCCGCTTGGGACGACTGGTCCGCCAAGCCCGCGGTCGAGCCCTCCGACGAGCCGACCGCGCTGGACGGGACGCCCCCGCCGTCCCCCGCCCCGTCGGCCTCCGGCTCGCCCGCCCCGTCGCCGAGCGCCACCGAGGAACCGTCCGAGCCGATCACGATGCTGCTGATCTCCGACCTGCACTGCAATGTCGGCATGGCACCGCTGATCACCTCGATGGTGGAGCTGTCGGGGGCGCAGATCGTGCTGGACGCCGGGGACACCACGATGAACGGCACCTCGGTGGAGCAGTACTGCGTCACCACCTTCGCCCGGGCGATCCCGTCCGGCGTCGACCTGATCACCGCCCCCGGCAACCACGACTCCTCGGAGACGACCGCCCAGTACGCCAAGGCCGGGGCCACCGTGCTGGACGGCAGCGTGATCGACGTGCGCGGTGTCCGGATCCTCGGTGACCACGACCCCAAGGCCACTCGGCTGATCATCGAACAGCAGCAGGACGAGTCGTACTCCGCGGTGGCGCGGCGGCTGCACGACGTGGCCTGCGAGGACCCGGACGGGGTGGACCTGGTGATGTTCCACAACCCCCGGGTGCCGAGCATGCTCGACGACGGGTGTGTGCCCGCGCTGCTGTCCGGCCACCTGCACTCGCGCACCGACCCGGAACAGGTCGGCGAGGGCATCCGGTACATCAGCTCCTCCACCGCCGGGGCGCAGGAGAACGAACCGCGGATCGGCCCGCTCAAGGGCACCGCGGAGATGACCCTGCTGCGCTTCGACCCGGACACCCGGTCGATCATGGACTGGCAGCTGATCGAGATCGGCACCGACGCCTCGGTGACGGTGCACAACCGCACCGCGTGGCCCACGGTCGAACCGGTGGCGGACGAGGACTCCGCGGACCCGAGCGGCGATGCGGGCGACGACCCGACCGCAGCACCGACCGACGCGCCGACAGCGGGCTGACCCGTGCGGGTGGTGCTCGCGCCGGACTCATTCAAGGAGTCGATGAGCGCCACCCGCGCGGCGCGGGCGATGGCAGCTGGGGTCCTGGCCGCCCACCCGGAGGCCGTGTGCGTGCTCCGGCCGATGGCGGACGGCGGCGAGGGCACGGTCGCGGCGCTGCTGGGCGGCTGGGACGACCGGTCGGCGACGGCGGCGCGGCGGATCGTGGTGCCGGTGCTCGGCCCGCTCGGCGCAGGCGTCGAGGCCGAGCTGGCGTGGCTGCCCGAGCGACGAGTGGCGGTGATCGAGTCCGCGTCGGCCGTCGGTGTGCACCTGGTCCCGCCCGGCGCACGGGACGTGCTGCGGGCCGACTCCGGCGGGGTGGGCACCCTGGTGCGGGCGGCGCTCGACCTGGGCGCCGAGCGGATCGTGCTGGGTCTTGGCGGCACCCTGACCAGTGACGGCGGCGCGGGTCTGTTGCGGGAGCTGGGCGTCCGGGTGCTGGACCGGCACGGCGAGCCGCTGCCACCCGGGGTGCCGCTGGACGTCGCCACCCTCGACCCGACCGACCTCGACCCCCGACTGGCCCGCGCCCGGATCGACCTGGCCTGCGACGTGACGAATCCGCTGCTCGGGCCGGAGGGGGCGGCGGCGGTCTTCGCCCCGCAGAAGGGGGCGACCCCGGAACAGGTGCCGATCATCGAGGCGGCGCTGAGCCGGATGGCCGGGTTGCTGGACGGGGTGGCGGTGCGCGTGGGGTCGCGCGGCTCTGGCGGCTCTGGCGGCTCAGCGTCGGTTGCCGGGGGTGGCGCAGCAGGTGGGCTGGGTGCCGCGTTACTGGCCCTGGGCGCTCGGATGCGGCCGGGGGTGCAGGTGGTCGCCGAGGCGGTCGGGCTGGCCGAGGCGATCGCGGGGGCCGACCTGGTGCTCACCGGTGAGGGCCGGGTGGACCGGCAGACGCTGGCCGGGAAGGTGCCGTCCGGGGTGTCCGCCCTCGCCCGTGCGGCGGGGGTGCCGGTGATCGTCCTCGGCGGTGGGGTGGACAGCAGCGCCGACCTGTCGCCGTTGGGCGCCCGCGCGGTGCACGGCATCGCGGACGGGTTGCCGCTGGCCGAGGCGCTCCGGCGGGGTCCGGAGCTGCTCACCGCGGCCACCGCCCGCGTGCTCCGCGACCTCGCGACCTGAACCAGCGGCCGCACCCACCCGGACCACAGCGCCGATGGCGCTCGCCCCGCCCACCCCCTGGCCGCCCCGCCGACCGTGCTGACTCCGGCGACCCGCTGACCACGGTGACCTCGCCACCGGCTCTCCCCCTCCACGACCAGCGCCGATACCCTCGTGTCGTCATCGCACCACCCGTCCGTCCTCGCGGCGGACCCGGACCCGGGAGCACCCGTGGGCTACGAGCTCGGCACCGACGGACCGTCGTCGATCGTGGTGGGCGTGGACGGTTCGGATCCGTCGCTGCGCGCCGCGTCCTACGCGCTCGGCCAGGCCCGCCGACAGGGCTGCCGACTGGTGGCGGTGTACGCCCGCAGCACCACCGGAGGGATCGCCTCGGCGCTGGACGCCAGCGGGGCGGCCCGGGGCGCGATGCTCGCCGCGCAGGACGAGGTCGAGTTCCTGCTGCGCCGCGCCCACCTCACCGAGACGCACGGCGTCGACACCGAACTGCTGATCCGCCCGGGCGACCCGTTCCAGGTGCTCTCCGAGGTCGCCCACGAGGTACGCGCCGACTGCGTGGTGGTCGGCTCCTCGGCGTCCCTCGGCCACCGGATCGCGGGGTCGCTCGCGGTCCGGCTGGTCCGCAACGCGCACTGGCCGGTCACCGTCGTGCCCTGACCGCGGCGCGAACCCGCCCGGTGTGTCCTGGTTGGCGGTGATCCCTGGCGATTCGCGCCGACACCGACACCGCCCGGCGAACGGGTGAGCTGCTCGTTCACCCGGGTGAGCGGTCACATTCGTCTGCAGTGAAGCGGTTCTGAACCGATGGAGACAGTAGCGCTGGGGGGCGTCGCGCTCGCCTCCCCCCGGCGGTCGCGGCCTTCCGGCGTCGTCTTGTCGTCGTCCGCGAGGAACCCTCATGCGTCACCCCCTCCACCGCTCGGCCCCCCGGCCCGCCCGGGGCCATGGCCCGTCCCGCGCCCTCGCGCTGGTGACCACGGCCGTCCTGCTCGGCACGCTCAGCCCCGCCGTGGCCCAGGCGGTCTCCGCCGACCCCGCCCCGTCCAGCACCGGAGCCGCCACCGCTGAGCCGACGCCTTGGGGCCAGTCGATCCGGCGCGACGAGTCCCAGCCCTCCCCCGCGCCGACGCAGGGCCCGACCGGGAGCGTGCCGGTGGACCCGACGATCTCCGGCCCGGCGGCCGGCAGCGGCACCCCGCAGGTCGGCGTCGGCCCCGATGCCCCGCTCCCGACGACCACCGAGGACCCGTCGTCGACGGCCGCGCCGACTCCGGAACCCGCACCGGCACAGGCACCGGTCGAGGGCGCCGTCACCGACACCCCGGCGGACGAACCGACCACCCCCATGCTGGTCACCCTGGCGCCGGGCACCGATGTGGCGGCCGCCGCCGCCGACGCCACCGCCGGCGACGCCTCCGCGGTCGCGGACGTCTACCCCGCCGTCACCGGGTTCGCCGCCGACCTCACCGCGAGCGCCATCGCCGACCTGGACGCCGACCCACGGGTGATCGCCGTCGAGCCGGATGGCGCGGTGTCCGCCACCGCGACCGAGCGCCCGCCGACCTGGGGTCTGGACCGGATCGATCAGGCCGATCTCCCGCTGTCCGGCACCTACACCTACACGTACACCGGCCGAGGCGTGACCGCCTACGTGCTGGACACCGGGATCCTGGCCACCCACCGCGAATTCGGCGGCCGGGTCGGATCCGGCTTCACCGCGGTGCAGGACGGTCGGGGCACCACGGACTGCCACGGGCACGGCACCCACGTGGCCGGAACGATCGGCGGGGCGACCTACGGCGTCGCCAAGCAGGTCACGCTGGTGCCGGTCCGGGTGCTCGGTTGCGACGGCCGGGGCACCTTCAGCCAGCTCATCGCCGGGATCGACTGGATCATCGAGCACCACCAGCCCGGCCAGCCCGCGGTGGCGAACATCAGCCTCGGCGGGGTCGAGAACTCCGTGGTCAACGACGCGGTGGCCCGACTGGTCGCCAGCGGCGTCGTGGTCGCGGTCGCCGCGGGCAACGACAATCGGAACGCCTGCGAGACCTCCCCGGCCAGCGCCCCGGAGGCGATCACGGTGGGGGCGAGCACCACCAGCGATCGCCGGTGGGCCAGCTCCAACTGGGGGCCGTGCCTGGACCTGTTCGCCCCCGGCGAGTACATCTTGTCGGCGACCTACCGCAGCACGACGTCGACCGCCTCGATGTCCGGCACGTCGATGGCGGCCCCGCACGTGGCCGGTGCCGCCGCGTTGGCCCTCCAGAGCACTCCGCAGGCGACACCGGCGCAGGTGTGGCAGCAGCTGGCCTCGGTCAGTTCGGCGAACCGGATTACCGACGCCGGTGCCGGCTCGAACCCGCGGCTGCTGCGCATCCCGCCGTCGACGGTCACCGTCAACGCGGTGCTCGGCCGGGCGGTGTCCTACAGCTCGCTCACGGGTCGAGGGTGAGCCACCGCTCCGTCACCCGGTAGCCGACCGCCTGGTTCATTCCCAGGCTGGCGGCGTTGCTCCCGGCACCCCCGGTCCCGAACACCCGCACCCCGTCCGCCGCGAGCGCGAGCACCGAGGCCGCCTTCACCGCCGTCGCCACCCCCGCCCCCCGGTGGGGGACCGCACCGAGGTGAAGGCGGTCTCCGCGCCGCGCGCCCTCGGCGTCCAGGTCGGGTCGTGGGGTGGCCGGGCCGACCGGGTGATGACCGCGGGTGTCGAGAGCCAGCCGACCTGGGGAGGGACCACGGAATTCGGGTAACGTCGCCCGGACCACTCAGCGAGGAGAGCGCTTCCATGAACGACGGCACGACCGGCCTGACCCCCGATTCCCTGGCCCAGGCATCGACCACGGTGCTGGACGAGGACCGGCATGTCGACCCCGAACTCGCCCGGCTCGCCCGGCGCGCGGCAGCCGACGGGGCAGTGCTGCTCCGCAACGGTGGCACGCTGCCGCTGGCGACCGACGCGCGTGTGGCGCTGTTCGGCCGGGTGCAGATCGACTACTTCACCGTGGGCTACGGCTCCGGCGGCGACGTGAACGCCCCGTACTCGTGGAACCTGCTGGACGGTCTGCGGGACGCCGGCGTCGCCGTCGACGCCGAGCTGGCCGCCGTCTACACCGACTGGTCCGCCGCGCACCGCCCCGACCCCGGCGAGTGGGGCACCTGGCCGCGGTCCTTCGACGAGATGCCGCTGGACGACACCCTGGTCGCCGCGGCGGCCGAGCGGACGGATCTGGCGGTGGTCGTCATCGGCCGGGCCGCGGGCGAGTCGCGGGACAACACCCTGGAGCAGGGCAGCTTCCTGCTCACCGACGACGAGCGCACCATGCTCACCCAGGTCACCGCCGCCTTCGACCGGGTGGTCCTGGTGCTGGACATCGGCAGCACGATGGACCTGAGCTGGCTGGAGGAGGACTTCGGCCGCCGGATCGACGCGGTGCTGCTCGCCTGGCAGGGCGGGATGGAGTCCGGCCGTGCGGTGGCTGACCTGCTCACCGGGACCGTCTCCCCCAGCGGACGACTGACCGACTCCGTGGCGCTCAGCTACCCGGACTACCCCACCGCTGGGAACTTCGGGCACCCGGACGTCAACGTCTACGCCGAGGACATCTACGTCGGCTACCGGTTCTTCCAGACCTTCGCCCCCGAGCGGGTGCAGTTCCCCTTCGGCTTCGGCCTGGGCTACACCACCTTCGACCTGACCGACGACGGCTCGACCGTCCAGGGCGAGACCGCCACCGTCCGCACCCGGGTCACCAACACCGGCGACCGGCCCGGGCGGCACACCGTGCAGGTGTACGCGGCCCGGCCGCAGGGCGCCCTCGGTCAGCCGCTGCTCACCCTGGCCGCCTTCGGCAAGACCGGCGAGCTGGCTCCCGGCGACTCCACCGTGGTCACCCTGACCGTCGACCTCGCGGAGCTGGCCAGTTACGACGACTCCGGCTCCACCGGTCACCGGCACGCCTGGGTGCTCGAGGCCGGTGAGTACGCCCTGCAGGTCGGTGCCGATGTCCGCGACGCCGGTCAGCGACTCCCCGTGGCGACGTTCACCGTCGACGACACCCGGGTCGTCCAGCAGCTGCGGCAGGCCATCGCCCCCGACCCCGCCCACCCGTTCGTGCGGATGCGTCCCACCGCCGAGGACGGCAGCTTCCGGGTGACCTGGGAGGAGACGCCGACCAGCACCGTGGACCGGGCCGAGCGAATCACCGCCGACCTGCCGACCGAACTGACACCGACCGGGGCCCGCCTCACCCTCGCGGACGTCGCCGCCGGTCGGGCCACCGTCGAGGAGCTGGTCGCCGACCTCAGCCCGATCGAGCTGGAGGCGCTCACCCGCGGCGACTACGTGATGGACAGCAAGCTCGGCGCCCCCGGCAACGCCGGTGTGCTCGGCGGCACCATCGAGTCGCTGCGCGCCCGGGGCATCGCGGCGGTCACCACCACCGACGGCCCCTCCGGCATCCGACTGTCCGCCTACGCCAGCCTGCTGCCCTGCGGCACCGCATTGGCCGCGACCTGGGACCCGGAGCTGGTGCAGGCACTGGCCACCGCCCACGGCGCGGAGATGGTCGCCAAGGGCTCCGACATCCTGCTCAGCCCGGGGATGAACATCCACCGCGACCCGCTGTGCGGCCGCAACTTCGAGTACCTGTCCGAGGACCCGCTGGTCACCGGCCGGATCGCCGGAGCCATCGTGCGCGGCATCCAGGCGAACGGGGTCGCCGCCTGCCCCAAGCACTTCGCGGCGAACAACCAGGAGGAGAACCGCAACCGCAACGACTCCCGGGTGTCCGAGCGCGCCCTGCGGGAGATCTACCTGCGCGGCTTCCAGATCGTCGTCACCGAGGCGCGGCCGCAGACGATCATGACCAGCTACAACAAGATCAACGGCGTGTGGGCGCACTACCACCACGACCTGGTCACCACCGTGCTGCGCGAGGAGTGGGGCTACACCGGGCTGGTGATGACCGACTGGTGGATGCAGCCCGCCACCGACCCCGATTTCCCGGCGCTGACCAACGACGCCTACCGGGTGCGGGCGCAGGTGGACGTGCTGATGCCCGGCGGCGCCGACTTCGGCACCGGCCACGGCGACGGGTCACTGCTGGCCAGCCTGGACCAGGAGGACGGCATCACGCTGGCCGAGGTGCAGCGGACGGCGGTGAACGTGGTGCGGTTCGTGCTGGGCAGTCGGCCGGTGCGGGACGGGCGGGTCTGAGCGGTCAGACGGCCGCCGACCTGGTGCTTCCTAGCGGCACCGGGTCGGCGGCGCGGCTGAGCCGGAACTGTTCGGCCTCGGGTTCCACGGTGTACTCGACCACCGACACCCCGTGTTCGCGCAGCGCCTCCAGCACCTCGTGCGGTGTGCAATAGAAGAACTCGCGGCGGGTGTTCACCCGATTCACCCGCCGCTCGTCGAATGTGCGGTGCAACATCGACTCCACGGCCACGGCGTCGTCGGCGAAGAACAGGGCGTGCACGTCGAACGGGAAGGGCACCGAGGCGTCGCCCAGTTCGCGCACCCGATCCATCGGTTCCAGTCGTCGGGTCATCCCGATTTTGACCATGCGCTCGCCCATCGCGCCGATGTTGGAGATGACGTACACATAGCCCGCGCGCATGTTGGCTGCCCGGTAGTCGACCTCCGTGATCGCTCGATCCACGTCGCCGAGCCGCCGCTCGATCCTGGCGAGTTCCTCGAGATCGCCTCGAGCGCGCAACGCCTCGATCACGTTGAGGTAGTGCGAGCGTTCCTTGTCCAACCGCTCGCGTTCCCGCCGCAGCTCCGCCTCGGCTTTCTGCTGCTCGCGCAGTTCTTGCTTGCGCTCCCGCTCAGCGTCGCGCTCCGCCTTCACCGCCTGCATGTGGCGTTCAGCGAGCGTCAGCTCGTCCAAGCGCAGTCGGTGGTACTCCGGATTGAGCCGAAGATCGACCATCTCCCCATTGCGCTCGATCCTGGTCACCACGCGGTCGAGTCGATCCCGCGCGGTGCTCAGACCGCCAGCTTTGACCGCCTTGATCGCGTTCTCCGCCTCAGCGTTGTACGCGGCCAACATCGTCTTCGCCATGTTCTTCGCGAAGGTTCGTCCCTTGGCGACCGAGCCGTTGTAGGTGAACGTCTGGCTTGCGCTCACCGCAGTGCCGTCCTTCACCATCTGCTTGATCGCCAGCCGCACCGCGGCGAGCTGATTCGCCAGCGTGGCGGACGCCTCAGCGGGATGAGCGAAGTCGTACAGCCCGACCTCCTGAAGGTCGACGGCGTGCCGGACGTCGAGCAATGCCGCCTGCACCTCGGCGAGCTCGTGCTGTTTGCTCGCCGCTTCTCGTTCGATCTGTGCCAGACGGAGCTCGGCCTGACGCACCTCGTCCTGGATCTGCACCAGGGACAGTCCGCCGATCCGCTCGAATTGGTGCTCCAGCTCGACGATCTGGTCCTGCAGCCGCCGTGCGTAAGCCCGGGCACCGAACAGCGGAATCTTGTCCTCGTCAGACTCCGCTGTCGTGGCGCTCGGGCTGGGAACCTCGGCTTGAGCCGGTTGAGCCGGTTGAGCCGGTTGAGCCGGTTGAGCCGGTTGAGCCGGTTGAGCATGGTGGGTCCACTGACGGCCATCCCACCACCGAACCAGTGCGCTGTTCTGCGGATCGGTGTACCAGCCGGGTGCAGGAGCGTTCACCTGTGTCACCCTGCCAGGGCGTCCGCCTCGATGTGGGCGATTCCGATGGTGAATCTGCGCTCCCGGTCGCCGACCCCACCGTCCCGCCGCACAGTGGTCCCCATGACAGATGACCTCACCGCCCTGGCCCTGATCGGCTCGTTGAAGCCGTCCCCCTCCCCGTCCAGCAGCGAGCACCTCGCGAACCAGGTGCTCTCCGCGCTGGCCCAGCACGGCGTCACCGGCAGCACCTTGCGGCTCGCCGATCACGACATCCGCCCCGGGGTGGAGACCGACATGGGCGACGGCGACCAGTGGCCCGCGATCCGGGAGCAGATCCTCGCGGCGGACATCCTGTTGATCGCCACCCCGATCTGGATGGGCCAGACCTCCTCGGTCACCAAGCGGGCCCTCGAACGTCTGGACGCCGAACTGTCCGAGACCCAGGAGGACGGCCGCCCGATCCTGTTCGACAAGGTCGCCGCGGTGGCCGTGGTCGGCAACGAGGACGGTGCGCACCACGTCAGCGCCGAGGTCTACCAGGCGCTGAACGACGTCGGGTACTCCTTCGCACCCCAGGCGGTCACGTACTGGGTCGGCGAGGCGATGGGGTCGGTGGACTACCGCGACCTGCCCGAGACGCCCGAGTCGGTCGCCACCACCACCGCGACCCTGGCCAGGAACACCGCGCACCTCGCCCGGCAGCTGCGGGCGCAGCACTACCCCGGCGAGTGACGGGCCGGTCGCCTCGGTAGTCCCCTCTCGGGGTGGCCGGGGTGGCCGGGGTGGCCGGGGTCGCCGGGGTGGCCGGGGTGGCCGGGGCGGCCGGGAGATCGTCAGGCGCGGCGACGCGGCGAGCTCCGGTCGCGGCGGTCCGCGGGCAGCGACCGGTGGCCACCCGGCACTCTGGATGCCGAGTATGCGGTCACGTCGTGCGGCCGGACTCGACGGGGACGAGGGAGGTCGTCGTGGTCACCTCCGCCGGGCGGACGACGGCGCGGGGGCGAGAGGTGGTCCATGCGACCGCCGCCAGCACCACCACGATCCCGGCCCACTGGACGGCGGTGAGCCGTTCGCCGACCGCGAGGGTGCCGAGCAGGATGCCGGTCAGCGGGTTGAGCATCCCCAGAGCACCGACCTGTGCCGCCGGCAGCCGGCGCAACCCGCCGAACCAGCACAGGTAGGCCAGCGCGGTCGCGACCAGACTGGTGAACGCGAAGCCCAGCCCCGAGCGCACGTCCAGCGCCGGTGGCGGCCCACCGATGGCGGCGACCACCGCCAGCAGCAGCCCACCCAGCGTGAGCTGCCACGCGGTCGATGCCAGCACCGGCGTCCCGGCCGCCCAGCGAGTACCGAGCAGCGCTCCGACCGACGAGGACGTCAGCGCAGCGAAGGCCGCCAGCACGCCCAGCGGGTCGATCGCTCCCACCGTCGCGCCGAGCACCAGCACCAGTGCCGCGGCGCCGACCACCGCACCCGAGACCGCCCGCACCGTCGGTCGCTGCCCGATCAGCGGCCAGGCGAGCAGGGTCAGTGCCAGCGGACTGAGCGCCATCACCGACGACGCGATGCTGCTCGGCAGCAGCTGGGCCGAGGCGTAGACCAACGCGAAGAACCCGCTCACGTTCAGCACCGACAACACCGCCGACTGCCACCACTGCTTGCCGTGCGGCAGGGCGCGCGCCAGCGGCAACAGCACCAGACCGGCCGGGAGTGCGCGCAGGGCCGATCCCCACAGCAGGGCGTCGGCCGGTAGCAGCTGCCGGGTCACCACGTAGTTCGCACCCCAGGTGATCGGTGCGACGGCGGTGATCGCCCACCATCCTCGATTAGCTTCCACGGAAGCGATAATAGCTTCCCCGGAAGGTACTCTGGAACCATGACCGACGATCGCGTCGCCAGGATCCAGCAGCAGTGGGAGCGGGAGCGCCCCGACCTCGACGTGTCCCCGCAGGGGCTGTTCGGCCGCCTGCACCGACTGGCCGACCTGCTCAGGGACGACATCCGCGCGCTCTACCGCCGCTACGGACTGGGCGAGGGCGAGTTCGACGTCCTGGCAGCACTCCGGCGCCAGGGCGAGCCCTACGAGCTGGCGCCCGGCGTGCTCGCCCGCCACACCATGGTCACCACCGGGGCCATGACCAAGCGCCTCGACCGGCTGGAGGAATCCGGGCTGATCGTACGACACGCCCGCGACGACGACGGTCGCGGGCGGGTGGTCCGGCTGACCGGCGCGGGTCGCACCCTGATCGACGAGGTGTTCACCGCGCACATCCGCAACGAGCACCGCCTGGTCGCCGGGCTCGACCAGGATCAGCGCGCCGCCCTGGTGACGCTGCTCGGCAGCTGGCTCGCCGACGTGGAGAACGCCGACTAGGCGGGCTCGGCCTCGTCCTCGGACTCCTCCGGCACCGCCTCGTCGTCCTCCTCGACCATCGGCGGGTCCGGGGTGTGCAGCCGGGAGTACACCGCCCAGACCACCGCCACCAGCGGCACCGCGATCACCGCCCCCAGGATGCCCGCCGTCAACGTCCCGGCGGTCACCGCCAGCGCCACCACCACCGGATGCAGCGACACCTGCTTGCCCATCACCAACGGCTGCAGGATGTGCCCCTCGAACTGCCCGATCGCCGCGATCCCCAGACCGACGATCGCCGCCTGGATCGGACCGTTCGCCGCCAACGCCACGATCATCGCGATCACCATCGCCGACGGCGCGCCGATCAGCGGGATGAACGCACCGATCATCACCAGCACCGCCAACGGGGCCGCCAACGGCACCCCCACGATCGTCAGCAGGATCGCCGCTAGGATGCCGTCGGTCACCGCGATGATCACGGTCCCCCGGGTGTAGCCGGAGAACGTGAACCACCCGGCACCACCCGCCGTCTGCCAGGTCGAACGCACCCGGGCCGGCAGCTGGTTCAGGAACCAGGTCCACATGTCCTTGCCACGGGCCAGGAAGAAGATCGCGCTGAACAGCGCCAGGGCCATCGCGGTGAACACCTCGACCACGGACCCCGCCTGCGCAGCCGCCTGGCTCGCGATGTCCCCGGCGTGCTCCTGCACCCAGGTCTGGCCGTTCTCGATCCAGTGCCCGATCTGGTCGTTGGTGATCGTGAACGGCAGCGGCCCGTTCTCCAGGAAGTCGACGATCTGGTCGATGCCCGCGCCGAACTGGTCGGACAGCGCGCTCCACTGGTTCGCCACCGAGTAGGCCACGTAGAAGATGAGCCCGGAGAACACCAGGAACCCGGTCAACAGCCCCAACGCGGTCGCCACCGGGCGCGGCATCACCTTCGCGTAGATGTCCACCAGCGGACGCAGCACCGCTGTCAGCACCAGCGCGATGAACACCGCGATGAACAGCAGCTTCACCTGCGCCGTGGCATAGAACACCACCCCGACTCCGACCAGCAGCACCAACAGTCGCCAGGTCGTCCCCGCGGAGGTGCGCAACCAGCGCGGCACGCCCTCCTCGTCGCCACCCGCAGGCCCTCGACGCTGCCCCGCCACCCGGCGTGGGTTCTGCTCGGCCATCGGGTGCACCACCTCCACTAACGCCCGGACCAGGTGCGATCCGGCTCTGCCCCAGTCTGGACCTCGGGGGCGATGCATGCCCGCCCACCGCGCCGTGCTATCTTTACTCACCGTTCCTACGACACCGGAACCGGGCGCCTCGCGTTCGGTTGAAGGCCGTGGGGATTCACCCTGTCCGGGTGGCGGAATGGCAGACGCGCTAGCTTGAGGTGCTAGTGCCCGTATAGGGCGTGGGGGTTCAAGTCCCCCTCCGGACACTCGTTGAGACAGCGACGACGAAGGCCCCGATCCCGCCAGATCGGGGCCTTCGTCGTGTGCGGGCGCACGGTCGGATCACTCCCGTATCGCCACGCCCCACGCGTCGCAGCGCCGTGCTACCCGCACCATCAGCTCCCGCGCCTCGCTACGCGGGATCGACCGCCAGCGCGACGACAGGGTCATGCGAAAGGTGAGCCACATCCGCAGCGAGTCCGGGTCACGGTAGCGGTCGACCAGCGCGACGTCCGCTACCAGCGGCTCGACGGCGGTGAGCCGCTCACGGAATCCCACGGCGGACAAGTCCGTCGGCAACATGACCGTGAGATCCCGCAGCGCGGCGGGATGGCTCGACTGGCGGATCACCGACGGCCGCCGGCCCGATCCGAGGGCCGACCCGGTCGGCGAACCGTCGGGCGACGGCGAGGCGAACTCGATTTCCGCGGTGAGCGTGACGGTGCTGCCCGTCATCGCGCCCAACCGGACGCTGCCGACGTCCCTGCCTCCGGCTCGGAGCGCACGCCACTCGCCCTGGTGGTCCCGACGCAACAGCCCCCATTCCAGGTCTGGCCCATGGATCGTGCGTGCCACGAGGCCGAGCAGTCGCATCCCATCACCCGGTGCCGTCCCCTGAGCGGCGGGTGCCGGATCGACCTCCCTGACGAGTCCGAGTACCCGGCGTTCGGCACTGCCGTCGGCGGTGTAGACCGAGCCGATCTCGAACACTCCCCCGTTCCCGGCCGGCCGACCGGCTTCGACGAGCAGTCCGGGCAGCACCGAGTCCCGCACCGCCTCGCTCGTCCCGAGCAACCGGCTCGCCTCAAGCGCTTCGGCATCCGCCGGCACGACCATCGGCGTCACCAGCTCGGTCCAGCCCGCCGCCTGAAGCCTGCGGCGCACCGCACGTTCGGCGCGCGAATGGTCGGCGCGGTCACGGGTCATCTCGGCGCGGGTGGCGACTCCTGGCAATCGGCTCAGGCCGATCCTGCGCACCACCTCCTCGACCAGGGTCTCCTCGTCGACGATGTCCGCACGGGAGGCGGGGACTCGTACCGACATCCGGTCAGCACCGTCCAGCGTGACCCGGATACCCGCGGGGCGCAGCACCTGCCCCAGATCGGCGGCGGTCGGCGGCATCCCGGTGACGGCCTGGAAGCGACTCGCCGCCAGGGTCCGAGTGAGCGGCGCGACCTCAGCTCCGCCACCGTCCCAGCTGCGTTGCGGGGTGACACCCAGCCACCTGCACACTCGAATCAGCGCCCGACGACAGTCGTCTGCTCCGGCCACGGCGCTCGGGCCCCACACCGTCACGATCCAGCTCTCGGTGTCCGCCTCGGCAGGACCGGACTCAGCGACGCTGACCCGCACCTCCCCGTCTGCACCGGTCAGCGTGATCGCCGGGACGCCACCAGCCGACCGACGGCGATCGAACCTGAGCCCGGTCTCGAATGCCGCGGCCGCCAGATACTCGTCGACAGCCGACGGCCCAGGCGGGATCCCCACCGAACGGTGCCGCCGTCGGTCGTCTTCCGGCACCAGGATGTCCGGCTCCGGGCCTGCGATCAGCACAGCAGCGGCTGTGATGCCCGGGATGTCGACCACCAGGTGCCCCGGTGCGGGATCCTCCGCTCGGGGAACCGGCGTCGATCGCCCAGCGATTCCTCGGCGGACCAATTCCTCCGCCAGCTCGGCGACCCGACCTGCCACCTCGACGCCGGGCGGAAGCCGCACCGAGAGCACGTCGTCACCCCACGCCCTCGGTAGCCAGTCGCGCACCGGTGCGCCGGGAGTGCTGTCCTCCGGCAGGACCGCCAGTTCTGGTGCCCCTCCCTCGGCGAGATCGGCCTCGACACAGACCCTGCCCACCCGCACCGCTTGCCCGCTCCCGGTGACGACGGCCCGGAAAGTGCCATAAGGCCCCTCGGTCTCACCCCCCGCGGCGCGCATGACCAAAGCGCCCGGTAGGGCGACAGCGACCTTGGTGCCGCGAGCCGGGACGTCACGCAGATCGGACGGGAGCGCCACCCGCTCGGGTGTGGGGACTGCCATCACCAACGGCTGCCCCGGCTCGCTGAGCACCTCGCCGACCACGACATCCCGGCACGCGGCCCCCACGCCGGTGACGGAGTTCACGACGACCCCCATCTCCCCCAGCACGAGGTCCACGATCCCGACCTCGACCGGATTGTCGAGCAGCGAGTTCACCCAGCTGAGCGGGATCCGGCTCATCGTGAGCGCCCGCCGTCCGCCGTGACGTACGGCCTGATGTCTGCCCGTCCGTCCCGCAGGGCGAGGATGCGTTCCATCGACACCGCCAGCGACCAGGCGAGGTTGTCGGGTCCGATCCCGATCCGGTCCCGGATGCTGGCCCGGAAGATGCCACCGGACATGATCTCGAGGTAGCCCCGCCCGGCGCACAGGCCACAGCCCGCCCCACCGCAGGCGGTGCATGGCAGATCGACAGCGATTCCCGGCGACACGTAGGGCAGTGAGCGCAGGCGCAGACGCGGTTCACTCGAGCGTCCGAGGAGCTCGTCGCCCACCGCGTGTGCCAGCGCGATGAGATCGCCGAGGCCGGCGTCCGTGCCCACCGCAGCCGCCTCCACCTGGTGGAAGCGGGTCACGAACCGGGGGGACGGGATGGTCCGGCGGTGACAGGCACCCCCGACCGCGACCCTGACCAGACCCTGGCCCCGTGCCGCCAGTAGCGCCCTCATCACCGAGGACGTGGTGTGGCTGCGCAGCAGACGGCCGCCGGGGAGCAGCATCGTGTGCGCAGATGTCCTGGTCGGGTGGTCGACCGGGATCTCCAGCAGGTCGAAGCTGTGCCAGACGTCATCGATCTCCGGCGTCACACGCCACCCGAACCCGTGAGATGCCAGCAGGTCGCGAGTCTGGTCGATGAGGTCGACCACCGGATGCGGGGCTCCACTAGGGTCGTGCTGGTCGTGGCAGGCATCGGCCATCGCCGCCCACAGCGCCGCGCGCCGATCTGATTCCTCGGCATGAGCCTGGCGCTGGTTCATCGTGTGGCACTCGCAGACGACGGAGGGGTGAGGGTGATCGGGGCCCGAGGACACGACGTGGGCACGCATGGCGAGTCGGCCCTCGCGACGGCGCTCGGTCTGCCGGTCGTGATCCGGTCGACCGTCGACATCGGCCGGTGCTGGCCGCTGTTCCCGGCTGAGGAGGCGACGGTCGCGGGATCGGCACCACAACGGCGTGCGCAGTTCGCCGCCGCGCGGGCCTGTGCGCGCGCGGCGATGCGAGACCTCATGATCGAGCCCGCGGCCATCCTCCCCGTGGGAGGCACGGGCCCGATGTGGCGCACCCGCGCGCCACGGTGGCCGCACGGCGTGGTCGGCAGTCTCACCCACACTGCCGGCTTCGCGGCGGCCGCGCTCGGGCGCAGCGAGCACGTGGGGTCGGTCGGCCTGGACGTCGAGCCTGACCTGGCGCTGCCGCACGGAGTGTGGGACAGCGTGCATGTCGACGGCGAGGACCGATGTGTGGCGGATCTTGCCCAGGGCGACGCGACCATCGCTGGGGACCGGCTGGTGTTCAGCGCGAAGGAGGCGGTGTTCAAGGCCTGGTTCCCCTTGACCGGACGGTGGCTGGGCTTCGACGACTGCCAGGTGGATCTGCGGCCCGACGGCACCTTCTGCTGCGGGCCGACCGGGGACGCCGACCCGTCCCACCGCCTGCTGGAGGCAGTCATCGGGCGGTGGCGGGTCACCAGCCGCGGTGGCACCCGCCATCTGCTCACGGCGGCCGCGGTGCCTGCGTGCATCGCGCCGGTCACGGCGAGAACTCCTTGACCGGTCCCTCGTCCGGAGTCGGAACCTCGAATCCGTCCACGTACTGCCGCATCAGCTCCCCGGGGACCTGGACGTCGTTGGGTCCGCGATCCCCTCGCAGATCCAGTCGGCGCCGAAGCTCATCCCGGTCCGAACGCAGGTAGTACACCACCGGCACGATGCCGAGCGGGGCGAACAACGCTCGGATCCGGTCCCGGGACCGCCGCGACCAGAATGAGGTGTCGATGACCACCGGGACACCGGCGGCAGCTGCTGCCAGAGCGTCGGCGTCGATGCCACGGTGGATCCTCTCGGCCACATCCTGATCGACCGGGTGCCGACGGAACCCCGCGTCCCAGGCCCGCTCGTCGAACGAGAACCGCCGGTAGCCCCGCTCCTGGAGGCGCAGTGACATCGTCGTCTTCCCTGAACCTGCCAGACCGCACATCATCACCACCCGATCGACGGTGTCATCCGGCAGCGGGTCGACGCCGTTCAACTCATCGCTCCGGTGTAGCGGCCGAGTTCGCGTCGCCAGAGCACGACCACTATCAGCACCACGACCGCTGTCAGGGCGAGCGCGACCACTGCCATCCACGGGGACGCCATACCGAACATGACCTCCGCCGGGACGGTCGTGATGAAAGCCACCGGAAGCACCCAGGTCAGCACGGTGCGGAACAGCGGCCCGTACAGCGATGTCGGGACGCGGCCGAGGTTCAGCGCCGCGTGCAGCACGAACGAGGCATCCCACTGCACCTGGGACAGCACCTTGTACGAGGTGATCACCCCCAGCGCCCACAGCAGCACCAGCCCGCAGAGGACGGCGATCACCGAGGCGACAGCAGCCGCGGGGGTCGGCGGTCCGCCACCGAGCGCGACAGCGGTGACAGCGAGTCCGGCCGCGAGGAGCAGCTTCGGCAAGTCCTGGACGCCGAGCACCCGCAGCGAGCAGTAGATCAGCGAGTTGACCGGCTTGAGCAGCACGGCGTCCAGCGACCCGGTGCGCACCTGCTCCGGCCACTGCCCGATGTTCGGCATGATCACGATCCACATCACCGCATCCATCAGGTACCAGATGGAGAGCAGGTACAACAGCTGCGGCAACCCCCATCCCCCGGCGTCCGCCGCGCGCAGCGAGACCACCACGGACGGCACCGAGGAGACGCCCAGCCACACGATGGACACCAGGGTTCCCGTCAGCATGTCCCCGCGATATTCGGCGGCACCGGCAGCGGTCGCCCGCCAACTCGCCCACAGCACCCGGCCCGTGCGCCCGCCGATCACGTTCCCACCGCCTCGTACCGACGCAGCGCGCGGCGCCACACGACCCGGAGCAGCAGATGCAGGCCGACCACCCACACCGCAGCTTCCGCGATGGTGCCGAACGCCGACACATCGCCGATTCCCGCGAGCATTTGCGCGGGAGCTCCCTGGGCGAACCAGAACGGCTGGTGCACCAGGACCGTCGGCAGGGGCTGCGGCAGCAGGACGACCGGGGCGACCATGCCGCCGAGCACCCATTCCAGACCGACGACCAGGCCCATCACCCCATCGGCTTTGGTCAACCAGAAGGCCACGGTGGCGACGATGGTCGCGACGTACGCGACGGCCACCGCACCGAGCACCGCGACCACGACGGCCGTCACCCACACCGAGACCCCGCCCCTGACCACGCCGCCACCCAGGATGACGATCAGCGGCACGGCGACGATGACCACCGGCAGCCGGAACACATTGGTGGCGGCGCTCTCCAGCACGGGAACCACCGTGGGCGGCATCGGCCGCATCAGCATCACCGACAGCTGCCCGTTGTGGATCCGGCTCGACATCGCAAACACCACGTTGCCGGTCAGGCTCAGGTTGGACAGGGCGAGCAGCACCCCGAAATAGGTCGTGAACTGGGCCTGGTCGATGCCGTCGACCGGGTTGTCGGCCGCAGCGCCCCGCCACAACGCCATGAATGCCAACGGGACCACCCACCCGAGCGCGCCGAGCACGATCTGCGCGCGATAGGTGCTGCGGGCTTGCAGTTCCACCCGGAACAGTCCGAACATCCCGGCGAGGTTCACGGTCGGCCGCCGTGGTACAGCCGGGTGAGCGCGTCCTCGAGTGGCTGCTCGGCGACGTCGACATCCTCCACCGCCACCCAGCGCTCCACCGTGTCGACCGCGCGGCCGATCGCGCCCGGTGCCGCCTCGAGCACGATCTGCGACCGGGAGACCTCCACCACCGTGACGCCCGTGAGCGCGCCGAGCTCGGCGACCTGACCGTCGGTCAACGGCTGCACGAAGCGCACCCGCACCCGTTTGTCCCGACCCGCCGTGGCACGGATCTCCGCCAATGAGCCGGAGAAGGTCAATCGTCCGTCGCTGATCGTGAGCACCCGCCCGCACAGCACCTCGATGTCCCGGAGGTAGTGGGAGGTGAGCAGCACCGACGCCTGCGTCTGGGCGACGTACTCGGCGATGAAGGTCCGAATCTGCTGCTGTGCCTCGAAGTCCAGCCCCAGGGTCGGCTCGTCCAGCAGCACCACCGCAGGACGGTGCAGCAACGCCGCGGCGAACTCGCACCGCATCCGCTGGCCCAGGCTCAACCGTCGGGCCTGTTGCATGACATAGGGACCGAGTCCCAGCATCTCGACCAACTGATCGCGGGTGTCGGCGAACTCCTGTTTGCCGAGCCGGTAGATCACCCGGTGCAGGTCGAATGACTCCCACACCGGCAGATCGACGTGCAGCTGCCAGCGCTGACCCATCACGAACCCGATCCGCCGCAGAAACTCGGAGTCGCGGGCGGCAGGGTCGTAGCCGAGGACCCTCACCCGCCCGGAGGTGGTGGTCAGCAACCCAGCGATGCACTTGAGAGTGGTGGTCTTCCCGGCTCCGTTGGGTCCGAGGAAGCCGACGATCTCACCCGCTCCCACCCGGAATCCGATGTCGTCGACGGCGGTGATGGTGCGCGACTCCCGGTGCACCACCGACCGCAGTGCGCCGCGCAGGCCGGGCGGGCGGACGGTGATGTCGAAGGTGCGGACAAGATGGTCGACCTCGATCATGCGGCAGCTCCTCGCAAGGCACCGACGAATGCCCCCACCAGGTCGCGCTCGTCGGCAGCGATCTGCTCGATCAGCACCGGTGCGTCATCGATCTGCGCGCGGTCGCCGGTCATCAGGACGGTGCGCAGCGTCCATGCCAGCCGCTCGATCCGGCGCAGCCCGGGCATCAGGTCCGCGACGTCGACACCCGCCCGCAGACAGTGGTCGGCGCGTTCCAGCATCACGTGCTTGTGCTCCCACAGCACCTGGGCGTCGATCACGCTCATGGTGGTTCCCTGCGCCGATCCTCTGAGCCGTTCGATCAGATAGGGGTACGCCTGAGCACCCCAGATCCGGTCCATCGGTTCGGCGGTTGCCTGGAATCGAGCGGACGTGTCGGCACCCGTCAGGTACTCCTCGAGCGAGTCGGCGATGAATCCGTGGTCCAGGCGGTAGTGACCGGACGGGCGCGGCCGGTACAACACGATTCCGGTGTCGTAGAAGGGCTGATCCCCGAGGTACTCGTACGCGTCCCGGAGCAGATCCTGGGGAATGGTCGTCGCCGCGAACTGCTGACGCTCGTCGTAGCCCAGGAGGTCGAAGTCGCCGGCGCTGTCGTCGCACCCGAAGATCAGCAGGTCGTGCGGGTAGTCGGTGTCGTCCAGGTGCGCGAGTCGGTGCGGCACGTACCGCTCATTCACGGTGAGGTAGACGTACCACCCGTCAGCCAGGGCGTCCCTGGCGACCGAGACGATGTCGTCACCGCGGCGTGCCAGCCACTGCCGGGTCAGGCGTTGGGTGTCCCACCACGGCGACCGGGTGTGGTCGTCGAAGTAGAAGCAGAACGGCACCGGTGAGCCGGGGTCGGGGTCGAGGGCGAGTTGGATGTAGTTGCTGAACACCCAGTCATCGCTGGCGGGTACCTGCTCGCACACCATCAAGGGGAACGCATAGAACTGGTAGGCGTAGGCCCGCGGCCTGCGCATCGGCAGCCGCATCCTCATGGCCGCTCCCCCTGCCGGTAGAGCTCGGTGATCGTCGCCAGGGTCCCCAACGCGTCGAGCGGGGCGAACATCATGGCGCGGTGCTCGCTCACCGCCGCGCAGAAGTCGGCGATCTGTCGACGGTGCGAGACCCCGTAGTAGGCGAGGCCGGGTGGGTCTTCCTGGACGCCTCGGGCCTGCTCCGCGCTCGCCCGCTCGCACAGCGCGGGCGATCCGTGCCAGTCGTGCAGTCGGCCCGGGTGATCGAGGTCGAAGCTGACCGACCCCTCGGTGCCGACGATCTCGATCCGGGTGCGCCACTGCGCGGCACTCGCCACGGTGATCCCGAGCAGCACGGGTGCGCCGGCCGACGTGGTCAGCAGTCCGCACAACGTGTCCTCGGTCTCGATCACGTCCGCGAGCGCCACGGTGCGCGACACCGCACGTTCCACCTCGAGGTCGCCGCACAGCCAGCGCAGGACGTCCAGGCAGTGGTACCCCTGGTTGATCAGTGCCGAACCGCCCTCCCCCGCACGCCGTCCGCGCCAGGTCGACTCGCTGTAGTAGTCCGGCGACCTGTGCGCCTGAAGCGTGGCGGTCGCATAGACGACCGTGCCGAGCAACCCTTCGTCCAACCAGGACCTGACGGCCGCCACCACCGGGTCGTAGCGGTGCTGCGACACCACCGTGAGGGTGAGGTCCTGGGTGGCGGCGTACCGCGCGAGGTCGCGGGAACGCTCCGGGTCCAGCCCGAAGGGCTTCTCCACGATCACATGCTTGCCCGCGCGCAGCGCCGCCTCCACCAGATCCGCGTGCGCGTGGTGTCCGACAGCGACCGACACGCTGGTGATGTCGTCATCGGCGAGCACGTCCTCGGCGCGGTCGGTCCAGGCGGGCACTGCGTATTCGGCCGCGAAGGCTGCCGCCCGGGGCTTCTCGTCGCAGACCAGAGCGACTTCCCAGCCGTCCACCGCGGCGAAAGCGTCGATGTGGTTGGGGGCGACTCGCCCGCAACCGATGATCGCGTGTCTCAGCATGTCGTCGTCCCCATGTCACAGATATCCATAGCTCAGCCAGCCCCCGTCCACGACGATCGTGTGGCCGGTGATGTACTCCGCCTCGTCCGAGGCCAGAAAGCGCACAGCGCCCGTGACGTCCGCTGGGGTGCCCCGGCGGCGCATCGGGATGCGGCGCACGATCGCGTCCTCGGTCAGGTCTCCGGCGACCACCGCCGGGTGCGGCGTCTCGATCCGGATCATCCCGGGTGCCACCCCGTTGACCGTCACCCCGAACTCGGCCCATTCCACTGCCAGCGCCTTGATCGTCTGGGAGACGGCACCTTTGCTGGCGGCATAGGCGGCCCGCCCGGGGAAGGCCGTATACGACAGCAGCGAGGCGAAATGGACGATCCGGCCGAACCCGGCCTCGATCATCGGGGCCGCCACCGCACGGGAGACCAGCAGCGGGCCGATCGCGTTCACCGCGATCATGTCCCGGGTCAGCTGCGGGTCGAGGTCGAGCGTGGGACCCATGCCGAAGACGCCAGCGCAGTTGACCACCGTGTCGAACGCTCCACCGAGCTGCTCGGCCAGCTCACCCACCCCCCGGGTCACCTGATCCGGGTCGGCGACGTCGACCACCGACCACGGAGCGGGACGACCACCGATCGAAGCGAGCTCACCGCTGACGGCGCGCAGCTCCCCCGCCGTCCGGCTGAGCACCGCCACTGCCGCTCCCTCCCGGGCGAAGGAGAGCGCGCAGGCACGGCCGATCCCACGACCGCCTCCGGTCACCAGGACGCGGCGTCCGTCGAACCTCGCCGTCATCCGGTGACCCGCTTGCGGTACACCGCGAGCCAGTGCCATTGGTCCGGCCGCTTCTCGGTGGGAAGGTTCCTGAACCGCCGCAGCTCGTCGATCTCGAAAGCGCCGATCCAGGGCAACACCATGTCGTCCGGCGACAGTCGGATCGGACCCGTTCCCGGGGTCATCCGGTCGGAGAACTCGGTCATCACCACAAGGCCGCCGGGCCGCAGCACACGTGCCACCTCGTCCGCGTAGCGCTGCCGGTGCTCGGGACGAATGTTGTGGTAGACGAACGAGTCGTGGACCACGTCCACGCTGGCGTCCGCGATCGGGATGTCCAGCACGTCGCCCTCGACCAGCGTGATGTCCTCGCCGTAGAAGTCAGCGAGCTCACGCGCCCGGCGCAGGGCCGCCGCCGACCGGTCGATGCCGGTGACGTGCATGCCGTGCCGAGCGAGGAAGACGGCTGTCACGCCGGGTCCGCAGCCCAGATCCAGCACGGTGGCCCCGCGTCGCAGGACCTGGTCGATCACCAGCTGCTCGACCGCCGGATTCACCGAGGTGGTGACCCATGACAGCTCGCCCAGCCGCTCCTCCTCGTACGCGTCGGTGAACTTGTCGACCCACCGTTCGGTGAAGGCATCCATCGTCATCTCCTCGCTTCCAGTTCGGACAGGTCCAGGTCCACGTACTCCGGCACCGTCAAGGTCGTGGTCCGGCCCAGGCGCATCCGCCGGATGCCATCGAGCTCACCGTCGACGGTGAAGCCAGCCAGCCGATAGACCAGGTACATCTGCCGGTTCACGTCATTGGGACGGAAGTCGGCGACCAGATCGCGACCGGCAGCCCCGGCCCGCTCGGCGAGCACCGCCAACACCGCCCCGCCGACGTTGCGTCCCATCACGCGGCACGACATCAGGAACAGCCGGATGCGCCACTGCCGCTCTTCCAGCGCGACCACCACCAGCCCGATCACGCCGTAGTCCCCGAACTGGTCGCTCAGCGACACCGACCACACCAGGCTGTCGGCATCGTCGATCAGCTCGGCCAACTGGGCGGCGCTCAGCTGCAGTCCGGTCGTATTGAGCTGATGGGTCCGTTGCGTCAGCTCGGCGGCTCGCACCAGATCCGCCGCGCGGGTGGGGCGCACCACCAGACGCATGTCCAGCGATCGCAGGAAGTCCGACCGCGGACCGACGAACCCCTCCTCGTACGTCCGGCGGGTGGCGGCTTCCCGGTACAGATGCCGTCGACGGCTCGCCTCGACGGTGATCGGGAGATCGAACTCGCTCCGTTCGGTCAGCCCCGACAGGTCGTCCAGGTCGAAGCACCGGACCTCGGGCAGCGCGTCGGCGACCTCAGCGCGCTCGAAGGCCGAGTCGTCGACGAATGCCACCGTGTCCACGCCGATCCCAAGCCCGGCGGCCACCCGTTCGATCAGGACGGACTTGGCGTCCCAGGAGATCTGAGGCACCAGGAAGTACTCCGCCAGGCCGAGGCGGTCGAGTCGGCGCAACGCCGGTCCCGGTTCGTTCTTGCTGGCGATGCTCTGCAGGACTCCGCGCCGGTCGAGTTCCAGGACGGTCTCGCGCACACCGTCGCGAAGTCGGGTGCCACCTCCCTCGGCCAGCACGCCGTGCCACAACGTGCCGTCCAGATCCCAGACCACACACTTCACCCTGGCGGCCGGACGCCGATCAGTCATCGTCGACCCCGCTCCGATGCCGGGCGATGACCTGGCCCGCGACCAGATCCTGGAGCAGCTGGGTGTTGCCCTCGATCACCTCGTACACCCGGGCGTCCCGCACCATCCGGTCGACCGGAGACCCGTCCAGCAGCCCGGCGGCCCCGGCGATCTGTGCGGCGACCGAGGTGGCGAGGGTGGCGGCCCTGCTGGCTGCCAGCTTGGCGATCAGCACGTCCTGGATCAGCCACTCGCCGCGGTCCTGCATCGAGTCGGCGGCGCGTCGACACAGATCCTCAGCCCCGTGCACCGCGACGGCTGCGTCGGCGAGCAGCCCGCGCACCAGCTGTCGCTCGTGCAGGGCGTGTCCCGACGGGTGCCGGGCGACCGCCCGCTCGGTCGCCGCACGCAATCCCGCCTGGGCGAGACCCAGCGAGGCGAACGCGACCGCGAGGCGGCCCAGGAGAAGCGCGTCCGTCGCCACATGCGCGAGGGCACTGCCGGTCCTGCCGACCTGCCGCGAGCTCGGTACCCGACATCCGTCGAATCTGATGGTCCCCAGTTCGGCCTCCGCGAACCCACTGGTGCGGGGGCACTCCTCCACCTGCACGCCGGGGGTGTCACTGTCCACCAGCAGCGCGACAGCGCCCCTCTCGGTCCCCGCGAACACGAGGAAGACGTCGGCGGCCCGACCGTAGGTGACCCAGTGCTTCGACCCGGTCAGCGACCACCCGTCCGCCTCTGGCTCACAGGCGATCGACAGGTTCTGGATATCACTTCCGGCCGTCTCCTCGGACAGCGCGAAAGCCGCGATCCGCTGCCCGGTCGCGAGCTGCGGCAGGTGGGCACTGCGCAGCTGCTCGTTCCCCCACCGTTGGACGGCCCGGCACACCATGGCGTGCACCGTCAGCAGTGCCTGCCGGGACGGGGACGACGCGGCGATCAGCCGGCAGACCTGGCCGAACTCCTGGTAGCCGCGGGCCGCACCACCGTATTCCGGCGACACCAGCAGACCGAGCGCCGACAGATCGCTGCCGTCGAGGAATCCCGCAGCCAGAGCGCGGGCGTCGGTCCCGGTCGTGACGCTCACCGGTCGAGCTTCCTGGTGACCAATGCGGTGATCGCGGCGAGGGAGTCGAAGTTCGCGATGTCAAGGTCCTCGTCCGCCACCTCCAGGCCGAACGACCGTTCGAGATGACCGATCAGTCCCACCGCCGCCAGCGAGTCCAGCCACCCGGCGGAGATCAGACGGTCCTGGTGCAGCACTGCCTCGTCGTCCACGTAGCGGGAGAGATAGGCCACGACGACGGAGCGGATCGCGTTACCGTCCTGGGGGTCGATCGATTCGCGGGTCGTGGTGGGCATCCAGATCAGCTCTCCTCGTAGTCGTAGAAGCCCGCCCCGGTTTTCCGGCCGAGCTTTCCCGTGCGCAGCATCTCCAGCAGGGCCGCGGAAGGGGTGAACCGTTCGGGCCCGTAGTGGTCGGCCAACACGTGCAGCGTGTCGACGATGGTGTCGATCCCGATCAGGTCGGCTGTACGGAGCGGCCCGGTGCGGTGACCGAGACATCCGCGGAACAGCGTGTCGACCTGGGGCACCGTCGCCACCGATTGATCAACCAGGTCGGCCGCCTCGTTGATGAACATCATCAGACAGCGGTTGATGACGAAACCGGCGGCGTCCTCGACCACGACAGCCGACTTGTCCAGTGCCCGGAGCAGCGCACCGAGGGTGGCGAGCGCATGCTCGCCGGTCGTCGCGGCACGGATCACCTCGACCATCGACGATGTCGCCACAGGGTTCATGAAGTGGGCACCGACCACTCGGCTCGGGTTGGAGTACCCCAGCGCAATCGAGGTGATCGGCACCGCCGAGGTGTTCACCGCGACCACCGCCTCGGCCGACAGCACCCGGTCCAGCTCGCGGTGGACGACAGCCTTGATCTCCGGGTCCTCGGTCACGTTCTCGATCACGAGTCGACAGCCGCCCACCGCGTCGAGCTCACCGGCAGTCCGCAGCGCGCCTGCGGCTCCTGTCTGGTCCCGGCCGGATGCCAACCGCGCGATCCGACGGTGTCGACCGATCTCGACCTCCGCCGACGCGCGCGCCGCATCGTCGGTGTCCACCACCACCGCCGGGATGCCCACGGCCGTGATCGCATGGGCCAGACTCAGTCCCATCACGCCGGCACCGACGATGCCGACCTCGGTCGACCAGCTGTCATCCATCGTGTCCGCCGTCCCCTCGTTCGTGTTCCACCCATCGGGTGATCCGCGCAGCCATCCGGTCGAATCGCGATTCCTCGAACATGACCACCGCCGGGACATGCACGCCGGTGCGGCGTTCGACCGCTCGGATGAGTTGCACGCTCATCAGCGAGTCACCGCCCAGATCGAAGAAGTCGTCCCGCGCGGTCGGGCTCGTGCCGAGGACCTCCTGCCACGACAGATCGAGCGACACGCTCAGCGCATGCGTCCGATCCGCCGGGTCCGGCTCACTCGCAGCGGATGTCGGCGCTGCGGGTGCTTCCGACTCCCGGTGCTCGCTCGGCCCCGCCGTGCCGCGTGCGCCGGTCGGTGCCCCGTCCAAGACCACCTGCTGGTCTGCGTCGATCCGGAGCAGCCGCTGGTCCGGAGCGGTCGTGGGCATCGACACCCGGCGTCCGCCCGTGGCAGGCAGCGCCGACCACCGGGGCTCCTCACCGTGTCGCCACAGCGTTCCCAGCGCGCGCAGTAGCACGTCCCGGTCCGGCTCGTCCTGGTAGTCGCGCCGCACCGTCCCCACGACGACCGCGCCCGCCAGGTCTCGCTGAGCCTGCGCGGCGAGGGTCCGCAACGGCCCCGGCCCCACCTCGACCAACGCCGACGACCCGGCCGCCACCGTCCGCAGCGCCGCACCGAAATGCACCGTGGAGGTCAGGTGCCGATGCCAGTACTCGGGGTCGGTGTACGCCTGGTCCGCCCAGCTGCCGGTCACGTTCGCCGCTGTGCGCACCCGGGCCTGCGACCGAGTCATCCGCGCCACCAGGGGGCGCAACGCGTCGGCGACCGGTCGCATCAACGGGGTGTGCAACGCCTGGGCGGACGACAGCAGCCGTGCCGGTGCTCCGCGCTCGGCCAGCTGGTCCGCGAGGGCGACCACCGCGCGACGTTCACCACCGAGCACACAACTGCGTGGCGAGTTGACGGCTGACAACCACACCCGGTCGCCCAGCAGTTCGACGGCCGCCTGCTCGGAGATGCCGACCGCCAGCATCGCCCCGTCGGTCAGCTCGGACAACAGTTCTGCACGCCGGATCACCAGCTCGATCGCGTCGCTCTCCTCGAACACCCCGGTGAAGGTCGCCGCGGCGAGTTCGCCCAGGCTATGGCCCACCACCGAGCTGATCGACAGACCCCATGCCTCCAGCTGCCGAGCGAGCGCGACCTCGACGCAGAACAGCGAGGCGTGCACCCTCACCGTGTCGATGTCAGCGAGGGAGGTGACGTCCCGCTCGGCCACCAGCCGACGCAGCCCGGGTGCGCGTGCTCCCGCCGGTGCCTTCGGCTCCGGCGGCGGGATCGTCAGTTCCCGGCCGGCGCGGTCCGAGCAAGCGGCCAGCAGTCGGGTGAGCTCGCGCTCGTAGTCGGGAAGCCACGTTCGTAGACCGGCGGTCATCCCGGCGTAGTGGTCGCCCACCCCGGGGAACACCAGGCTCACTCCCCGGCCTTCGGGATTGCCGGCCGGCGGCGTCGATTCCTCCAGCAGCCCCTGAGCCAGCGTCTCCGCATCCGCCCCGACGGCGAACCGCCGGACAGCCCGGTGGCGACGGCCCCGCTGCGACACGGCCGCGGCATCCTGCGGGGACGCGCCCGCGCGCAGCGCCTCGGCCCATCGTCCGGCAGTGTGCGACGTCGCCTGCTGGGAACCACCCGACACCAGCACGAGGGTCGTCCGGCGATCCGGATCCGCGACGGCGCGTTCCGGCGGCTGGTCGACCAGCACGTGCGCGTTCGTCCCGCCCAGTCCGAAGGCGCTGATCCCGGCGCGGCGCGTCCCGGACAACGGCCAGCTCTGCGCAACCCTGGCCAGCTGGAGGTGGGTGTCGGTCCGGGTGAAGTCGGCGGCGACACCCACGTTGATGACCGGGGGGACACGTCCCTCCCGCACGCTGAGGATCCCCCGCACCAGACCAGCAAGTCCCGACGCCTCACGCAGGTGCCCCAGGTTCGACTTCACCGAGCCGACCAGAGTGGTCTCCGCGCGGCCGTAGACGGATGCCAGAGCCGCCCATTCGGTCGCATCGCCCAGTGCGGTCCCGGATCCGTGCGCCTCGATGCTGCCCACCGAGTCGGCCTCGACCTCGGCGAACAGCAGCGCGTCGCGGATCACCGCGCGTTGCGCGTCAGCGCTCACCGAGCCGTACCCGCTCTTGGCCCCATCGTTGTTGACAGCCGACCCGCGCACGATCGCGTGGATCGGGTCGTCGTCGGCCACCGCTTCGTCGCCGCGCTTGAGCACCAGCGCCACTGCCCCGTCACCAGCAACGGCCCCGGTGGCGCGAGCGGAGAACGGCCGGCACACCCCGTCGGCCGACCCGATGCTTCCGGCGTAGTGGAGGTACCCGTGTACGTCCGGCACCCGCACCGCAGCGGCAGCGACCACCGCGACGTCACACTCGTAGGCAGCGAGCGCCTGACATGCCTGATGGAGGGCGACCAGCCCGGTGGAACAGGCGCTCTGCACGGTGACAGCCGGACCCGTCAGGTCGAAGCGAAACGCCACTTTGGTCGTCGCGTGGTCCTTCTCGTTGCCGATCTCCAGGGCGAGTTCGTCCGCCGGCTCTCCGGTGCCGGCCAGCACCGCGCGCACCAGATCCTGATGACGGTTCCGTCCGACCCCCGCGTAGACCCCGACCCGGGCACCAGGAGCCAGCACCAGCGCGGCGTCCTCGAGCGCCTCGGCGACCAGGGTGAGCAGCAGGCGGTGCTGCGGATCGGTGAGGGTCGCGGCCCGTGGTGACATCCCGAACCGAGCGGCGTCGAAGTCGAACGCACCCGCGATCCGGCCGGAGGCGCCGATCCAGCGCGCGTCGTCCAACAGGTCATCCGGGACCGAACCCCGCAGTTCCTGCACCGTTCGCCGGGTCAGACAGTCGCGTCCCGCCAGCAGCTGAGCCCAGTAGCTGGCGACGTCATCGGCACCCGGCAACCGTGCCGACATGCCGAGCACCGCGATCCCGTCGTTCACGACCGCGCCTCCCCATCGCGACGCAGCGCTGCTCGGCGTGCCCGCTCGTCGGCGAGCCGACCCACCCCGGCCCGTCCGACACCGACTCGTTCACCAGTCGGCAGCCCGCGGCCACCGGGCACCAGCAACGGCAGCTGGGACCTGACGGTGGTCGCTGCCATCAGCGCTGCGACGTCCACCGGGAGATCGAATTCGTCCTGCACCGCGGCGCGGAGCAGGAGGACACGCAACGAGTCGCCACCCAACGCGACGAAGTCGTCGTCCATCCCGACGTCGTCCGTTTGGAGGACCCGCCGCCACAGGGCGATCAGCCGCGCAGCCTCCGGGCCAGTGCCCGGGGTCGGACGTGGGAGCGTGGCCGGCCGGCGCCGCTCGGGCAGGCGGAGCGCACGACGATCGATCTTCCCGCTGGGCAGCGTGGGCAGCGACGCGACCACGACCAGATGCCGCGGGACCATCGCGGTGGGCACCCGTTCGGCCAGGAAGGCACGCAGTTCCCTGTCATCGACATCGCCACCCGGGGCGGCGACGAAGGCCACCAGCACGGCACCCTGATCGGGATCCGGGTAGCCGAGCACCGCGGCGTCGGCCGTCGCCGGATGCTGCCTGATCCAGTGTTCCACCTCGCTGGGTTCGACCCGCTGACCCCGGATCTTGACCTGGTGGTCGGCCCGCCCGCCGAACATCAGGGTGCCGTCCGCCAGCACGGTGGCCAGGTCACCGGTCTTGAACACCGTGCGCACCTGCGGATCGTCGAACGGATTCGCGATGAACCGCTCAGCCGTCCGGTCGGGGTCACCGAGGTAGCCGTCAGCGAGCCCGGGGCCGCCGGCCCAGATCTCCCCCACAGCGCCCACTGGCACCCGACGACCCACCGGGTCGCAGACATACACCCGCATGTCGAGGGGCCGTCCGATGTTCACCACGCTGCTGTCGGTCTGGACCGCCGGACCGCCTCGATGGCTGACGTAATCCGCCTCGGTCAAGGTGTAAGTGGTGTGCACCTGGGGTCCCAGCTCCCGCACCCGGGACTCCAGATCGCTGTGCAGCGCCTCCCCGCCGACGAAGACGTGCCGGAGCGAACGCAGTGCCGCGAAGCCGGCATCGGCGACGAGCACCCGCAGCATCGACGGCACGATGCTCAGCACCGACACCTCGCACCGCTCCATGATCCGGAGCAGGCGCTGATCGTCGCGGTCGTCCCCTGGGGGGACCACCACACAAGCGCCCCCGGTGGCCAGCGGCCAGAAGAATTCGCGGGCGCTCAACGGCAGCTTGAACAGGTGCCGATCACCCGGGCCCTGGGGGTACCTGCCTTGTTCCAGAAAGATCCGACTGGTGTGCAGGTGGTGGGATCGCCGCACCGCTTTGGGGACACCGGTCGATCCGGAGGTGAACAGCACGTAGGCCGGGTCGCGCGACGTGACCGCCACCGCCGGGTCGTCCTGGCTCGGCGCGGCGAGCAGCTCCGCCATCGCCGGCATCTCGACCACGACAGCGTCCGTCGGCACGGACTCGGGGGCACCGCCGCCGATGATCAGGTGCGTCGCCCCGCACACCCCGACAAGCTGGTGCAGCCGTTGCGGTGGCAGTTCCGGGTCGAGGAAGACGAACGCGGCACCGGCCTTGAGTGTGGCGACGATCGCCACGCACAACTCGAACGACCGCTCGGCGCACACGCCGACAGCGGCACCGACCTCGACGCCCGCGGCGACCAGCCGACCAGCCAGAACCGACGACGCGTGGTCGAGCTCCCGGTAGCTGATCGATGTGTGCTCGTCGAGCAGGGCGGGAGCGTCCGGGGTACGCCACGCCTGCAGCCTGACCAACTGGTGCAGGGTGAGGGCCGGATAGTCCGGCAGGCGCGCCGGTGTTCCGCCGTTGGCGACCCGTTCGGCGGGGGTCAGGACGTCCAGTCGGCCCAACGGCGGCACCGTGTCGGTCGACCAGTGCGCAACCAGCTGGGCGAGCTGCTCGCCGAGCAGCTCCGGCACACAGTCATCGATCGGGGCGTCGACCCAGACGTCGACCTCCGCCACCCCCGGCTGCAACCGGACTTCGGCGTCGGCCACATCGCTGCCGTCGTCCACCACGACCCGAGGCCGCACCCGCCCGGTGTCGGCAGCCGCTGACTCGACAGCAGCCAACAGCCCGCTCCAGGTCGCCTCCGCCCCCTGCGACTGGAGATAGGCCAGCGCCGCGGTGCCGGGCCCGGTATCCGCGCCCAGACCTACCGGGTCGCGACGACCGTGCCGGTCGAGCAGCACGCTGAGCGCTGCCAGGAGCAGCGTTGCCGGTGAGCTGCCCGGGTGAGCGCGCAGCACGTCCTGCCAGGCCGGAACCGGCCACCTGTCGTCACTCGCCTGCTGCACAGGTCGCACGGCATCCCCCTTCATCGCTGGAGGACCGCATCCGCCGCGACGACCCCGGTCGCCGCGCCATACGTCACTCCGATGATCTTCGACGAGCTGTCCCCGACGAAGTACAAGCCCGGCGCAGTGCTCTCCAGATCATGCGAGAGCACGATGTCGGGGAACACCCGTTCGATCACCGGGGCGGCCACGACCGTCTCCGGACCGATCAGGCCGGGCATCATCGGTTCGAGCAGCTCGCTCATCCGGCGCACGTCGTCCACCATTCCGGGTCCGAGCACCGCACCGAGGTCTGTCCAAGCGGCCCGCACCAGGCTGGTCCCGGGACGCTCGCCCCCCAGCGCACCGCCGAGCAGCTCCACCAGCGACTGGGCCACCGGGAGCCCGCCCCCGGCACGGGTGACTCGACGCGCGTAGTCCAACGCGAACTCGGTGCCGGAGGTCCCGTCGGGGACGGCGGCGGTGGTGATGACACCGAAGTTCGTGCGCCGGGTCGGCGTGGTGATGCAGTGCTGCCCGTCCAGCACCACCGCGTCGCCGAAGGCGTACTGCATGATCCGCCCGCCCTCGCAGACGCAGAACGTGCGCACCGGCTCGTCGCGCGGGTTCACGAAGGTCAGCTTCGGGTTCAGGCATCCATCGGTGAGCGGGGCCGCGATCTGCGCCAGCGTCTCCACCCGCACCCCGACATCGACCCGGCCGCTCGACCGATATTCGGCCCCTACCGCGTCCAGCAGCGTTGTCACCCACCCGACGCCCAATTTGCCGACACCGACGATGACCGACCGGGTGCGGATCTCCGCACCGTTCACCCGCACCATCCATGTGCCGTCCTCGACACGTTCCACCTGCTCGGCCCTGGCCGCGAGCCGCACGTCCGCACCGGCGGCGACCGCGGCGTCCAGCAGGGCGTCGACCAGCAGCAGCGACTCGTCGACGGTGATCGCCACCGAGGTCGAGGCGTCAGCGACGTCGAACCCCTCCGGCGGCACGGTCGGGGTCTGGCGGGGGGTGTCGTCGGCCTCGGGAACCGCCACGCCCATCTGACGCATCAGGCGGTAGATGTCGGCGACCGCTGCGGACGCCCGGTCGAAGTCCCCCAGCGCGCGTTCCAGCCCGCTGTAGGACCGGCGTCGCCCATCCGGTTGAACCTCAATCTTGGATCGGGACAGTCCGCCGACGTACCCGAGGTTCGTGTCGAAGTGGAAGGCGGCACCACCCACCCCGGTCAGGCAATCGCAGCGGTGGCACTGCAAGCGGAACTTCTCAGCTTCCCTGACCGTGCGGCCCTGGCGTTGCGCCTCGACCTTCGCGCACAAGCTGGCTCGCATCCCGCCACCCGCCTCCAGCAGCGTGACCCGGGCACCACCAGTGGCCAGTCGCCAGGCGGCGAACAGCCCCGAGGGTCCCGCACCGATCACCACGGCGTCCTGGACCGGGGCGGCGTTCATCGACCCACCGCCAGGTGCTCGTCCGGGCGAGCCGTGAACCGCCGACGCAGGGGGCCGAAGAACAGATGCTCGGTGGGCCGCCCCTCCGCCGCGATCCGGTGTTCCATCGCGGCGCAGAACACCGGCGTCAGTGCGAGGACGTGCTCGGGTGACTCACCGGTGAGCTCGCCGTAGCGCTGTAACGCCGAGCGTGCGGCGCTCTGGTACGGGCCCTCGTCTCCGTACATCCGGTCGAACAGCCACGCGAATCCACGTTCACGGTAGGCGGGATAGGCGATCAGACCGGCGGTCAGCACCAGATTCAGCACGTCGAGCCCGACCAGGCCATCAGGCTGGTAGTCCTCCCAGTCCAGCAGCCGGGTGGCCCCTGCCTCGTCCACCTGGACGTTCCACGGACCCAGGTCCCCGTGTACCGGGCCACGTCGGCTGCGCGCCACCGCGGAGAGGGTGACGTCGGGGAGTCCTGACAGGTCGTGCGTGCCGCCCGTCGGCGCCCCGACCGCGACGGGGACCGACCCGTGCACCGTGGCCGCCGTCGCCACCGATCGCTGGAGCAGCTCGTGCCACCGCTCGGCGTCCGCGTCGGCGAGGGCGGTCGGGAGGTCGCCGGTGCCGACGTGACCCATGACGAAGCCTCGTTCGATCGGACCCATCGGCTCAGGGACGTCGATCCGGCCGCGGAGCGCCATCAGATTCGCCCACTCGCCCGACACCTTCGCATCCGCGGGGTCGAGCGCCACCTTGGCGACGAACCGCGGGACACCGGCGACAGCGACGCCCACGAACAGCCGCTGTCGGTGTCGGCGTTCGCTGCGCGGAATCCACTGACGGAACTGCGGCTCACCGTCGAGCCTGTCACCGAGCAGATCGATCAGCTGGGCCGTGACCCGCTCGACCGCCTCCCCTGTCACGGCGCTCATCGACGGCTCACGAGCGGACGGCTCATCGCTCCCGCGACCAGGTCGGGGGCCGCCTCGCGCAACGCCTCCGCGAAAGTAGGGCCGAGGAGTCGGTCGCGCAGTTCGCGTACGCCGTCCTGCCGCTGCTGGTCGCTCAGGCCCAGATACCGCGCAATCCCCGTTGTCGCCCGGTCGGCGAACCGCCGGTAGGCGCCCTCGTCCGCCAGCAGCCGCCCCACGTGATCGGCGATCGCGGCCGTCCCGGCGAAGTCGTCGGCCGGGACCGCGTAGCCGTCGATCAGATCGTCGAACCGGAGGCCGTCCGCACCGAATCTGGTGCCTGACAGGCCCGCCAGGTTCGTGATGTGGCCGTAGTGCTCCTCGGGCAGTGCCAACGGGAACCGGCCGAGGGCGATCGACTCGTGCAGCGCCGTGAGCCCTGGCGTCACCAGATACGCCCGCGCGGACGCGAGCGCGGACATGAACTCGCGCTGGGGAAGACAGCCGAACGTGACCTCGCCACCACCGACCAGCTCGGTGTAGCCACGGGAGCCGCTGTAGGCGCCACCGCACACGGCGACTCGGCGGAACTGCGGGTGCCGGGCGACCAGTTCCGGGATCCAGCGCGAGATCAGGCGCACGTATTCGTTGTGCGTGTCGTAATCCAGCAAGAAGTTCTTGAACCCTCCGATGTTCACCAGCAGGTCGAGACCGTCCGGTTCGGGCTGGGGCAAGGCGAGGCCGACCTCGTCGACGATCGCACCGGAGAGCGTCGGTCTCGCGGCACCGAGCGCCGTCAGCTGCTCGATCCGCTCGGGCACACCGGGGAAGTTCTGTGCGATCGAGGCCGTCGCGGCCAGGTGGGCCGCGAACACCTGCTCGTGTGGGGTGAGCACCGACAGGGTTGTGCGCCAGTCGTCGAATCCCGCAGCGCGGATCCTGCCGACCACCTCGGCGATCTCGGCCGGGTCGCGTTCCACCAGCCAGAACGCCAACAGGCTGTCGATCAGGAGCACCGGGGTACCTGCCGCTAGCGCCGAGAAGACCAGGTCGACGTTCATCACCGACACCACCCAGTCGGCGCGCTCGATCTCCCGCGCGATCTCGGCCGCACTGGCCCCCTCGTCGATCAGGTGGTCGTAGGCGTCGGCGTTCTGCTCCGCGAAGTCAGCAGCCACCGTGGTCCCCACGAACACCCGGTCCGCGTGGTCCAGCAGTCGCGAGATCGCCGTCAGCTTCGACACCGGTCCGAAACCGCAGCTCTGAGCACCCATCACGATCCGCATCACAGTCCCCCATCCCCCTGATCGGTCATCGCGTGCAGGACGGAGTCCGCGTCGATGCCGTAGTGCCGTGCCAAAGCCTCGATCTCACCGGGCGGGGTCGGTCCCTCCCGAATCGCCAGGAACGCGGCAGTGCCGTGCCACCGGCCGCAGAGCGCCAACGCGGTCCGCGCACCGACGCCGGACCCCGCCAGGTGCTCCTCCACCACCACGATCCGGCGCGCCGACCTGAGCTGGTCCGCAACCGCCCGGTACGGGAAGGGCCAGACCTGCACCAGTTCGAGCACACCGCTGGAGATGCCGACCGCCTGTGCGCGCCGCACCGCCTCGTGGGCGGGTCCCACCGTGCTGCCGGTCGCGATCACCACGACCTCCGGTCGATCACCACCGCCACGGATACCTTGGGCAGAGGGCAGCGACTCCTCGTCGTGCACCGCTGCCACCTCCCGAGCCGCCAGGCGCACGTAGGCAGGGCCGGATCCGGTGATCGCCCGCTCGACAGCCCAGAGCGCATCGGGTATGTCGGCCGGACAGAACACCCGGGTGTGCGGCATCGCCATCATGGTTCCGAGGTCTTCGGGCACGTGGTGACTCGATCCGAGTCCGCCGTACCCCACACCGCCACCCACGGCGAGGATCGTCACGTCGAGTCCGGGACCGCAGACGTCGAGCCGGATCTGCTCCACCGCCCGGCGCACCAGGAACGGGGCCATCCCGCACACCACGACACGATGCCCAGCCCGTGCCAGCCCTCCGGCGACCCCCATCACGGTCGCCTCGGCGATGCCCACGTCGAAGAACCGGTCCGGGTGCCGTGCGGCGAACGGCAGAGCCAGGGCGCGGCCGTCGGCCGCGAGCACGACCAGATTCGGATCGGCATCGCCCATCGATGCCAGGAGCCCGGCGATCGGCGGACGCATCGATTGCCGGGGACGTGCCGGCATCGTCTCCAGGTCCGTCATCGAGCGATCTCGTTCAGGGCGGCGGCGTACTGGGCGTCGTCCAGTGTCCCGGTGTGCCATGCGGGCTGGTGCTCCATGAAGCTCACGCCTTTCCCCTTCACCGTGAACGCCAGCACGACGGCCGGTCCCGCGTTCCGGGCGTCGAGCAGCACCCGGCGCAGCGCGTCCACGTCATGGCCGTCGGCCCGGAACACCTGCCAGCCGAACGCTTGCCAGCGTCGCTCGGCGAGGTGCCCGGTCGGACCGTCCTGAGTCGGGCCTTCTTGTTGGAGGCCGTTGAGGTCCACCACGGCGACCAGCCGCCGCAGTCCCCTCCGGGACGCATACGCGGCGGACTCCCAGACGGTGCCCTCGTCGAGTTCGCCATCACCCATCACGACCACGACGGCCTCGTCGCTCCCGGAGAGGGCGCGCCCCTCGGCGACTCCGCAGCCGATCGCCAGACCGTGCCCCAGCGAGCCGGTGGACACCGTGATCCCCGGGTACCCCTCGTGGGGGTGGCCGGGCAGCTCGGTGGCGTCGGCATAGCGGGACTCACCGAGCGCTGCGAGCACCGCGTACCAGGCCCACACGCCGTGACCCTTACTCAGGATCACAGTGCCGACCGGACCCTCGGTGGCGGGATCCAGCGCCGCCGCGAGGATGTCGACCACCGACAACGAGGAGCCGACGTGGATGGTCCGCTGATGCGCGTACCGCAGGATCATCCGGCGCGCCTCGGCGCTCACATCGGCGGCGGAGCCGGTGCCGACCTGTTCAGTCACGGCGATAGACCGAGACATGCTGCCCGGAGCGCGCGGTGAACGGATCCTTGGTCCAGCTCCCGTAGCGGTGGACCAGGGAGAACCCCGCGAGTCGTGCCATCAGGTCCATCTCGGAGGGCCAGATGTAACGCAGGAACGCTGGGTAGAGCTCGATCTTGCCGTCCCGGATGTGGATGTGCTGCTCCAGGATCTGCTGGGTGGACGGGTCGTGCTTGTCAGCTTCGATCAACACGTGGTCCAGGCCGATGTCGTGCACCTGCGTCCACGAGTTTCGCCGGAACCGAGTCGGGTCCGGCATGAACGCCTCCACGATGAAGTGCCCACCGGGTTCGATCACCGACGCGGCGCTCTCGAAGCAGCTGATCTGCTCCTCCTGCGACTGGAGCGCGTAGATCGTGTTGAGGATCAGGAAGGCCATCGAATACTGGCGGTCGAGCGTGAATGAGCCGATGTCGGCCTGATGGACGACGATCTGCTCCTGGTCCTCTTTGGCGCGCAGGGCGGCGATCATCTCGTCCGAGGTGTCGATTCCCTCGATCTCGACACCACGCCGCGCAAGTGGGATCGCCACCCGCCCTGTGCCGATCGCCAATTCGAGCACAGGCCCAGATCCGACCCATTCAGCGAGGAAGTCGACCGTTTCGCTGGGCTCAGGCCACGGCAGCCCGTCGTAGATGCCCGACCAGCGAGAACCGTACGTCTGTGCGTTCCATTCCGACATTCGGCATCCGTTCATGGTGGGAGAATTGGGCACGCCAATTAAAGACCACCTTCGGCCCCCTCAGCGTCGCGCCGGTTTTCTTTCTCTTGTGAGACTACACTGATTGTTGATCGCGGTGAACCGTCAGGAACACTCGATTTCAGGTATGACCTGTAATGCGACCTGCTCAAGATGGTCGAGATCGCTCAGGTCCAGGAACTGGAGATAGATTCGACCGACACCGTGCGCGCGGTAGGACGCGATCTTCGCGACGATCGCCGCCGGGTCACCGGCCAGCCCGGTCGCACGCAACTCCGCCACGCCCCTGCCGATCGCCGCGGCACGTCGAGTCAGCTCCTCGCCCGTCCCGAGACAGACCACCAGGGCGACCGACAGGAGCAGCTCCGAAGGGTCCCGACCGTGTGCCGCACAGGCAGCTCGCGCCCGCTGGTACCGGTCAGCCGCGATGTCCGGCCGGACGAAACCGACGTTCAGCTCGTCCGCGTGGGCACCGGCCAGAGCAGGCGTACGCACCTCGCCGCGACCACCCACCACCAGCCGGGGAACCCCGGCCGCAGATCGAAGTCCCGGTGCAGACCGCACCTGGTAGTGCTCGCCATCGAACGAGAACTCGGCGTCGGGTGCGGTCCTATGCAGCCCTCGGATGATCGTGACCTGCTCCTCGAACCGATCGAAGCGTGGCCGATCGAACGGAATCCCGTAGGCGCGTTGTTCCTCTTCGAACCATCCCGCGCCGATACCCAGGGTCACTCGACCACCGGACATCGCATTCACCTGCGCGGATGCAATCGCCAGGTGCGCCGGATGACGCAGTGAGGCGGGCGACACTAGCGTGCCCAGACGCACTCTGCTGGTTTCCCGCGCCAACCCGGCCAAGGTGATCCACGCATCTGTCGGCGGCACGGCTGCGCCACGCCGTTCACCAACCGGGAGGTAGTGGTCCGAGCGGAAGAACCCGTGGAATCCGAGTTCGTCGGTGGCACGCGCGAAACTCAACTGCTCGTCGTACGTGGAACCTTGCTGTGGCTCGACGAACACACAGAAGTCCATTTTCCCCCTGACTCAACCAGGCAACACCGCGATGGTCCAGCACGTTCGATCGTGCCATGGCTACTGGCGCGGCGTGGGCGATTCGGCGATCGAGTTTGCGTCTTGGCCGAACTCGCCCCCATCCGCGATGAGCCGAGCTCGTCGGCGAGCCCCGTTGCTCGCCGACCTGCGGTGCCCACTCCGTCGCCGCGGCAGCCCGGTTCGCAGTCGACCGCGAGCAGGGCCGCCCACGGGGGTGCGTAGGTCAGTCGGCCACCGGGGTCAACAGCTCCTCCACCGCCGCCAGCACCTCGGGCGCGTTCGGCACGGTCCGCGGCCGGAACCGGCGCACCCGACCGTCCGGTGCCACCAGGAACTTCTCGAAGTTCCAGGTGATCCGCCCGGCCTTGCCGGAGTCGTCCGGTGCCTTGGTCAGCTCCTGGTACAGCGGGTGGGCGCGACGGCCGTTGACCGGTGTCTTCTCCAGCATCGGGAAGGTGGCGCCCCAGGTGGTCGAGCAGTACTCGGCGATCGCCTCGCCGTCGGAGAGCTCCTGCAGGAACTGGTTGCTCGGCACCCCGACCACGGTGAAGCCGCGCGGGCCGTACTCGCGGTGCATCGCCTCCAGCTGTTCGTACTGCGGGGCGAGGCCGCACCGGGATGCCACGTTGACCACCAGGGCGAGGCGACCGTCGACCAGGTCGCCGAAGGTGGTGTCCTCCCCGCGCAGGGTCCGGACCGGGATGTCGTCGAGCTGCATGCCTCGCAGCATCGCACCGGGAGGCGGGCGCGTCGAGGGGCGGGCACGTCGTCGAGAGACGATGGCACGTCGGGGACGAGCGGCACGTCGTGGTGGGCGGGCAGGTTGCGGACGCGGCACGTTGCGGGGTGTCGTCACTGGAAGTCCCGCGAGGTGCTGGCGACCTTCAACGACATCGGTGCCAGGTGTTCGGCGATCAGGTTGGTCGCCCCGTCGGCGCGTTCCACCCGGCCCCGGATCACCATCGCGCGGGCGGTGCGGGCGGTGTGCCGGAAGCGTTGCCACAGACCGGTGCTGCACACGATGTTGAGCAGCCCGGTCTCGTCCTCGAGGGACAGGAAGGTGACGCCGTTGGCGGTGCCGGGTCGTTGCCGGTGGGTGACCACCCCGGCCACCGCCACCCGGCGACCGGGGTCGTGCTCGAACACCTGGGACACCCGCAGCACCCCGGCACCGTCAAGGGCGTCCCGGACGAACTCGGTCGGGTAGGAGTCGACGCTCACCCCGGTGGCCCAGACGTCGGCGGCGGCGAGCTCGACCTGGCTCATCCCGGGCAGGGTGGGCGCGGCGACCCCGACCGAGACGCCGGGCAGGGTGTCCGGCCCCTCCTGGGCGAGCGCCCCGGCCGCCCAGAGCGCCTCCCGCCGGGTGACGCCGAGGGATTCCAGGGCACCACCGGTGGCCAGGGCCTCCAACTGGGCGGTGCTCAGTTCGACCCGGCGCACCAGGTCCCGCAGATCGGCGAACGGCCCGTGGGCCTCGCGCTCGGCGACCAGGCGTTCGGCGACCTTCTCCCCCACACCACGCACCGACGACAGGCCGATCCTGACGGCCAGACCGCGGCGGGCGCCCGGGGGCGACCCGGAGCCTCGGGTGGGGTCGGGGTCGGCACCGAAGCCCCGGACCGTCACCGGCCCGTCGGCGTCGTGGGCGGCGACGGGCAGCGCGGGCCCGACCGGTTCGGTGCCGGCCACCCCGGAGCGCAGCGGGGTCAGGGGTGGTTCACCCCCGTCGGGTTCCGGTCCGGTGCGTTCCACCGAGGCGAGCGACACGGAGTGCTGGACGTCGGCGCGCAGCACCGTGATGCCGTGCCGCCGGGCGTCGGCGACCAGGGTCTGCGGGGAGTAGAAGCCCATCGGCTGCGCGGCGAGCAGTCCGGCGTAGAAGGCCGCCGGGTGGTGCACCTTGAGCCAGGCGCTGGCGTAGACCAGGAAGGCGAAGGAGTAGGCGTGCGACTCGGGGAAACCGAAGTCGGCGAAGGCCTTGAGCTTCTCGAACACCTCCTCGCGGACCTGGGCGTCCAGTCCGTTGCGCGCCATCCCGGCCATCAGTCGCTCCCGCAGCGCCTCCATCTTGTCCAGGCTGCGCTTGGAGCCCATCGCCCGGCGCAGCTGGTCGGCCTCCGCCGGGGTGAAGTCGGCGACGTCGATGGCCATCTGCATCAGCTGTTCCTGGAACAGCGGGACGCCGAGGGTGCGTTCGAGCGACTTCTCCAGCTTCGGGTGCAGGTAGGTGACCGGTTCCCGGCCCTGGTACCGCTCGATGTACGGGTGCACCGAACCACCCTGGATCGGACCGGGCCGGATCAGCGCGACCTCGACCACGATGCCGTAGAAGCTGCGCGGTTGGAGTCGGGGCAGGGTGCCCATCTGCGCCCGGGACTCCACCTGGAACACCCCGACCGTGTCGGCGGCGCAGAGCAGGTCGTAGACCAGCGGGTCCTCGCTCGGCAGATCGTGCAGGTCCAGCTGGGGACCACCGCGGGCGGCGACCTCGGCGAACGCCAGCCGCAGCGCGGTCAGCATCCCGAGGCCGAGCAGGTCGAACTTCACCAGCCCGGCGTCGGCGCAGTCGTCCTTGTCCCACTGCAGGACGGTGCGGCCCTCCATCCGCGCCCATTCCACCGGGCAGACCTCGATCACCGGCCGGTCGCACATCACCATGCCGCCGGAGTGGATGCCCAGGTGACGGGGCAGCCGGAGCAGGCGGTCGGCCAGGTCGATCACCTGCGCCGGGATCTCCGCGAGGTCACTGGCCGGGGGCGGCCGATGAGCGGGCACCACGTCGTGCCCGTCGGCGGTGGGGGCACCGGCGGGGCGGAGTTCGTCGAGGGTCTCGTGGTTCCAGCCCCACACCACCCCGTCCGGGTCGCGCTGCTGGCGGGCGTACTGCTGCTGGGCGTTCAGCTGCTCGCTCCGACCGGCCGCCGACCACCAGGGGTGCTTCGGCTGCGGACCACGCAGCGTGCCCCAGCGTTCGATCGACTTGCTCCAGGCGTCCTGCTGACCGGTGTCGTAACCCAACGCGCGGGCGGCGTCCCGGATCGCCGACCGCGCCCGGTAGGAGATGACGTTCGCCACCTGTGCCGCATGGGTGCGCCCGTGGGTGGCGTAGACGTACTGGATCACCTCCTCCCGGCGGGCGGACTCGATGTCGACGTCGATGTCCGGCGGCCCGTCGCGTTCCGGAGCGAGGAAGCGTTCGAACAGCAGGTGGTGGCTGACCGGGTCGACGGCGGTGATCCGCAGGGCGTAGCAGACGGCGGAGTTCGCCGCCGACCCACGACCCTGCGCGAGGATGCCCTCCCGCCGACAGAAGTCGACCAGGTCGAAGACGACCAGGAAGTACCCCGGGAACCCGAGGTCCTCGATCACGCGCAGCTCGTGCTCCAACTGCGCATAGGCACCGGCGACCCGCTCGTCGTCGCGCGGTCCGTAACTGGCGGCGGCGCCCTGCCAGACCAGCTCCCGCAGCCAGCTCGCCTCGGTGTGCCCCGCCGGGACCGGGTACGGCGGCAGCTGCGGTGCGACCAGGTGCAGGTCGAAGGCGAGTTCGTCCGCCAGGTCGGCGGCGTTGCCCACCGCCTCGGGATGGCGGCGGTGCCGGTGCAGCATCTCGGCGGCGGACATCAGGTGTGCGCTGGGCGCGCCGGGCAGCCAGCCGTCCAGCTCCTCCATCCCGGATCGGGCCCGGACCGCCGCCAACGCCGCCGCCAGATCGGCGTCGACGGGGCTGGCGTAGTGCACGTTGCCGGTGGCGACCAGCAGCAGCCCGCACTCGTCCGCCAGGGCGGCCAGGGCGTCGGCGATCTCCCCGTCGTAGGGACCGCCGCCCTCGGTGATCTCGACCACGACGTTCTCCGCGCCGAACAGACCGATCAGCCGGTGCAGCTCGGTGCGGGCGCGGTCGATCCCGGCGGCGGTGACCGGGCCGGGTTGCGGGCCACCGTTCAGCGCCTGACGGACCGGCCCCTTACGGCACCCGGTCAGCAGCACCCACTGCCCGGCGGCCGCCTCGGCGAGATCGGACCAGCGGTAGTGCGCGGCGCCCTTCACCCCGGCCGACAGATGTGCCTCGGCGATGGTGCGGGACAGTGCCCGGTACCCGTCGGCGCCGCGGGCCAGCACCGGCAGGTGGATCGCCCGCGGGTCAGGGGTGCCGGTGGGCGGGTCCAGGACGTCGGGTCCGGTCGGATCGGGCACCGGCAGGTGCAGTTCGGCGCCGAAGACCGTCGGCATCCCCACTCGACGGGATGCCTCGGAGAACCGCACCACGCCGTACAGCCCGTCGTGGTCGGTCAGGGCCAGGGCGGTCAGCCCGAGCCGGTGCGCCTCGGCGGCGAGTTCCTCGGGTTGGCTCGCGCCGTCCAGGAAGCTGAAGGCCGAGTGCGCATGCAGTTCCGCGTAGCGGGGCGCCGTGGTGTCGGGCGGGGTCTCAGTCATAGACCGCCTCGCAGGTCCAGCCGTCCGGGTGGGCGGCGAGGAGCAGGGCACGACCGTCGTCCAGGGTGACCTGCAGGTGCACCCGGACCCGCGGACCGGACTCCTGCCACCACCCCTCGGCCAGCGGCCACGGACCCGCCCAGCCGGCGATCCGATGATCGGTGGTCCGCTGATCGGCGGTCCGGGTGCGGATCAGGGCGGGCGGGGCACTCATCAGCAACCGGGAGTCGAACCCCACCGAGGTGCCGTCGGCGTCGATCACCTGCACCGGGAACGGTTCCTCCGGCACGGTGGCCGGGGCGGGTGCCGGGAGCCGACCGGGCCAGGGGCGATCAGCCGGGCGTGCGACCTCCTGCTGGGCACCCCACGCGCGCAGGTGCACCTGGTCCCGGACATCGCGGCCGCCCTGCACCACGGCGGTCAGCACCCCGTCACCGCCGAGCAGCCCCTGCACCCGGTCCAGGGCACGATGCGCGCGCAGGTCACCGCCGGAGGAACCACCCCAGAGTCGACCCTGTTCGGCGCCGGCCGGTGCGACGTCCTCCGCCGTGACGGTGAGCCTCACGATGCCCACCGGGTCCCGCTGGTCAGCGTCGGCGTCGACCGGGCCGCTCAACGCACCGGCGGTCAGCCAGCCGTCGAGCTGCCACCGGATCCGGTCGGTGATCCGGGCCGCGGTGAGCCCACCGAGTCCACCGGTGTCGGTGCGCCAAGTACGGACCAGGTCGTCGCCGGTGTCGGTGCGCGCGGCGATCCGCAGCCGCCCGCAGCTCACCGCGTGCGCCGTCAGCAGGGCGTGCAGTTCCTCGGCCAGTCGACGTCCGACGAAGGTCGCGGTGTCCACCCGGTAGGCGGGCGGGTCCAGGGCGGTGTCCACCTCCAGATCGGCCTCGGGGCGGCGGCGGGCGGGTGGGCGCAGGTCATCGCCTCGGGCCAGGGTCCAGGCCCAGCTCCCCCAGTCACCGAACCTGGCGTGCACCTCGGCCCCCTGCAGCGCCGCCAGGTCCCCGAGGGTGCGCAGGCCGAGTCGGCGCAACAGGTCGATCAGGGCGACCACCGGGCGCTGGTCCTGCACGGCCGCCGCCACCAACTCGTCCACCGGGCGGGGGGCGAGGAAGGCGGCCGACTCCCCCACGGCGACCCGCTGTTCGGCGCGGGCAGCGACCAGTGCACCGAGCAGGCCGTCGGCGGTGCCGACCTGACACTCGTGCCCGGTGCGTTCGGCCACCGCGGAGACCAGTCGCTCGGCCAGCAGGTCCTCGGTGCCGTGGAACCGGGCTGCCCCGCCCGCGGGCAGCAACAGCAGTCCCGGACGCACCACCTCGATGCCGGGCACCACCGTCTCGACCGCGGCGGCGATCGGTTCGAACAGTCGGGCGTCCCGGTCGTCGTCGGCGGGCAGCACCACCAGCTCGGGGCACACCGACTGGGCCTGACGACGGCGCATTCCCCGGCGCACCCCCTCCCGACGGGCCAGGGCGGAGACGGTGTGCACCCGGGACCCGACCAGCACGGCGGCCGGGTGGTGCAGCGGGGTGCCGCTGGCCTCCAGAGCGGCGACCACGGGCCAGTCGGGCGCCCAGACCACCGTGGTGCGGCTGCCGGTGTGTGCGGCGCGGGTGCTCATCCGACCAACCGCAGGCCGGTGTCGGTGCGCCGGATGCGCGGCTGCTCCGGGGCGGGCAGCCCGTAGGGGTCGGTGTGACCGTCGTAGGGCAGGACCAGGCTCAGTTCCTCCGGGCGCCCCCCGGCGGCGCCCCGTCCGGTCCGGGTCAGGTGCAGTTCGCGCGCTCGCAGACGTCCGTCGCCCTCCCCCGGCCCGGTCCATCGGCCACCGGTGACGGTGAGCACGCAGCTCGCACCGGGCCAGGGCGTGGTGGCCAGCAGCACCGACCCCCGGTCCCGGGCCCGCGCCATCAGTCGACGACGATCGGTGTCCCGCAGGGCGGCACCCGGGCCGACCAGCACCACGTCCAGGCCGTCCAGCAGCGCCGCCAGCACACTGGGTGCGTCGGGGCCGGGCCGTGGCACCAGGGCGAGTCGGTCCAGCCCGACACCCGCCTCCTGCGCTGCCAGCAGTCCGATGCTCGGTTGTCCGACCACGGCCGCCCATGCCTCCCGGGTGGTGCAGGCGGCGGCGATCATGGCCAGCACCAGGGAGGTCGATCCGAGCACGGCGATGGTGCTGCCGCGGCGCAGGCCGTCGGGCAGCAGGGGCGTGAGCGCCGGGGGCGCCGGCAGGGGTGGCCGATCGGTGAGCAGCACCGACCCGTGGTGCACGGTCGAGGCGACGGTCGATGCGGCTGCCGACGCGACTGTCGGTGTCTGCGAGGTCGGCGGCGGCGGGGCGACGGCGCGGATCGACGTCATCTGAGTGTCCGCCCGAGGTGGCACCCTCGGTGACGCCATGGGCCGCAGCTCCGACACCGCCTGCCGAGCACCGGTCCGCAGTTCGGCGGTGGCCAGGGCGGCCCGGGCCAGGGCGATCCGCTCCTCCCGATCCGTGGTCGTCGTCATCCCGCACCTCCTCCCGATGGCAGTTGTTCGAACATGTGTTCGATTCTGCCAGTAGACGCCGACACTGCCGGAGGTGTCAATCCGGCTTCCGGTCGAGGCCGCGGAGCGTGCGCGGCATGATGACGCAGACGTCCGACAACCTTCAGGAGCGCCATGTCGTCCTCACTCGACCGCCCGCAGGCACCGGAGCCGTACACCCTGCTTCCGACGGTGCCCACCTTCGATCTGACCAGCACCGATACCACAGAGGGCGAGCAGCTCGACCCCCGGTTCACCGGTGACGGCGGAGACATCTCCCCCGCACTGGAGTGGTCAGGTTTCCCGCCGGAGACCCGGTCGTTCCTGGTGAACTGCTTCGACCCGGACGCCCCGACCCCCGCCGGGTTCTGGCACTGGACGGTGGTGAACGTGCCGGCGAGCACCCTCTCCCTGCCGCAGGGTGCCGGCGACCCCGAGAGCGGCCTGCTGCCGACCGGCGCGATCCAGCTGCGCAACGACGGGGGCGGCGTCGGCTACCTGGGCGCGGCGCCGCCGAAGGGTGACCGTCCGCACCGCTACGTGTTCGCGGTGCACGCCCTGGACGTGGAGCACCTGGACCTCGGCTCGGACGCCACACCGACCGCCGCCGCCTTCACCGCGCTGTTCCACACCATCGCCCGCGCGACCCTGACCCCGACCTACGCGCACTGACCCGTGATCGCGGCCCGCTCAGCTGTCCACAGCCGGGCGGGCCGCGCGTCGTCCCCACCGACCTGGACGATCGGTGCCGACCGTCGGTGGGGCGGATTAGCCTGCCGCCATGTCTCTCGGAAGCCTGACCTGGCACCCCGCCGTCGACCACCTCGACCTACTCGCCGCACCCACCGCCGCCGCCATCACCGCCTGGGCCGCCGCCGAGCCGGAGGTGGCGACCGCCCTGGTGGTCACCGCGATCGACCCGGAGCTGGCCGACACCGCCGCGCTCACCGAGGCCTACGACCTGCCGCTGTCAGGTTCCGGCAACTGCGTGCTGGTGGCCGGGAAGCGCGAGGGGCAGGAACGGATCGCCGCCGCCGTGGTGCGCGCGACCACCCGCGCGGATGTCAACAACGCGGTCAAGCGCCTGCTGGACGTGCGCAAGGCGTCCTTCCTGCCGATGGATCGGGCGGTCGCCGACTCCGGGATGGAGTACGGCGGCATCACCCCGATCGGACTCCCGGAGGAGTACCGGGTGCTGATCGACTCCCGCGTCGTGGCGCCGAACCCGGAGGCGGAGGACCTGGTCATCATCGGGTCCGGGCTGCGCCGGTCGAAGCTCGCACTCCCGGGCAGCCTCCTGGCCCGACTGCCCGGGGCGGAGGTGATCGACGACCTGGCGATCTGAATCCGAGCGACGCCATCGGCCGACCCCAGCGCGCTCTGCGATCCGGTGCGCGGTCAGCTAACCCCTGCGCGCTCGGCGGTGCGACGGGCCACGGCGTCCAGGTGCTCGGCCCGGGCGTCGATCACCCGGCGGTAGTGCCCGAACAGCTCGAAGGTCACCGTCCCCACCAGCTCCGTCCAGCCGTCGATCACCGCGAGCGCCCGTTCGGCCGGCACCTCGGGCAGCTCCAGATCCGGGCGGGCCACCCGCAGGAAGTCGATCAGCCGCTCGGCATCCGCCACCAATCCACCGGTGGTGCGCTGCGCCGAGTCGGCGGCGAAGGCGGCGGCCAGTTCGGCGCGTGACTCGACATCGGTCCTCGGCCCTGCTGTCGGCTCGGCCGTTGCCTCGCCCCTCGGTTCGACCCTGGCCACGGTCCTCGGTGCGGCCGTCGACGCGGCTCCGTCGAGTTCGGCGGCCCATGCCTCGCAGGCGATCCCGGCCAGCAGCACCGGCACCCGTGATGCCGGCTCGGCCGTCTCCTCCGGTGCGACATACCCGGGCACCGGCGACCCGTAGATCAACGCGTACTCGTGCGGCCGCGCCAGCCCCCACTCGCGGACGGCGCGGAACACCGCCCGCCACCGCCCGATCAGGTCGGCACGGTCCACCACACTCTCGGCCGCGGCCACTGCGTCGGCCAGTCCGGCATAGGCATCGACGATCAGGGTGGTGAGCAGCGCGTCCCGGCTCGGGAAGTACCGGTACACCGCCGACGGCGCCATGCCGAGCTCCCGGGTGACGGCCCGGACCGAGAGCCCTGCCGCTCCGACCTCGGCCAGCTGGGCGCGGGCGGTGTCGGCGATCCTGCGGACCGACTCCCGTCTGGCCCGCGCACGGACGCCCTCGTGTTCCACCACGGCCCCAGCCTTTCATCTCCCAGCACTGGATGAACGACCCCAGCCATCCGAGCCTTGCACTTCCGGCGCAAAAGGTGAACAGTGCTCACATCCGCGAACACTGTTCACACAAGGAGTCAGCATGGCACACCGTCTGGTCGTCGGCGCCGGGCCGATCGGCAGCGCCCTCACCCGCCGCCTGGCCGCCGACGGAGACACCGTCACCGTCGTCACCCGCTCCGGCCGCGGCCCCGATCTGCCGCAGGTCACCCGGATCGCCGCCGACGCCACCGATCCGGAGCGTCTCACCGCGCTGGCCACCGGTGCGGCCACGATCGTCAACTGCGCCAACCCCGGCGACTACACCCGCTGGGAAGCCGAATGGCCGCCGCTGGCCGCCGCCCTGCTCACCGCGGCGGAACGCAGCGACGCCACGCTGGTCACCCTGGGCAACCTCTACGGCTACGGACCGGTCGACGTGCCGATCAGCCGCGATCTCCCCCTGGCCGCCACCGGACACAAGGGCCGCCTGCGCAACCGGATGTGGCAGGACGCCCTGGATCGGCACCGCGCGGGACGGATCCGCGCCACCGAGATCCGCGCCTCGGACTACATCGGGCCCGAGGTGACCGTCGCCAGCGCGATCCTGCGCCGGTACGCCGATGCGACCCTGCACGGCCGTACCGCGTGGGTCTTCGGCGACCCGGATCAGCCGCACACATTCAGCGACACCGAGGACGTGGCCGCGATGCTCGCCATCGCCGCGGACGACGAACGGGCCTGGGGGCAGGCCTGGCACGTTCCGGCGGCCGCCCCGCGAACCCTCCGGCAGGCGCTGACCGACCTGGCCGAGCAGGTCGACGCACCGACCCCGCGGCTGCGGCGGGTGCCCGGTGCGGCGGTGGCGATGCTGACGCCGGTGGTGCCGATCATCCGGGAGCTGCGCGAGGTGCTGTGGCAGTTCGAGCGCCCGTACGTGCTGGACGCGTCGGTGACCACCGAGGTGTTCGGCGTGGTCGGGACGCCGTGGGCGGAGTCGGTGGCGCGGGCGGCGGCGGCGTGGACCACGACCGACTGACCTGCGCCCGGCTGCGGCTCCGCTTACCGTCGAGGCATGACATGCGACGCCGTGGTGGTCGGTTCGGGCCCCAATGGACTCGCGGCGGCCGTCACCCTCGCGCGTGCCGGGCTGGAGGTCGTCGTCCTCGAGGGACAACCGACAGCCGGTGGCGGGTCACGCACCGTCGACCTGGGCCTGGCCGAAGGCATCCGGCACGACCCCTGTTCCGAGGTGCACCCGATGGCGTGGGCGTCGCCGTTCTTCCGCGCGCTCGGACTCGCAGACCGGGTCGAGCTGCTCACCCCGGAGGCATCCTTCGCCCATCCACTCGACGGCGGCCGGGCCGCAGTGGCGTGGCACGACCTGGAGCGGACCGTCGACGAGCTCAGCCTCGCAGGAGGGGCGTGGTGGCGCCGGACGATCGGACCGCTCGGCGACCACGGCGCCCGGGTCGCCGAGCTGTTGCTCGAGTCACCGACCACGCAGCTCCGGCCCGATGTCCTCGCCCCGACCGTCGCCGTCGCCCGCGCCACCGCGACCCTCACCCTGCGTCCGCCCACGGCACCCGATGCCGCCGGCCTGATCTCGGGGGTAGCCGCCCACGCGATCGCGCCCCTGCGCAGGCCGACCGCCACCGGAACCGCGGTGCTGCTCGCCGGGCTCGCCCACACGGGTGCCGGCTGGCCGATCCCCCGCGGCGGTTCGCAGGCCATCGCCGATGCGCTGATCGCGGACCTGTTGGCGCACGGCGGCCGCATCATCACCGACCATCCGGTGCGCGGTCCAGCGGATCTTCCCCCGGCCCGCGCGACCCTGTTCGCGACAGCTCCCCCAACGGTCGCAGCCGCCCTCGGCAGCGCCCTGGCACCGGAGACCTCGCACCGGTTGTCCCGCCACCGAGCGGGCCCGGGTGCCGCTGCCAAGGTGGACCTGGTGGTGCGGGGACCGATCCCGTGGACCGACCCGCGGATCGGCGAGTCAGCGACCGCCCACCTCGGAGGGGGTCGCGGCCAGATCGACGCCGCCGAACGCCTGGTGTCCAGCGGCCAACACCCCGAGCATCCCTACGTCCTGCTCGGTGACCCGGCAGTCGCCGACCCGGATCGCGCCCAGGGCGAGCTGCGGCCGATCTGGGCCTACGCTCACGTCCCGCTCGGATCCACCCGCGACCCGGTGCCGATGGTGCTACGGCAGGTGGAGCGGTTCGCCCCCGGTTTCCGGGACACCGTGGTCGCCGCCCAGGGCATCCCCGCCGCCCAGATGCCGCTGCACAACAGCTCCCTGATCGGGGGCGACATCGCCGGTGGCACCCTCACCCTGCGTCGACTGCTCGCCGGCCCGTTGTGGCGACACGGCCCCTACCGGGTCGGGCTCGAGGGGGTGTACCTCTGTTCCGCCTCCGAACCGCCGGGCCCCGGGGTGCACGGGATGGCCGGCTACCGCGCAGCACGGCTGGCCCTCCGCGAGGTCTGGGGGCTCGACGACCCGCTCAGCGCATCCTGATCCCGAACGGCGTCTCGCCGGAGCTCAGCGCACCGACGCTCACCGCGACCTCACAGCTGGACTCCGGCTGCTCGGCCAGCACGCGGATGCCGATCACCTGGGCAGCGTTGCAGGCGGAGACCGTCACACCGTCCAACCCGGTGCCCCCGGTGAGCGAGGTGAGCAGATCGACCTCCATCCCGTCCGTGGTGTCCTGAGTGAACAGCTCGGTCTCGCTGCCCTCCGCCCCCGACGACCAGGTCGCCAGCACGCGGTACGGCACCACGGTGGACGAGCCGGTCAGGGTGACATCGGTCGGCTCGACCCGGATGCCGCTGACGCGTTGGATCGGGAACACCGTCCCGGTCGCCGCCGACAGCCCGGCATCCGTCGCTTGCTGGACGCTGGTCAGCCAGTCGTGGAAGTCGTCGGGAACTGTCCCGTCGACACCGACCAGCTCCAGGTCCGCTGCCAGGTCGATGGTCGTGGACTGCCCCGCCGCGATCGTGACGTCCTCCAGCCGGTAGCCGCACTCGATGTCCAGGCCGTCCGACGACGCCTTGACCCGTGCGACGACCCCCTGCTCCTCGGCCACCTCCGCACAGCCGGTGCCACCAACGCCGGGCGTGACCAGCAACAGGTCTCCCTGCAGGGGAGCATTCGGCGCGGCGGAGACCGTCACTGTCAGTCCGGTCGTGCCGGCGTTCGTGTCATAGGCGGCATCCAGATCCATCCGCAGCCCGGTGGGCGACGTCGTCCCGCTGAGGTGCGCGGCGGACGTCGTGATCTCCACCTCGGCGTCGGTGGTGCTCGACTCGAACACGCCCGTCTGCCAGAGCACCAGACCGGCACCCGCCATCAGCACGGCTGACCCCGCGCCGATCAGCACCTTCCTGCCGGTCGACATCCGGGCCTGCTCCGGACGCCGGGGGGCCAGCCGAGCGTCCGGACGGGCTGCCGCCTTCATCATGGTGGCGCCGGAGTCGTCCGGCTGGTCCGATTCGGCCAGCATCGGCGTCGGACGGCCCAACGGCTTCATGGGCTTGATCGACGTCGCGTCCATCCCGCCAGCAGCAGGTGCGTCATCCGGTACGGCGGATGCCACGCCCCCGAGGGCACGCTCGACATCGACCTTCGACGGCAGCACGATCGTGCTCTCCACCCAGTCTTCCGGCAGCGCCTGCACCGGCAGCGCCTCGGTCGACAGGACCCCGGACGGCAGCCGTCGCAGCAGACCCGCGGTGGAGGCAGCCGACGACCGTTGCGCCGGGTCCTTCGCCAGCATCAGGTCGATGATCCGCCACAGCGCATCGTCGATCGGCAATCGCGGAGGCGCCGCGTTCACCTGCCGCATCGCGATCGTGACATTCGTCCCCAGCCCCGCGAACGGAGTACGACCGCTGAGCATCTCGTAGAGCACGACGCCGACCGCGTACACATCCGACGCGGGGCCGAACTTGCCGTAAGAGACCAGCTCCGGCGGCATGTAGTTCGGGGTGCCGATCAGCTCGGTCGCCGGTGCCGCCTCGTCCAGCATGATCCCGGCGATGCCGAAGTCGGCCAGGCGGACGTCCTCCGGCGACGGCTCACCCGGGCGGGCCAGCATGATGTTGTCCGGCTTCACATCCCGATGGATCACACCCTGCCGGTGCGCACTCTCCAGGGCGTCCAACACGGAGGCGGCCAGTGGCACCGCCAGCGACGCCGGTAGGGTGCGCTGTTCCTGCAGCACACTGCCGACGCTCGGGCCCTCGATCAGGTCCATCACGATCGCGAGGTCCTGGCCCTCGACCACGAAGTCGTGCACCTTGACGATGTGCGGGTGGTCGAGCCCCAGAAGCACCGACCGCTCGTTGACGAACCGGGCCAGGATCTCCGGGTCTGAGCTGTGCTGCGGCCAGAGCAGCTTGGCCGCGACCGATTCCCCGGTCAGTCGATCCTCCGCGCGCCACACCTCGCCGGAAGCGCCCTGACCGATTCGCTCGGTCAGGGTGTACCGACTGCCCAGAGCTCGCCCGACACCTGTTGAGGTCACGACGCCTTCCCGACGAACCAGAACAGCGACGCCGCCGCGGCACCCTGGGGGTCGAGCGGACGCAGCCCCGGGTCGGAGGTCGAGGCGTGCAGCACCACGACGTCGTCGTCCGACAACGCCTGGGTCCGCCCGAAGTCGAGTGCCGGGCCAGCCAGGCCGTCGGTGTGGTCGAGCCGGAGCGACTCGAGCGCGACCCGCACCTGCGCAGGATCAGTCGACTCCGCCTCGTCCACCGCCCGGACCAGGGCCACCGCGGCATCGTGGCTGGCCACATCGGCCCGGGGTGCGCCCGCCGCACAGCTGTCGTCGCCGTACACATTCAGGCAGTCGACATCACCCGCCGCCAACCGCAGCGCCGCGAAGAAGACGGCCCCGTACTCCCCCTGCTCCGATTCGGCCGCCGACACGTGGTCGCCGGAGTCGGTCCCCGCGCTGTACAACCACCCCGCGGTGGTCCCGCCGCTGCTGAGCAGATCACCGAATGCCGGGGTCAGAGCCTCCGGGGTCAGCACGATCGGCAGCTGCCGGGCACCCAGTCGGCCCTGGAGCGCCACGACCAGCGCCGCCTGCTGCTCCGCCGCCGCGTCGATGACGACCGAGTCGATCTCCCGCGCTTCCAGGGCCGCGATGATCTCGTCCGCCAGCGCGGTGGCGTCGCCGAGCGTCCCGGTCCTGGTGGCGTTGATGTCCGGCGCACGCCCTTCGGCGACCGCCAGATACGGCCGCTCGGCATCCGCCTCGACCAACCCCGCTTCGATCTGGGTGACCACGGCTTCGGTGCTCGGTGCCAGCGACCATGCGGTGGCGGACCCGGCATCGGTGTAGGGCAGGAGAACGGCGGTCTCCGCCTGGTCGGCCAATGCCAGGGCCGACGTCGTGTGCTCCCCCTCGGCCGCCATCACGACGCCGGCCACCCCCGCGTCCAGCAACGACGACATGGCGGCCCGAGCTCCATCGGCAGTGCCATCGTCCAACGCCACCTGGTACTCCACCTCCGTGCCACCCAGGTCGAAGCGGTACCCGGCGACCCGCACGCCCTCGATCATCGATCGGAATTCCGACCCTTCGCCCTCCACCGGCGGGACCAGCACGCCGATCCGGATCGGACCGTCCTGACCGTGGGTCAGGCGCAGCTCCGGGCTCAGCGCCTCCGCCGCCGGTGGTGGTTCCTCGGTGCCACATGCCGTCAGCGCGAGCAGCACACCGGTCAGGACTCCCGCGATCATCGTGCGCTTCATCAGTGCTCTCCCCGCAGCTGGAAGACGAACACCGTCTCCAGATCGTCGTCCACCTGCGCGAACGGTCGGTAGCTGGCGCGTCGCGCCTCGGCCGCATCGAATTGGGCGGCCCGCAGATCGATGTCCCGCAGCTCGCCGGAACGCACGTTGCCGTAGGCGGTGGTGGTGGTGCCGACCGCGTCGAGCACCGTGCCGGTCTCACCCACCTGCGTGGTGATGCTGTGCAGCTTGCCCAGCATGCCGCCGCGGCTGGTCGGGTCCGGCGATCCCAGGTTCGCCAGCAGGTTGGTGAAGGCTTCATCGAGGGTGGCGGCCACCTGCGTCGACTGCGAGGCCGACCGCTGCATCGAGTCGGTGAGCTGCTGCAGCACCTGGCTGGACGTGAGGTCGTAGGAGGCGAGGATCGCGTCCAGCTCCTGCGTCATCTGCGCCTGGGACGCCGCGATCATCGCCAACGACCCCTCGGTGGCGGCGGCTCGCTGCTGGTCCAGGTTGGACGCCAGCTCGCCGGACATCAGGTCGATCTGCGCCTGCGCGCGGTCGAGCGCGCTCTGGGTCTGGGTCGCGGTGAGTGCGAGCTGGGAGTCGGTGCTACGCGTGGTGGTGTCGATCTGGTTGTCCAGGACCGTCAGGCGTTCACCGAGGGTGTGCTGCACACAGAGCAGACGATTGCTCAGCCAGATCACGCTCTGGCCGGCGGCGGTGGGCGGCTGGGCCGCATCCGCTGAACAGCTGCCGGTCCCGGTGAGCGGCTGCACGGCATCGTCCGGCCAGATCCCCTGGACGATGGTCACCAGATCTGCCAGGTCGGCGGCCAGGGCGCTCATGTCGCCGGCGGAGGCCGAGTCGGCCAGGGTCTGCACCCTGTCTGCCAGCTCGATCAGCACCCCGGAGGTCCCGTCCGGGTCGGACAACGCGGTCAGGGCCGCACTGAGGGTGCCACCGTCCACGGTGAGCGACTCGACCTCGCCGATCGCCACGTCCAACGTGTCGAAGCTGGTCCTGAGTGCGGCCAGGGTGTCGGTGGCGGCATCCGCATCCGCGTCCATCGCGGTGATCGTGCCGACCGTCAGGGCGTACCCGGTCACCATGTCCTGGCTGGCCACCGCGAGATCACGCGCCGGGCACCCGGCGACATCCAGCTGACCCAACGCGGCCACGATCTCCTCCGCCGAGGAGAAGGCGCTCAGCTCGGTCGCCCAGTCCGCCGCACAGCCGTCGACCGATGTCACCAGTGCGGTCAGGCCGGCTGCGTACTCGGAGTCGACGAACCACTCACCCACCGATGGTGTCCCGGTGTTGGCGGCCGCGATCGCGTCCAGACGACCGGCCACCGCGTCGGACCCACCGAACAGACCCGCATACAGTGCGTCGCGGGTGGCGCGCAGCGTGGAGACCGCCGTCCTGGCGGCCTCGACCTGAGTCCGAGCCGACCGGGTGGTCTCCCGGGCGCTGTCGACCAGAGCCGCGGTCTCCTGTGCCCAGGCCGCCAGGTCCGAGGAGACACTCGACGCATCGCCGCTGGCAGCGACCAGGCGATCGCGCAACGACGACAACGTCGCCGCGAGCCCGTCGACACCGCTCAACGCGCTGTTCAGCCCCTGCACCGGCAGCTGATCGTAGGACTCACGCACCTGGGTGCTGATGGCCGCCAGCTCGCCGAGGTCGTCCTCGAGCGCCCGGCGGGCGACCGCCAGCGTGCACGCGACGGTGCGCTGATCGGCGGGTGTCGCGACACAGCCCGCCATCGCATCCGGATCGTCCAACACCGACGGATCACCGATCGTCGCCCGCACCATCTCCTGCAACGCGGTCCGGCAGTTGTCGTCGGGCGCTCTGTTACCTGAGGCGAACAGATCCGTGATCGCCCGCAGCTGGGCATCTGCGACGAACACCGTGGCCGCGACCGTGCGGTCCTCCCCCTCGGCGAGGGCCGGCATCGTCACCGAGCACCCCGCGATCGCGGTCGGTGTCATGGCCGGCGCGCTCCTGGTGTTCCCCAGGATCGCGGTCATCGACCGGGACACCGCCTCGATCCCGGAGTGGGTCTGCATCCCCACCTGTTGGATCCCGTTCTGTGTGCTGCCCAGGATCGACTCCAGGTCGGCGGCGGTCGACTCCAGGTGGTCCAGCACCGTCTGCGCACTCGACTCCAGCTCGCCGTAGGTCTGCTCGCCGAGCTGTGACACGTCCTGTTCCAGCGTCTCGTGCACCTCATCCACGAACCGCAACGCCTCGGTCAGCTGCCCGTTGACGTTCTGCACCAGGCTGATCGTCGACGACTCCAACTGCGCCGAGTAGCCGTCGGCGCCGAAGGCACGGTCGACCAGCGCCGACACGGACGGGTCAGTCACCAGCCCCGGCTGCACCGTGATGTCGAAGTCCGGTGCCTGGAAGTCCTGGGTGTCGATCACCAGAGTGAAGTCGGCCGTCGGCGACAGCATCGGCGGGGCCAGGAATGCCGCCCACTGCACTGCACGCCCGGTGTCCGTGGTCTCGGCGAGCACCCCGTTGGTCACCCGCGTGTCATCGGCACCGTCGGCCACCTGCACCACCCGGTCACCCGACCCGACGCTCGCGCTGGCCACGACCGTCAGCGGCACTCCGACCAGCGCCTGCTGCCGATAGTGCGCGCCGTCGGTCTCGAAGCTCAGCTCGGTGGCCTCCGCCGTCAGGTCCTGCACGCTCACCTGCACCACGAACCGGCCCGACTTCCCGGTCAGCGCCGACAGGTCGGTCCCGGCGGCACCGTCGTGCCACCACGATGTCTGCACCCGGACCGGCAGGTCGGCGACCGCGTCGGTCGGGTCGATGTCCACGACGGTCTCGGTGACGTGGTCGTCGGCGTCCTTGGTCACGCTGGCGGTGCGGACGGAGGTGATCGTGGTGTTCGTATCCATGCCGACATTGATGGTCTGCAGGCCGTACTGCTCATTGGCGGCGGCGGGGCGAGTGAGGAAGACGGTGGCGAGAATCGCCAAAATCGCCAAAATGGCGACGGCAGCAATCACGCGCCGCCGACCCCAGCGGGCTGGATGAAACGAACGAGTCCCGGACACACGATCCCCTTGGAGTGACGGGTGACGACCGACGGAAACCGCCGAGTCGCACGGCACAGTGACAACGAGATCGTAACGTATCCGCAGCTCAGAGCGCGTTGACTCGCATCGTCGAACACCTAGGTGACACCACTCAGTTAAGCGATCGACCACCTAGTCAGACCGTCGCGAACACCCACATCATTCGGACATACCGCCATGTTCGCCGAACACGCGACGGTCGCCACACTCAAAAACCGTTCACAGTCGCGAACAGCGCCACATGCGGTCAACCACGACGGCTATCCTGCACCGCCCGGGCATTTTCCGTCCGTTCGATCACCACACAGGGGAGAATTCATGGCCAACTTGAACGTCAGCTACGCCGAGCTCGACAGCGCCGCCAACCAGCTGACCTCCGGTCAGTCACAGCTCGAGCAGCAGCTGCACCAGCTGCAGTCCTTCATCCAGAACCTGGTCTCGTCCGGCTTCGTCACCGACCAGGCGTCGGGTGCCTTCAACGAGACCTACGAGAAGTTCAACACCGCTGCCAGGAGCACGGTGGCGAACCTGGAGATCCTGGCCCAGAACCTGCGGACCACCGCCCAGGTGCTGCAGGACACCGACCAGCAGATCGCCTCCCAGCTGCGCGGCTGAGCCACCCCGGGTCGCGGGCGCGTCCCGCCCGATGACCTCACGTCCACGACCGCCCCCCTCAGCTGAGGGGGGCGGTCGTGCTGGTACCAGCACACCCGGCATCTGCCCTGAGGAACCATGCGCACGCGAGTCGTCCTGCGCCGTCCGAACGCGACGGCGACCCCGGTCACCATCACCACCGACGCCACCGCCACCGCCGGCGACCTCGCCGACGCGCTGGTCCGCGCCGATCCGAGTTCGGCTGTCGACGGTGCTCCCGAGCTTCGCATCCATCGACCCGACGACGTGGACTTCCGCCGGATCCGCCGGGCGACCAGCCTCACCGAGGCGGGCTTCCGTGCCGGCTCGACCATCGTGGTCTCCGCGCGCGACGCCTCGGAGGGCACCTCGGGCTCGGTGGCGGTCGCTCGACTGGTCGTGGTGGCGGGCCCCGACTCCGGTCGCGAGATCGAGCTCGGTGCGGGCATCGCCACCATCGGCCGGGGAGCCGACTGCGACCTCCAGCTGACCGACTCGCAGGTCTCCCGGCTGCACGCCCGCCTCCTGGTCGGCGACCAGATCGAGATCATCGACGCCGGGTCGGCCAACGGTGTGCTGATCGGCGACGGCCCGGTCACCCGGGGGGTGGTGCGCCCGGACGACATCATCGTGCTCGGCACCACCCAGCTCCAGGTCCTGGTCATCGACCCCGACGCCTCCCAGCACAAGGTCGGTGCGACCGGCGCTGTCCTCGCCTTCAACCGCTCACCCCGACTCGTCGAGCGCTACCCCGAGCGCAACGTGCCCGCACCCGAGGTGCCCACACCGCCGCAGCCGACGAAGTTCCCGATGCTGGCACTGGTCGCCCCGGTGATCATGGGCACGGTGGTGTTCAGCGTCACGCGCAACCCGATGTCGCTGATGTTCGTCGTCCTGAGCCCGATGATGATGCTCGGCAACTGGTGGAGCGGTCGCAGCACCGGGCGCAAGAAGCTCGCGGCCGAGACCCTCGCCTTCACCGAGGGCCTGGACCTGCTGCGACAGCAGATCGCCACCGATCACGCCATCGAACGTGAAGCCCGCCTCGCCGAGTCCCCCGCCACCCGCGAGACCGTCGGGGCGGCCCTGGGCATGGCACCGGTGCTCTGGTCGGCCCGTCCCCGGGAAACCGGCTTCGGCTCGATCCGGCTCGGCACCGGGACCGCCCCGTCCCGCACCACCATCGACGCCCCGCCGCGCGGCCAGGCCGATGCCACGATGTGGGCCGAGCTCCAGGCGGCGATGGCCGAGATGGCAGACGTTCCGGATGTCCCGCACGTCGCCGAGCTCACCGCACTCGGGGTGCTGGGTATCGCCGGAGAGCTCGCCGCCGCCGAACCCGTCGCCCGCGCGATCATGGCGCAGATCGCCTGCCTGCACTCGCCCGCCGAGCTGGTGATCGCCGGCGTCGCCTCCCACACCAGCGCCGCGCGCTGGGAGTGGCTGTCCTGGCTACCGCACGTGGATTCGTCGCACTCCCCGCTGTCGGCACACCTCGCGACCAGCCCGGCGGCCTGTGCCACCGTCGTCACCCAGCTCGAGGAGCTGATCGCCGCGCGGCTGGGCGTGGGCGGTGCGCGCAACGACCCCGCCCTGCCCTGGGTGGTCCTGCTGGTCGAGGACGACGCGCCGGCCGAACGCGGGCGTCTGGTCCGGATCGCCGAGGAAGGCCTGGCCGCCGGAGTGCTCGTGATCTGGCGCGCCGACACCCAGCGTCGGCTGCCGGCCTCGTGCCGCGCCGTCCTGGTCACCGAGGGCACGGGTGCCCGCACCGGCCGGACCGAGGACGGCATCTGGTACGACATCGTCCCCGAAACCCTGGATGCCGAGGCCGCGATGACTCTGGCCCGGCACCTGGCTGGTGTCACCGACGCCGGTGCCCTCACCGTCGACGAATCCGACCTGCCCCGAGCCGTCGGTTACCTCGCCGTCGCCGGAGCCGAGATCGCCTCCGACCCACGCGCCGTCATCGAGCAGTGGAACGAGACCGGGTCCATCCTCAACCGCACTGGCGACCCCGTGCGCCGCAGCTCCGACGCCCACCTACGCGGCATCATCGGCCAAGGCACCGACGGCGAATTCGTCCTCGACCTGCGCTCCCAAGGCCCACATGCCCTGGTCGGCGGCACCACCGGAGCCGGGAAATCCGAGTTCCTGCAAGCCTGGGTGATGGGGATGGCAGCCGCCCACTCCCCCGACCGCGTCACCTTCCTGTTCGTCGACTACAAAGGCGGCGCCGCCTTCGCCGACTGCGTCAAACTCCCGCACACCGTAGGCCTGGTCACCGACCTCGCCGGACACCTGGTCCGCCGCGCCCTGACCTCGCTGCGCGCCGAACTGCGCTACCGCGAACACCTCCTGGCCCAAGCACAAGCCAAAGACCTGCTCGCCCTCGAACGCACCGGCGACCCCCGCACCCCACCAGCCCTGATCATCGTCGTCGATGAATTCGCCGCCCTCGTCCACGAGATCCCCGAATTCGTCGACGGCGTCGTCGACGTCGCCCAACGCGGCCGCTCCCTGGGCCTGCACCTGGTCCTGGCCACCCAACGACCCGCCGGCGTCATCAAAGACAACCTGCGAGCCAACACCAACCTCCGCATCGCCCTACGCATGGCCGACGAATCCGACTCCTCCGACGTCCTGGGCACCCCCATGGCCGCCCACTTCGACCCCCGCATCCCCGGCCGCGGCGCCGTCCGCACCGGCCCCGGACGCCTCGCCATGTTCCAAACCGGCTACGTCGGCGGCCGCTCCGACTCCGCACCCCCACCCGTGTCCATCGGCATCGAATCCCTCACCTTCGGACCCGGCGAAGAGTGGACCATCCCCCCAACACCCGAATCGCTGCTGCCCCGACCCGCCGACGGCCCCACCGACGCCGCCCGCATCGTCGAGACCCTGCGCCGCGCGGCCACCGAGGCCGGTATCCCCGCGCCCCGACGACCCTGGCTGGACGAAATGCCCGCCGTAATCGCCCTGGACACCGAATCCGGACACAACGACGGCGACCTGCCTCTGGGCATGATCGATGTCCCCGCCGACCAAGCGCAGGTCACCTTCCGCTACCGACCCGACGAGGAAGGCTCGTTCGCCGTTTACGGCAACTCCGGTGCCGGAAAATCCACCGTGCTGCGCTCCCTCGCCGTGGCCGCCGCCACCGCCCAAGGACACGTGCAGATCTACGGACTGGACTTCGCCGGCGGGGCACTCGACATGCTTGATGCCCTGCCACAGGTCGGATCCATCGTCTCGGGCAATGACCTCGAACGGGTCCTGCGCGTCACCCACGACCTGGTCGACAACCTCGACGCCCGCGCCGAGACCTTCTCCGCAGCCCGCGCCTCCTCCGTCACCGACTACCGCCGACTCACCGGCAAAGACGAACCCCGTATCTTCCTGCTCGTCGACGGACTCGGCGCACTACGCGAAGCCCTCGACGCCGATCCGCAGCGCAAGTCCGCCTCAGCCGCACTCTCACGACTGGTCGCCGAGGGCCGCCCGCTCGGCATCCATGTGATCCTCTCCGCCGAACGCCCCAACGCGATGAGCTCCGCGATGGCCGCCTCCATCTCCAGCCGCATGATCATGCGGCAGAGCGAAGAGAACACCTACGGCACCCTCGGCGTCGCCAAAGACGCTCTCGGCACCGACCCACTCCCCGGACGCGCAGTCATGGCCGGCACCAGCGACGAAATCCAGGTCGCCGTACCCGACGGCATCGTCGACACCGCCCACCAGTCCCAAGTGATCGAACGCATCGGCGAGCGACTGCGCACGGACGCCACAACCCCCGCGGCACCGGAAGTGCGCCGACTGGAGATCATGATTTCTGCCAGTGCCATGCCGTCATCGGTCGGAGACGATCCCGTCCTCGGTGTCCCAGAAACCACCCTGCGCCCCCTGGGATTCGAACGCCGCGGTGCACTCCTGATCGCAGGAATGCCCGGGTCTGGACGAACCACCACCGTGATCAGCATGGCGTACTCGCTCAAGCGCCACATGCCCGACGCTCCCCTCTACTACATAGGAGGACGACGCAGTCCGGCCTTCCAGAACGACGTCTGGACCCAAGCGGTCCGGCGCGCGGAACACATCAAGACGCTCCTCGACGAACTGCAACCACACCTGGACACACCCGCCGAGGACGGCCAGCCCCTCACCCTGATGATCGAAGCGATCGGCGACCTCGCCGGAGGCGAGCACGAACTCGCGCTCGCTGCGGCGGTGCGTGCAGCCAAGCGCAACGGACACCTGATCATCGCTGAATCCGAGACACCCACCTGGACCACGATGTCCAGCACCCTCAGCGAAATCCGTGCATCGCGGCGCGGAATCGTCCTGCAACCCGCACAAGAAGACGGTGCCAGCGTTCTCAGAGTCGGATTCCCTCGCCTACGCACCGCCGACTTCCCGCCCGGCCGCGGCATGTACGTCGCCTCCGGCACCATCACCACCGTCCAGATCCCGTACCCCTTCACCAGCATCGACTGAGGCACACCATGGCAACCCTCCGCTTCGACGACGCCACGATCCGCGAGATCGGGGCCAGTCTCACATCCAACTCACAGAGCCTGGACTACACCACGCAATGGAACAACGCTTGCGACCTCGGCGACGAAGGGCTCAACGACTTACTGGCCCAGGTCCGCTCGACGATCAACAACGGTACCCATGGCGCGCAGACCGCATTGTTCTCCCTCGGCAGTGCCGCGATCGACAGTGCCGATGCGTGGACCGCGGCCGACCAAGCACAGGCAGGCTGATCATGTCCCAATGGAATAAGAACCACCCCGGCGAAGGCCAGCCCGGCGAAGTCACCACCGCAGCGACCACCATCCGGGAGATCGCCACCAAACTCGAGCAGGTCAAAGACAAGCTCAGCGCCGAGACAGCACGCGTCACCGACGCCACCTGGCAAGGCACCTCCGGCACCACCTTCCGCGACCGGGCCATCAGCACCCAGACGGACCTGCACCTGTTCGCACAGTGGCTCACCGACACCGAGACCGCGCTCAACGTCTACGGGCCTGGCCTGACGGACATCAAAACCCAACAAGCACACCTGCGTGCCAAGATCAAAGCCGACGAAGAAGAGAAGGCGGCCGCGCGCAACGGATCGACCGTCACCGCCGCGTACAGCACCGCCACTGCCGACCTCGCCGCCCATAGGACTCAGTGGGACGCGCTCGAAACCCAACGCATCAACCTGAACGCGGCACTGCGAGGGCAGCTCTCGACGATGCCGTCGGTCAGCCTCATCCAACTCGGTGCTGTCATGGCGGCCTCCGGGCACAAAGCCGGCAAGCCTCTCACTAACAGCGACATCCTCACCGCCCTGATCGACAACAGCGAAGACATCGCCGACGGCAAGAATGACCCGACCACTCTCGCAGGCCTGGCCGAACTCCTCCGCTACACCACCATGGACCCGGAACTCGCCGATTCGTACATGCAAAAGACCGGCGGCACCGAGCTGACCAACTTGCTCGACCGACTCGACGTCATCGACGCTAACGGCGGAACACACCAAACCATCGTCGACATCCAGTGCCGACTGCGCACCACGTTCTCGGTCGCGTCAGCCACCTGGGACCGCGACGCAGCCGACTCATTCAACTCCGCCATGATGGAAGGCACCAACGCACCCCTGGCCGTCGCCTACCTCTATTACGACGCCGCCAACGCCCCCATGAGCCAGACCATGAGCCAATCCATCGCCGAGCTCATCCAGATCAAGGAACTCGCGGACGGACGACCGTGGGTCTGGAGCGGCAACGTCACGGCGATGGCCGGGCAGATGGACGCGTTCGTGCTGACCAACGGAGTTGACCGCAGCACACTCGCCGACCCCGCATACAGCGCGCTCGTCCAGATCGCCAACCAACCCGACGCAGCACTCGACTGGATCACCAGCGACGACCACCTGGAGTTCTGGTACTCACAACGAGACTGGAACCACGGCGAAGGTGCCAGCGCACCCTCCATCCTGTGGGCGTCCATCCAAGACACACCCGGCGCGCTCCTTGGCGAGGACTGCGACATCGACCGCGTCCGGCAACTCGCCAAGGCTAATGCCGACATCATCAACTACTGGAAAGACACCGTCCTCACTGGTAAATCGAGCATCAATGAAGACGGGCTCCAGGCCCTTGCGCACGTTGTGACCACCCAGATGCCCTATTGGATCGAAACCGGAATCTGGCAGGTCAACGGGTTGAAAGAAGGCGCACGATACGACCCGAGGCAGGAAATCGACTGGATGAACGGGATCACCGGACCCGCGTGCGTCATCTCTGACAGGGCTCTGATCGATTTGCTCCGCTTGATCAGCAATTCCGACACTGCGACGGAGACCGTGATCGAGGGAACAGAAGGCCTTGCGCACGCAATGATGACCAACACCCAAGGTCAGATCGAAGCCAGTAGTTACAGCGAATCCCTGGGCAAGGTCGCAGCCATCTATGGGCTGATCGACGGATCTGGGATCGCGCATTCGCTAGCGGCAGCACAACTACACGATGCCATCGCCCAAGGCTGGATCGACTCACTCTCGTTTGCGTCTGGATTCGCCCCCGGCGGCACGGTCAAGGACGCAATCGCCGCCGGCGGCGCGACCGTGGCTTCCAACGCCTGGGCCGACACCTACGCCACCCGAGTGAGTGAACTATTCAATGGCACCAATCCCAACGACCAACAACTAGAAGAAACCCGCAACAGCCAACTCGCCGACCTCGCTAACCAATTCATCCCCGTGGAGATCCTTGCGAATAAGGAGGGTGGCTCTCAAGACTTTGCCGACGAGGCTGCGTCCCGCTACGAACTCAACCGCTACCCCGGAGCCATGTCGTGAACCGCCGCCCCACATTCATCGCCGTAATCTGCACAGCCGCCGCCGTAGTTGCTGGTTGTGCAAGCCCTCAAACCTGGCCATCCCAAGATGCCAACGGCTTGCACATCCCATCCATCGTCTGGCCCGAAGGCCCACCAAAACTTGAGGACGAACGCGTTTCCACAATCATCAACGCCGAGGTGATCCTCGCGGCCGCCAACAACGCCCACGACTATTCCAGCCCCACATTGCGTCTATACCTCACCGAGGAATACATCAGACGCCAAGCCAAACTCTCTGGCGGGTCTGCTGTCGACCCCGGCGGTGCCTCCGCTGACTTTCCCTACTATTTCACAGCAGGTCCAGACCCGTTGAAAGTCGAAGAAGTCCGAGACACCGGTACTGGAGCCGAAGTCGACGTTTGCACCGGCGGGGGTGGCTATCCGTGGATCAACAACAATGATGATGTAAATCCTGTCGCATATCTGGGTGAACACAAAACTGGCGTCGCTTGGATCTATGTCCTCACGCGGCAATCGGACGGCACGCTTCTCGTCTCTGACTCACATCTCCGCAGCGCGGACGACTGCAGTACCAACAATATCAAGTATGGGATCTTCGACCCGCAGCCACCCTACGGTGACGTAGTGCACGAGGACGAGTTTATCCAGCCCGACGGATCCCACGGCCGTCTAGACGAAGGTGACGCTTCCTGATACGTCGTCCCTACAACATTTTCAAGCCAGGCGAGAACGGGAATCACAATACGGGATCGGCCATGAGAGGAGACGTGTCGTGACCTGGATTCGTTCGCACCTAGCTCTAGTAGTCAGTTCAATCGCAGTCGCAGTTGCCGTGTGCGCTATCGCGGTGCTCTACGCGACCGCCCCTGCACGGCGAAATGCCGCAGCACAACCAAGCCCCGTACCAACCATCGACCTCAGCGCTCCTGCACCCGACTACGAACTCACCCCAGCACTTGACGCATCCAACCCTCTCGAGGACACCGACGCGGTACGCACGATCCGCGAGACCTATTCAGCCTCAGCCTGGGCAAACCTTACAAACAACAACAATTTCGCCCAGTACCGCCTCTATGTCGCACACTGGAACTCGCCAGTGGCCGGTAACGGTGCACCCGGGCAACGCATCAAGAGCGATCTTGTCCCAATAGGTCCAGTCCCTTTCACCCCCGTTTCAGTTACCGAGAACACTGATGGTTCCGCCACGGTGTCCGTCTGCATGAAGGGTGATACGCAGTCTTTTAAGCCGTCTACAGGCGAGTCCGGGTCGCAAGGGCTCGGCGCCCTGGTTCAAGAAACCTATGCGGTCTCGCCGCTAACCGAGTCCGAACGGACGGAGCTCGCCGCATTTAACCCGCCAGCAGATTTCCTGCGGATGAGGGACACCGACGATACCGCACCGCCTGTCGACTGCTCCCGTGTCCCGGTCGTGACGCAAACGTTTGCGAATTGGAAGACACTATATGTTGACTAGGCCGTTCCACCCGTGCGCGCGTCTGCTTCGGCAGCCACGCGGGCGCAAGTGGGTATTAGGCACCAGCAGACTCTCGGGCCGTGTCGGCTATAGCAACAGACCACAGCAGTGGCAACCTAGAACGCTGGCACCAATCCCCACGACCAGCAACTAGAAGACACCGGCGACAGCCAACTCGCCGACCTCGCTAACCAATTTATCGCCGTGGATATCCCTGCGAATAAGGAGGGTGGCTCTCAAGACTTTGCCGACGAGGCTGCGTCCCGCTACGAACTCAAACGCTACCCCGGAGCCATGTCGTGAACCGCCGCCTCTCAATCATCGCCGCACTCTGCACGGCGGCCGCCGTAGTTGCTGGTTGCGCAAGCCCTCAGACCTGGCCATCCCAGGACGCTGACGGCTTGCACATCCCATCCATCGTCTGGCCCGAAGGCCCACCAAACCTCGACGACGAACGCGTATCCACCATCATCAATGCCGAGGTGATCCTCGCGGCCGCCAACAACGCCCACGACTATTCCAGTCCCACGTTACGTCTATACCTCACCGAGGAGTACATCGCACGCGAAGCCGAACGTTCGAGCCGCTCCGCGGTCAATCCCAAGGGAAGCTCCACGGACCTCGCATACTACTTCTTCGTCGGGCCGTCGCCCTTGATAGTCGGGAACACTCGCGACACCGACGCTGGCGCAGAGGTGGACGTATGCCTCGCCGGAGGCGGGTACCCCTGGCGCAACGATAAAGGCGACCCTGACCCTGTCGCTTATTTGGGCGAGCACAAAACTGGCGTCGCGTGGAGATATATCCTCTCACGACAATCGGATGGTTCGCTTGTTGTTTCCAATTCCTACTCTCGCCATCTCGACGATTGTGGTATCAACAATGTGAAGTACGGCGTGTTCGACCCGCAGCCACCCTACGGTGACGTAGTGCACGAGGACGAGTTTATCCAGCCCGACGGATCCCACGGCCGTCTAGACGATGGTGACGCTTCCTGATGCGTCGTCGATGCCCTCACCGTCGACACATCCGAAATGAGCTGCACAATACTGGCTCGACCGCGAGGAGGGACATGCCATGACCTGGATTCGAGCACACTTTAGTACACTCGTCATCGTAGGCATTTCCTTGGCCTTGATCTGCCTGATGGCTCTATTGTATTCGAGCGCCGAGCAGCGCCAGAAAACGGCGCATCAACCAACGTCTGTACCGACCATCCCCCTTAGCCCCCCAGCACCGAACTATGAACTGACCCCCGCCATCGAAACGACCGATCCTCTCGAAGCCACCGAAGTGGTACGCACTATCCGTGAAACCTACGCAGCCCGAGCGTGGGCGAGTCTCGTTAATAGCGAGGATTGTGCTCAATACCGCCTATACGAAACCCCACCCAGCTCGCCAGTCGAAGACGGCGACCCCAGGGGAGACCGCGTCGAGAGCTATCCTGTATCGATTGGACCTACCCCGTTCACCCCTGTTTCGGTCACGAGCTCCGAAAACGGTGGTTTCGTAGTATCGATCTGTGTCGAAAGTGACACGCAAGTGTATTATCCGTCGAGTCAAACTGTCGAGTCAATCGGACTAGGCGTGGTGCACCAGGAAACGTTCGAAGTCTCCCCTCTGACCGATGCTGAAAGGCTTGCCCTCGCTGCATACGACCCGTCAACGAGTCTTCTCCGCATGCGGGACACCGACGCCACGGTGCCGCGCGTGGACTGCTCCACCGTTCCGGTCATCACTCAGACTTTCGCGGAGTGGAAGAAGCACTTTGTTGAATAGTTCACTTGGTTGGCGGCCCGAGTCGGGACGATGAGCGGTGAATGGAGTGCTCGCTTCACCGGACGCCGAACCGACGACGGAGGTCAATCTGGGCAGGGTGTCCGAGTACACGGTGCGGCCGAACGTCTCCGGTGGCGGCCAGTTCACCGACCTCGAACCGTCGACGTATGAGGGCAGCGCCCGCTGCTGACTCGAGGGGGGTGACGGTCGGTTGTTTCGAGCCGACGCTCACCGTGCCTGCGGAGGCCCCGTAGCTCACACCACCCCAGCCGCCCGCAGCCGCTCCGCCAACACCGTCCCGTTCTCCCCGCTCACCACCACCGCGTCCCCGCGTTCCAGCCCCGCCATCCCCTCCCGAGCGATGGGCAGCGGCACCGGCGTACCGCTGGCGACCACCTGCTCGACCGCCGACAGCTGCCGGATCGCCACCGCCTCGACTCGCCCGGGCCGTGCCTCGTCGAAGGCCCGGTAGATCTCCGGGTCGTGCTGTCCGTCGTCGCCGATCAGCACGAAGCGCAGGTCGGGGAACTCGTCGGCGAGCTGGACCAGGGTGTTGGCCTTGTGTTCGCGGCCGGAGCGGAAGAGTGCGGTGCCGGTGGGTCCGAAGTCGGTGAGCAGGAGGGCTCCGGCGGGCAGGCCGACCCGGGTGAAGAACCTGCCGAGCGCCCCGGCGGTGTTCCAGGCGCCGTTGGACAGGTAGAACATGCCGGTGTCCTGGTCGGCGGTGAGGGCCTGGTAGAGGTCGGCCATGCCGGGGACGGCTTGGCGACTGGTCTCGCTGCGGACCAGGAAGTTCCAGGCGGCGACCCAGGGCCGGGGCATGTAGGTGACCAGCACGGTGTCGTCGATGTCCGAGACCACGGCGCGGCGGGCGTCCGGCGACAGGACGTGGATCGGCGCCTCAACGTCCTGGTCGCCGCCGGGGACGGAGAGCAGCAGGGTGCGCCGTCCGGGGTCGAGCGCGAGCGGGACGACGGCGTCGACGTACCCGCCGCGATCGGTGCGCACGATGTCGATCAGGGTGCCGTCCGGGTAGCGGATCTCGACCTCGGCACCGGGGTACTCGGCGGTGATCAGGTTGCGCCAGCCGCGGCGGGCGGTGGATCCGGGTCCGGGAGCCAGCGGGTCGCCGAGCAGGACCCGCGCCCGGACCCGGACCCAGCTGGTCGAGCCGTAGGACGGGTAGGCGGCGATCCGCGGGATGTAGCCCTGCTGGCCCAGGTGCCGCACCACCCGGGCGACGACGCGGTCCTCGGTGCTGGCGACCCACTCGGCGAAGCTCATCGCAGCAGTATCACCGCAGGTGGGTGGCTGCCGCCGCTCGAACGGCCTCCCCGGTGCGGTCGAGCGCCCGGGTGGCGAGGGACCACTGTTGCCAGTACAGCGTCACGTCGATGCTGTGCTGGTCCAGGACGGTCAGACCGGTGTCCGGTTCGGTGTCCGGGAGCATCCCCCAGCCCATCCCGAGCCGGACCGCGGCGGCGAAGTCGGCGGAGGCGGGGACGTGGTGGCGGGGTGGTGCGGCGGGGTCGACCCGGTGCGCCCGGAGGTAGGCATCCTGCAGGTCGTCCTTGCGGTCGAAGACCACCACCGGGTTCCGGCTGAGCGCCTCCCGGGTCGGCCCGTCGGGGAACGACTCGGGGCGCGCGGTCATCGGTCGGTAGCGCAGGGAGCCGAGGCGGTGCACCGTGCAGCCCTGCACCGGTCGGCCGCTGGTGGTGATCGCCGCCATCACGCTGCCGTCGCGGAGCAGGCTGATCGAGTGCGCCTCGTCCTCCCGGTGCAGGTCGAAGGCGATCTCGGCGGCCAGCGGCGCGAGGGCGGGGAGCACCCAGCTGCCGAGTGAGTCGGAGTTCACCGCGATCGGCAGCAGGGGCGCTGACGCGGCTCCCCCGGCCTCCTGGTGCGCCTGGTCGCTGAGCGCGGTCATCTGCCGGGCCAGTCGCAGGTACACCTGTCCCGCGTCGGTGACCCCGGCCGGGCGGGTGCGCCGCACCAGCACCTGCCCGACGCTCGACTCCAGCGCCCGGATGCGCTGGCTGACCGCGGACTGGGTGAGCCGCAGCTCGTCGGCGGCCGCCTCGAAGGAGCCGTGGTCGATGACCGCGAGCAGGGTGCGCAACTGGCTCAGTTCCATCAGTTCAGCTTATGGCCATGCGATCCGAGTCATTGGACTACTGGGCGTGCGCCGCCCTAGCGTCCAGGCCATGACCTCGTTGCTGGCCGGTTTCGCCTTCGGACTGTCCTTGATCGTCGCCATCGGCGCGCAGAACGCCTTCGTGCTCCGGGTCGGTCTGTCCAGGCGACATGTCGCCGCGGTGGTGGCGGTCTGCGCGCTCAGCGACCTGGTGCTGATCGGTGCCGGGGTCGCCGGGCTGGGTGTCGTCATCGACCAGCACCCGACCGTGCTCACCATCGCCCGGATCGCCGGCGCCGCGTTCCTGGTCGGCTACGCGGCCCTCGCCCTCCGCCGGGCCGCACGTCCCACGGTGCTGGCGGTCGAGGACGAGCGACCCGCCGTGAGCTTGGCCGGGGTGGTCAGCACCGCACTCGCGCTCACCTGGCTGAACCCGCACGTCTACCTGGACACCGTGGTCCTGCTCGGATCGGTCGCCGCGGGCTACGACGACCTGCGCTGGTGGTTCGGCGCGGGGGCGATGCTGGGGTCGATCGTCTGGTTCACCGCGCTGGGGTACGGGGCGCGGCTGCTGACCCCGCTGTTCGCCCGGCCGAACGCCTGGCGGGTGCTGGACGGGGTGATCGCGGTGGTGATGCTGGCCATCGCGGGCAGTCTGCTGGCCGGGCTGCGGGGCTGAGCCACCCCCGCCACCGGGCCCAACGAGCCCACCGAGCCCACCGAGCCCACCGAGTTCAACGAACCCGTCAGGCCCAACGAACCCGCCAGGCCCAACGAGCCCAACGAACCCACCGAACCCGCCAGACCCACCGGGCCTACCGAATCCGCCGGGCCCGACCGAGGCGGCGATATGTCGCCTTCAGGAGACCGGCGTTCCGCGCCCCCGTCGCCACGCCGTCACCCCGTACACCGCCACGATCACCCCGACCAGCCCGGCCGTGGCCGCCAGCTGCCCCCGCGCCGTCGAGTCCGCGAGCATCAGCGCCACCAGCCCGCCGAGCGCGACCAGCGTGGCCCAGGTCAGCCAGGGGAATCCCCACATCCGCAGCGTCATCGGCTTTCCCGACCGTTCCAGGGTCGGCCGCAGCCGCAGCTGGGCGACGGCGATCAGCACCCAGACCACCAGGAGTGCGGAGCCGACGGCGTTCAGCAGCAGGCCGAGCAGGTCGTCCGGCAGCAGCCAGTTGAGCGCGACGGCGACCACGGCGAAGAACACCGAGACCAGCACCGACACCCAGGGCACGTCCTGCTTCGACACCCGGCGCAGCGCGGCCGGGCCGTCGCCGCGTCCGGCCAGGGAGTAGGCCATCCGGGAGGTGCCGTAGACGTTGGCGTTGAAGGCGGACAGCAGCGCGATCACCACGACCACCTCCATCAGCTTCGCCGCACCGGGCAGCCCCGCCAGGTCGAGCACCGCAACGAACGGACCGGACTGGAGGGCTGGGGCGTTCCAGGGCAGGACCAGCACCATGATGGCGACCGAACCGATGTAGAACAGCAGGATCCGCCAGACGATGGTGCGGGTGGCGCGGGCGACGGCGCGCTGCGGGTCGCGGGCCTCGGCGGCGGCGATGGTGACGATCTCGATCCCGCCGAAGGCGAAGACGACCACCAGCAGACCGGCCGCGACCCCGCCGATCCCCTCGGGGGCGAAGCCGCCCTGGCCGAGCAGGTTGCTGGTGCCGACCGGGTCGGTGCCGGGCAGCAGGCCGAAGACCAGCAGGGTGCCGACGATCAGGAAGCCGACGATCGCGGCAACCTTGATGAAGGCGAACCAGAACTCCAGCTCACCGAACTGCCGGACACCGGACAGGTTCACCACGGCGAACAGCCCCACGAACACGGCCGCGACCACCCACTGCGGCACGCCGGGCAGCCAGCCGGTGACGATCTGGGCCACCCCGGTGATCTCGGCGCCGAGCACCATGATCAGGGTGAACCAGTACAGCCAGCCCAGGGTGAAGCCCGCCCACCGGCCCAGGGCCTTCTCCGCGTAGACCGAGAACGATCCGCTGGCCGGCAGCGCGGAGGCCATCTCGGCCAGCATCCGCATGATCAGCACGACCAACAGCCCGGCGATCCCGTAGGACACCAGCACCGCCGGTCCGGCGGTGGCGATGCCGGCACCGCTGCCGAGGAACAGCCCGGCACCGATCGCGGAGCCCAGGCCCATCATCGTCAGGTGCCGGGTCCGCAGGCCGGTGCCCAGGTGGTCGGTGGAGGTATCGCTGCTCACGGAGGAACAGGCTAGTGGTCTAGTCGCGCGGGCCCCGCACCCGGCGCCACCACCGCGCCCCGCTGTCGTCGCCCTCGGTCAGCTGCGCCTCGACGTGCTGGGTGACATGGGCGGTGATGCTCGCCCGCACCCGACGACGTTCTGCCCGGAGGAAGGCGGTGTGTTCGATGTGCAACGCCTTGGAAGTGGCGAACATCATCCCGATCACCACGACGGAGAACGGCAGTGCGATCAGGATCGCCGCGGTCTGCAAGGCGGTGAGACCACCGGCCAGCAGCAGCGCGATCGCGAGCACGCCGACCAGCGAGGCCCAGATCACCCGGAGCCGGGTGCCGGGGTCCGGGTTGCCACCGGCCGAGAGCATGGCGACGACCAGTGCGCCGGAGTCGGCGGAGGTGATGAAGAACAGCGCGATCAGGATGATGGCGCCGATGGACAGCGCGGCACCGCCCGGCAGCCCGGAGAGCAGATCGAAGAGCGCGTTCTCCGGCACCACCTCGCCGTCGGCACCGACCAGACCGCCGTCGCCGAACAGCTGCTGGTAGAGCGCGGAACCGCCCAGCACCGAGAACCACAGGAAGGTGACGATGGTCGGCACCAGGAGCACCCCGCCCACGAACTCGCGCACGGTCCGGCCCCGGGAGATCCGCGCGATGAACACCCCGACGAAGGGCGACCAGCTGATCCACCAGCCCCAGTAGAACGTGGTCCACTTCGCCTGCCATGCCTCACCCTCGGCGCCGGAGTAGGCGCTGACGTTGAAGGTCAGGGACAGGAAGGACGACAGGTAGTTACCGATCGACTGCACGAACTCACGCAGCAGGAACAGGCTCGGCCCCAGGATCAGGACCAGCACCATCAGCACCCCGGCGAAGGACACGTTGATGTTGGACAGCCACTTCAGGCCCTTGTCCAGCCCGGAGACCACGGACAGGGTGGCGGCGGCGGTGACCACGATGATGAGCACCACCTGCAGGCCGGTGCTGGACTCGATGATCCCGGCGTGTTCCAGCCCGGCGGCGATCTGCAGCACACCCAGGCCGAGGGAGGTCGCCACACCGAAGACGGTGCCGACCACCGCGGTGACGTCGATCGCGTCGCCGAGTCGCCCCTTCACCCGGTCACCGAGCAGCGGTTCCAGCGCCCACCGGATCGACACCGGCCGGCCCTTGCGGTGGATCGTGTACGCCAGCGCCAGACCCACCACCACGTAGATCGCCCAGGCGTTGACCCCCCAGTGCAGGTAGGTCTGGGTCATCGCGGTCTGCGCGAGCTGGATCGGGCTGCCCTCGACGCCGGGCTTCGGGCTGGCGAAGTGGCTGAGCGGCTCGGCGACCCCCCAGAACACCAGGCCGATGCCCATCCCGGCGGCGAACAGCATGGAGAACCAGGTGCCGAGGCCGTACTGCGGCTCGTCGTCGTCCTGACCGAGGGTGATGTCCCCCCACCGCCCCACCCCGACCCAGATCGAGAACGCCACGAAGGCGGCCACGATCAGCACGTAGTACCAGCCGAAGCCGCTGACGACGTTGGTCTGCACGGCGGAGATGAACCGCTCGGCGGGTCCCGGGAAGGCGATGGTCAGGCCGGCCACCGCCGCGACGATCGCCGCGGACGGCCAGAACACGGCGGGGGCGATGCCCCAACGCTCACGGAGTGTGGACATCGGAACCTCACGGTGCAAGGGGAAAAAGAACGCCCCAGGGTGGCATCCGTGGCACGTTCGCGCACGCCAGGGCGGAGATCCGTCGACGTCGGGCGGCGGTCGGCCCCGCACTGGATGCGGTCAGCCCCGCCGTCCCGACGCCCCGGCCCGGGCGGCTGATCCCCCCGGTGTCGGCCCTCCCCCGGCGCGTGCGACTCAGCGCACGCCCACCCAGGTGAGGAGTGTGGTGGCGTCGACAGCGGCCATGCCGTCGCGGATCAGGAGGTCGGCCTGCTCGAACCGCGGGTCCAGCGGATCGGTGATCGACGGGATGGCGATGCATCGCATGCCCGCAGCCTTGGCGGCCAGCACCCCGGGCACGGCATCCTCGATCACGACGCAGTGCTCGGGTGCGACACCGAGCCGCCGCGCCGCCGCCAGGAACACGTCGGGGGCCGGCTTCCCGGCGCCGACCTGGTCCACCGACACCCGCTCCGGCAGCAGGTCGGCCAGCCCGACAGCGGTGAGCGAGGCGTCGATGGCCGACAGGGGTGACCCGGAGGCGACCGCCATCGGCATCCCGGCGGCCGCCAGCTCGCGGACCAGGGTGCTGGTCGGCTCGAACGCCTGGAGGCCGGGGTAGAGCGCGTGCACCAGGTCCATCTTGCGTTCGACCCAGCGCGGCAGGTCGGCTTCGATCCCGTAGTGCGCGGCGAGCGCCGCCAGCACCTCCGTGCCGCCGAGTCCGACGAACCCGGCCTTCACCTCCGCGGTGAGGTCGACCCCCGCCTCGGCGAACACTTGCCGTTCGGCCTCGAACAACAGCGCCTCGCTGTCGACCAGCACGCCGTCCAGATCCCAGAGCACCGCCTCGACCGGTGCCGCACCCGCTTCGCCCATCGTCACTCCTCTGTGCCGCGCTCGGGCCAAACCCTACCATCTGGTCGGCATCTAGTGCGGATGCGCCCCGACCCGGACTCGGCGACGCTCGAGGTACCCCAGCCCGAGAGGTCCGCCATGTCCCAGCACAGCTCCCCCCGCAGCCCGCTCCCCGCCCAGCTCGCCGAGCAGCTGGAGAACGCCGACACCCTCGACCCCGCGGTCGAGCGCCTCGACGCGGCCAGCCGCCCCCTGCTCGCCCACGAAGGCCTGGCCAGGCTCCTGCGCGGTCGCCCGCTCGGGCACGCCGCGCACCCGCTGCTGACCGACCTGCCGCTCGGCTTCTGGTTCAGCAGCGTCACCCTGGACCTGGTCGGCGGCAAGGACGCGCGGGCCGCCGCCGACCGACTGCTCGGGCTCGGCATCCTGAGCACCACGCCCGCCACGGTCACCGGTATTGCCGACTGGGCGTTGGGCAGCCAGCAGGTGCGGCGGGTCGGGGTGGTGCACGCCGCACTGAACTCGGCGGCCACCGTCGGCTTCGGCGCGTCCTGGCTGCTGCGACGTCGCGGCCACCGGGCCGCCGGGGTGCTGGCATCCCTCGCGGCGGTCGGCGTGGTCGGCGCGGCGGGCTTCCTCGGCGGACACCTGGCATTCGCCCAGCAGTCCCCCACCCCGGACGCGGCCGACCCCGAGCGGACGCCCGACATGTGACTTCCTGCGCGACACGCGGTGCGTCGATTTCTGTGACGGGTCGTGCTCCACCTACCCTCTGACCAGCGCGGTACCCCGGGGTCGGGCCAAGGCCCCCGTGACGCCGCACCAGCACGAGGGCCGCAACGACATTGTCGGAACAGAACCACCCACGACAGGCACCCGGGACTGGCACCCCGACCGGTGCCTACCGGCTTGATCCGCACACGGGCACCTGGTGGTGGTCCGAGTCGATCTATCGCATCCACGGCTTCGCCCCGGGTGACGTCGTCCCCACCACCGACCTGCTGCTCGCACACGCCCACCCCGACGACCGCACCGACCTGACCGCGGTGCTCGCGGCGCCTCCGGTCACCCTCAGCGCCGTCTATCGGATGATCGACGCCGATCATCGTGAACGGCTCTGCGTCCTGGTCGGCGAGCGACGCGACCGCGAGGTGCGCGGGTATCTGATCGACCTCACCGACCTGGTCGACCGGCACGGCCAAGCCGTCGCCACCTCCGCGATCACGGCAGCGGCCACCTCGCGGTCGGTGATCGAACAGGCGGTCGGCGCAGTGGCGTTCAGCCAGCAGACCGACCCGCCCACCGCCTTCGCCCTGCTCCGGGCGGCCTCGATGGACGCGAATGTCCCGGTGCGCGCACTGGCGGCGGCCATCGTGGAGGCGCTGCCCGACCTCGGCGCCGACGCCGAACGGGTGCGCAAGTTCCTGGACGAGCTGCGCAGCCCGGGCAAGCGGACCGTCGCCGAATAGGTACTCAGCCCCGCCGGTGCGGCTTGACGAAGGGGAAGGCCAGGGTCTCGCGGATCGACGCCCCGATCAGCATCATGTAGACCCGGTCCACCCCGAGCCCGAGCCCACCGGTGGGCGGCATCCCGAACTCCAGCGCCGACAGGAAGCCCTCGTCGACCTCCATCGCCTCCGGGTCACCGGCCGCCGCCAGCAATGACTGCTGGGTGAGCCGCTCCCGCTGGTCCACCGGGTCGATCAGCTCGGAGTAGGCGGTGCCCAGCTCGGCACCGAAGGCCACCAGGTCCCAGCGCTCGGCCAACCGCGGGTCGTCGCGGTGCACCCGGGTCAGCGGTGAGGTCTCCACCGGGAAGTCGGTGTAGAAGGTCGGTGCGACGGTCCTGCCCTCGACCAGCCGGTCGTACAGCTCGGTGACCAGCGCACCGTGCGACTCCTCCGGCCCGAAGGCGATCTGGTGCGCCGCGCACACCCGGTGCAGCTCGGCCAGCGGGGTGTCCGGGGTGATCGGGGTGCCGACCGCGCGGGACACCGCCTCGTGCACCGTCACCACCGGCCAGTCGCCGTCCAGTCGCACCACGCTGCCGTCGGCACGGCGGGAGATCGGTTCGCCGTGCACGGCGATCGCGGCGGCCACGATCAGCTCCCGGGTCAGGTGCCGCATCGTGGTGTAGTCGCCGAACGCCTGGTACGCCTCCAGCGAGGTGAACTCCGGGTTGTGCGTGGCGTCGGCACCCTCGTTGCGGAAGTTGCGGCCCAGCTCGAACACCCGCTCCATCCCGCCGATCGCCAGCTGCTTGAGGAACAGCTCGGGTGCGATCCGCAGGTACAGGTCCATGTCGTAGGCGTTGATGTGCGTGGTGAACGGCCGGGCGTTCGCCCCACCGTGCACGCGTTGCAGGATCGGGGTCTCCACCTCGGCGAAGCCGCGCTCCACCAGCGTGCTGCGCAGGGCGTGCACCGCCCGCGAACGACCGCGCAGGGTGCGGCTGGCGGTGGTGTCCAGGGCCAGGTCGACGTGCCGCAGGCGGAGCCGGGTCTCCGGGTCGACCAGGCCGCGCACCTTGTCCGGCGGCGGGGTGAGTGCCTTGGCCGCCATCACCCAGCTGGTGGCGTGGACGGTGAGCTCGCCGGTGCGGCTGCGGGTGACGATGCCGGTGACGCTGACGTGGTCGGCCAGGTCCACCGCGCGCCGCCACAGGTCGATGTCAGCTGCCCCGTCGGCGGTCAGCATCACCTGGCGTTCGGTGTTCTCGGCTCGGAGCACGGCGAAGCACACGCCACCGAAGTCGCGCAGTCGGACCACCCGGCCCGAGATCGACACCGAGCTGCCCAGCAGCTCCGGCCCCACCTCGCCCAGGGCATGGGTGCGCGGCACCGCCACCGGGTAGGCGGGCATCCCGGCCGCGGTCAGCACCTCCAGGGTGTGCCGCCGGGCGCGTTCCTGGTCGGTGAGCCGGGGGGTGGGCACCGCGAGCGCCAGCAGCCGGGCCTCCTGCTCCCGCACCGCCTCGCCCAGCTCCCGTTCCTGCTCGGGGGTCGGCCGGGCGGGCACCCGGCGTACCGTCCACGCCGGGACGAAGCCCTCCGCCTGCCCGGCCGCCAGGGTGACGGCGGTCAGCTGACTGGATGCGCCGTAGCAGAGGTAGCGCGGCCGCCAGCGCGGGGCGTACTTCTGGTTCGAGCGGTACAGCTGGTCCAGCTGCCACCAGCGGGAGGCGAACAGGATCACCCGGCGGCCGAGCCGTTGCAGCGGACCCGCCGCCACCGACTCGCCCTGCTCGATGATGCCGCGGAACATCGCGAAGTTCAGCGACACCCGGTCCACCGCGATCCCCGGACCCTGGGTCGCCAACGCGGTGATCATCAGCTCGGTCACCCCGGGCACTGCCTCCGGCGACCGGCGCATGTAGTCGAGCGACACCCCGGTGCGTCCCCAGGGCACGAAGCTCAGCAGGCCGCGCAACGCCCCGTCGGCGGCGTGGGCCGTGACCACCAGGACGCGCGGGTCCCGGGGGCTGCCCAGCCGCTCGGAGGCCATCGAGAACCCGCGCTCATCGTCGCCGTGCCGCCATTGGTTCGCCGCCTCGACCAGGGCGGACAGCTCCTCGGCCGGGATCTCCGCCTGCCGCCGCAGCCGGACGGTGTACCCCTCACGCTGGGGCCGGGCCACCGCATGGCGCACCGCGCGCATGGAGGGCGCCGACAGCTCGAAGTCCCGGGTGCTGAGGATCGCCTCGTCCCCCATGGTCAGCACCGAGAGCCCGGCGTCCCGGTAGGCGCGCGCACCGCGTTCGGAGGCGGACAGCACACCCGGCGCCCAGCCGTGCTGCCGCGCCCGGGCCAGCACCCGGTCGATCGCATACGGCCAGGAGGCGGGGTCGCCGAGCGGGTCACCGGCGGCGAGCAGCACCCCGCTGACCACCCGGTAGGACACCGCGGCGCGGCCATCGGCGGAGAACACGGTGGAGCGGTCGTCCCGGGTCGCGAAGTAGGCGAGCGAGTCGTCGCCGGGGAACTCCAGCAACAGGCGGCGCACCGCGAGCTCGTCCTCCGCCGTCCGCGCCGACTCGCCCGGTCCGGCATGCAGGTACACCACCACCGCCGCCACCAGTCCGAGGCCGCTGATCCCTCCGGCGATCCAGGCCAGCCCGACCGGCGCGGCGCCGGAGAGCGCGAAGGGTTCCTCGTGCGGGTTCAGGCCCAGGGAGACGCTCAGCCCGTCGAGCACCCGCTGCCACTGTCCGGGCAGCGTGTTGGGCACCACCTGGAGCAGTGCCCACACCACACCGGTCGCGGTCAGGATGCCGGTCAGCACCACCCCAGCCGCCCGCCACCAGGCGCCGGGGGCGATCCGGGCCGGGAACGCCGACCGCGCGGCGATCAGCAGCACGGTCAGCACCAGGCCCACCCCGGCGCCGACCCAGGTGCTCCAGTGCACCCCGTCCAGCACCCCGGCGGAGGGATCGAGCGCGTCCAGCAGCACCGCGAGCGCCATGATCCCGGCCGAGGGCAGCTGCCAGAACACGATCACGAACCACAGCGCGATCCGGCGGCGACGCAGGAACCCGCTGGCGACCAGCCCGACCAGCACCGCGCTGAACAGTCCCGGGATCACCGGCACGTTGGTCACCGACAGCAGCAGCGCCAGCTCACGTTCCATCCGGCCGATCGGGCGGAACAGCATGCCGAGCAGCAACCACGCCGCATAGAACTGGAGCACCCGCCCGCCCCAGAGCGCCACGGTCTCCGCCCAGGCCGGCGCCCGGTCCTCGCTGGTGTCTCGCATGCGCCACATCGTGCCGTACCCGCGCTACCGTCCGACAGGACACCCCACCCCGACCCGGAGGTTCGCCCGATGCTGCTGGCCCTGTGCGCCGCGGTGGCCGCGAGCCTCGGCTACGGCATCTCCACGATCATGCAGGCCGTCGCCGCCCGGCGGGCCTCCGGCCTGGCGGTGATCGTGCAGCCGCTGGTGCTGGGTGGTTTCGCCGTGGACGGGCTGTCCTGGCTGCTCACCCTGGTGGCCCTGAATCGGCTGCCGCTGTTCGTGGTCCAGTCGATCGTGTCGGCCTCCCTGGTGGTGGTCGTGCTGCTGGCGTCCCGGCTGCTGCACGTGCGGCTGCGGCGGCTGGACGTGATCGCGGTGGCGGTGGTGATCGCCGCCCTGGTGGTGCTCGCGCTCGGCTCCGGCGAGCAGCCCGCCGCCACGCCGCCGCCCGGGTTCCTCGTCGGGGCGGCCGTCGCCGGCGGCCTGCTCACCCTCACCCTGCTGCTCGGCTACCGGCGCGGGCACCCGCTGCTGTTGGCGTCGGTCGGCGGGCTGGGCTACGGGCTCGCGGCGATCGCCGCCCGGGCGGCCGACACCTCGGGCTCCCTGGCGCAGATCGTCTGGCAGCCGATGGTCGGGGTGCTGGTCGTCGGGGGCGTGGTGGGCACGCTCGGTTACCTGCGGGCGCTGGAACGCGGGCCGGTGGGCAGCGCCGCCGCCGTCATGTCGGTGCTCGAGGTGATCGTGCCCGGCGCCGTCGGGCTGTGGGTGCTCGGCGACGAGGTGCGCGGCGGCTGGGTCCCCGCGGTGGCGGTGGCCGGGACGCTGGCCCTGGCCGCCTGCGTGGCGCTCGCGACCAGCCCGGCCAACCGCGAGGCGTCCGAGGCCTGACCCCCAGTGACCCGGACGCGAGCGTCAGTCCCGGTCGAGCACCCGCGTCGCCCAGGTCGCCACCGCGACCGCGGAGGCCACGTTCAACGAGTCCACCCCACCGGCCATCGGGATCCGCACCGTCGCGTCGCAGGCGGCGATGGTCTGCCGCTTCAACCCGTCGCCCTCGGTGCCGAACACGGTGGCGAGCTTCGGAGGCGGATCGGCCGCCAGCTCGTCCAGGCTGATCGAGTCCTCGTCCAGTGCCAACGCCGCGACGGTGAAGCCGAGGTCGTGCAGCTGCTCCACCCCGCCCGGCCAGGACGGGATGCGGGTCCACGGCACCTGGAACACCGTGCCCATCGACACCCGGATCGCCCGGCGGTAGAGCGGGTCGGCGCAGGACGGGGTGATGAGCACGGCGTCCACGCCCATCGCCGCGCACGCCCGCATCGCCGCGCCGACGTTCGTGTGGTCGACGATGTCCTCCAGCACCACCACCCGACGCGCCCCGGCCAGGGTCTCCGCCACCGACGGCAGCACCGGCCGGTGCATCGACGCCAGTGCGCCCCGGTGCACGTGGAAACCGGTGATCGCCTCCAGCACCGCGGGCTCCCCCACGTAGACCGGCACCGGCTCACCGTCGGCGGGGAGTCCGGCCAGCAGCTCCTCGACATCCGGCAGCCAGCGCGGGGAGACCAGCACCGACCGCGGCCGGTGCCCGGCGGCCAGTGCCCGGGTGAGCACGGTCGAGCTCTCCGCGATGTACAGCCCCTTCTCCGGCTCGTGCTTGGAGCGCAGGGCCACGTCGGTCAGCCGCAGGTAGTCGGCGAGCCGCTCGTCGGCGGGGTCGGTCAGCGGGACGATCTGATACGCGGGCACCGGACCATTCTCCCGGCTGGTGTAGCCCGTCCCGACCACGCCACACTGCGAGCATGATCGATGAGCACGGTCGCCCCGAACCCCCGCTGGCAGCCGACGAGGCCACGATGCTGCTCGGCTACCTCGACTTCCACCGGGCCACCCTGGAGTGGAAGACCCGCGGCCTGGACCCGGCCGGACTGGCCACCACCGTCGGCCGCTCCACCATGACCCTCGGTGGCATGCTGGCGCACCTGGCCTACGTCGAGGACTCCTGGTCGACCTGGAGACTGCGTGGCGAGCCGCTGCCCCAGCCGTGGACCGACGTCGACTGGGACACGGACGTCGACTTCGACTGGCACCTGTCCCGCACCCTGCGTCCGGCCCAGCTGCGCACCCTCTGGGACGACTCCGTCGCCCGCTCCCGTGCCGCCATCGACGCCGCACTCGCCGAGGACGGGCTGGACGCTCCGGTGCGCCGCCCGTGGGCCGACGGTCAGGCGCCGACCGTGCGGTGGGTGCTGGTGCATCTGGTCGAGGAGTACGCCCGGCACAACGGTCACGCCGATCTGCTGCGCGAGCAGGTGGACGGCCAGGTCGGCGAGTAGGCCGCCCCGCCCTCGACGGACGCGGGTCGGGCCTCCCGAGTGGGCCCCAGGTCAGATCAGCAGGTCAGCGCCCGCCGAGGATCGCCGCGCGCAGCCCGGGGTCCAGGTCCAGCGACGTCCCCGACCGCAGCAGGTCGCCCACCAGCGGGTCGTCCAGGTCCCGGCACCGGGGACAGTCCTGCGCGTGCTGGGCGTTCTCCACCTCGACCGCGCCGACCTGGAGCGGCAGCACCTCGACGACCTGACGCAGCAGCTCCCAGCGGTCGCACGGTGCCGTGGCGAGACCCAGTGCCACGCTCACCGCCTCGGCGGGCTGGACGTCCGGCAGATCGAGTTCGGCCAGCGCCGCCGGGATCGCCGCCTCCAGCTCCGACCAGGTGGTGCCCCGTTCGGCGCCCGCCAGCTCGGCCAGCAGCGCCCCGCCATGACCCAGCCCGACCAGATGCGCCGCCACCGTCGGCCAGGCGTCCAACCCGATCAGCCCGCACCGGGCGACCACCGCCACCACCCGCAGCTCGTCGCCCATCCGCCCAGCCTGCCACGGCCGGCCCGGGGCAGGGCTCAGCGGCGCCGGAAGCCGCCCAGCCCGTCCGGCTCGACCAGTGCCGCCGCCTCCCGGTCCGCGATCAGGAGCAGGTTCGGGTGGGTGCGCAGGATCGTGCCCGGGCGGTCCTCACCGATCGGGCCGGTGAGGATCTCGGCCAGCGCCTGCGCCTTCGACGACCCGCTGACGATCAGCACCGCCTGCTTCGCCCGCAGCACCATCGGGAAGCCGAAGGTGACCACCTGCTCCGGCCGCGGGTCCATCGCCTCGACCAGGTGGTACCAGGGCAGATCGGCGTGCACGTCGTAGACGTAGATGTCCTGGTCGTACCGGGTGGTGCCGGGCATGTTGCCGCAGAAGTGGCAGTCGCCGCCCAGGCCCATCACCATCAGGTCCAGTCCGCCGTGTGTGGCCAGGTCGGACCGGATCGCGTCCGCGTTGTCCAGGGTCAGCCCGTGGATGTTCGCCTCCGCGATCCGCGCCGGACCGTAGATCTGCTCGTCCAGGCTGGTCCGGGTGACGCCCCGGTCGGTGCCGTTCGGGATCTCGTCGAAGTTGTAGAAGTGCACATTCGCGATGTCCTGCCCGCGCTCGGCCAGCAGCGGCGCGAGCAGCCGGTACGCACCGGCCGGGGTGGCACCGGCGGTGACCGACAAGTTGACCCGGCGGTCCTGCAGCATGGCGCCGACCAGCACGGCGGCGGTGGTGCGGCTCAGCGCCGCGTAGTCGTCCTCGACGACGAACTTCATGGGTGTCTCCTTCGACGAACCCGGTCGCGCGCGGCTGACTGCGCGCCGGAACTCCTGCCGCGGGGCGCCGCGACGGCGAGTCCTCGGGCGGATCGCTCCTCACCCGGACGCGACCCAGACTAACCCAGACCACTCGGTAGGGATTGGGCATCCCGCCACCCCGGGCTGTCACGCCCCCGTCGCCACCCAGACATGCCGATGCCGCCGCCCCCGCAGGAACGGCGGCATCGGTGCACCTCACTCCGCGACGGCCGCCGCGAACTGCGAGCTGTACAGCCGGGCGTACGCGCCACCGGCCGCCAGCAGCTCGTCGTGGCTGCCCTGCTCCACGATCGACCCGTGTTCCATCACCAGGATCAGGTCGGCGTCACGGATGGTGGACAACCGGTGCGCGATCACGAAGGACGTGCGGTTCGCCCGCAGGGCGTTCATCGCCTGCTGCACCAGCACCTCGGTGCGGGTGTCCACCGAGCTGGTCGCCTCGTCCAGCACCAGGATCGACGGGTCGGTGAGGAACGCCCGGGCGATGGTGAGCAGCTGCTTCTCCCCCGCCGACAGGCTGGACGCCTCGTCGTCGATCACGGTGTCGTAGCCGTCCGGCAGCGCCCGGACGATCTGGTCGACGTGGGTCGCCTCGGCCGCCCGGACCAGATCGGCGTGGTCGACGCCCTCCACCCCGTAGGCCAGGTTCTCCGCGATGGTGCCGTTGAACAGCCAGGTGTCCTGCAACACCATCCCGACCCGCGAGCGCAGGTCGTCCCGGGTCAGCGCCCGGGTGTCCACGCCGTCCAGGGTGATCCGGCCGGAGTCGATCTCGTAGAACCGCATCAGCAGGTTGACCAGGGTGGTCTTGCCGGCACCGGTCGGCCCGACGATCGCCACCGTCTGTCCCGGCTCGGCGACCAGGTCCAGGTGCTCGATCAGCGGGGTGTCCTCGCGGTAGCGGAACGACACGTCGTCGAAGACCACCCGGCCGGCCACCTTCGCCGGCAGCGCCAACGGCTGCGCGGGGTCGGCCTCCTGCTCCGGCGCGTCCAGCAGCTCGAACACCCGCTCCGCGGACGCCACGCCGGACTGCATCAGGTTCATCATCGAGGCGATCTGGGTGATCGGCTGACTGAACTGCCGCGAGTACTGGATGAACGCCTGCACGTCACCCAGGCTCATCGTGCCGGAGGCGACCCGCAGGCCACCGACCACCGCGACGATCACGTAGTTCAGGTTCGCGATGAAGCCCATCGCGGGCTGGATGATCCCGGAGATGAACTGGGCCTTGAACGACGCGGAGTACAGGGCCTCGTTCTGGCGGTCGAACTCGGCGATCGCCTGCTCCTTGCGACCGAAGACGGTGACCAGGGTGTGCCCGGTGAACATCTCCTCGATGTGCGCGTTCAGCCCGCCCGTGGCGGCCCACTGCTGGACGAACTGCGGCTGCGACCGCTTGGCGATCAGCATCGTGACCACCAGCGACAGCGGGATCGTCACCAGGGCGACCAGGGCCAGCAGCGGGGAGATCCAGAACATCATCGCCAGCACACCGATCACGGTCAGCACGGCGGTGACCAGCTGGGAGAATGTCTGCTGCAACGTCTGGGACAGGTTGTCGATGTCGTTGGTGACCCGGCTGAGCACCTCACCGCGCGGCTGGGAGTCGAAGTACTTCAGCGGCAACCGGGACAGCTTCGCCTCCACCCGGCGCCGCAGGTCGTAGACCGTGCGCTGCACGATCCCGGTCAGCAGTAGGCCCTGCAGGTAGCTGAGCAGCGCCGCGGCCACGTAGACCACGATCACCCAGACCAGCACCGCGCTGAGGTCGGCGAACACGATCCCCTGGCCCGGTGTCACCCCGGTCATCCCGGAGAGCATGTCCGCCAGCTGGGTCTGCCCCTGCTCGCGGAGCCGGTCCACCGCCTCGGCCTGGGTCACCCCGGCGGGCAGCATCGAGCCGACGACGCCGTTGAAGATCACGTTGGTCGCGTTGCCGAGCAGCTTCGGCCCGGCGACCGAGGCCGCCACCGACGCGATGCCGAGCAGCACGACCAGGGACAGCCGCAGCCGCTCCGGGCGCAGTACGCCGAGCAGACGCTTCAACGAGCCGGTGAAGTCCATCGACTTCTGGGTGGGCATCCCGATGCCCGCACCCGGGCCGTGCCCTCGTGGCCCCCGGGCCGGTGCCTGCGCGCTCATGCTGCTTCCTCCGCACTCAACTGGGAGTAGACGATCTCCTGGTAGGTCTCACAGGACGCCAGCAGCTCGTCATGGGTTCCGGTGCCGACCACCCGTCCTTCGTCCAGCACCACGATCCGGTCGGCGGTGCGGATGGTGGCGACCCGCTGGGCGACGACCAGCACCGCCGCGTCCCGGGTCTCCGGCACCAGTGCCGCCCGGAGTGCGGCGTCGGTGGCGAAGTCCAGGGCGGAGAAGCTGTCGTCGAACAGGTAGACGGCCGGCTTGCGGACCAGCGCCCGCGCGATCGACAGCCGTTGCCGCTGACCGCCGGAGACGTTGGTGCCGCCCTGGGCGATCGGGGCGTCCAGCCCGTCGGTCATCTCCCGCACGAAGTCGGCCGCCTGGGCGACCTCCAGCGCGTGCCAGAGCTCGTCGTCGGTGGCGTCCGGGTTGCCGTAGCGCAGGTTGCTGGCCACGGTGCCGCTGAACAGGTAGGGCTTCTGCGGCACCAGCCCGACCTGCCGCCACAGGTCGTCCAGGGCGAACTCGCGGACATCCGTGCCGTCCAGCAGCACGTGCCCCCCGGTGACGTCGAAGAGCCGGGGCACCAGGTTGAGCAGGGTGGTCTTCCCCGCTCCGGTGGAGCCGATGATCGCGGTGGTCTGCCCGGGTTCGGCGACCAGGTCGATGCCGGTCAGCACCGGGCGCTCGGCTCCGGGGTACCGGAACTCCACCGCGCGCAGCTCCAGCCGACCCGAGGCCCGGCCCGGCAGCGCGGTCGGGGTGACCGGTTCGGCCACGGTGCTCTCGGTGTCCAGCACCTCGACGATCCGCTCCGAGGAGACCACCGCCCGCGGCAGCATCACGAAGATCATCGCGGACATCATCACCGCGGACAGGATGTACATGATGTAGCTGATGAAGGCGGTCAGCGCCCCGACCTGCATGTGCCCGGAGTCGATCCGGCCGGCCCCGAACCAGATCACCCCGACGCTGGTCAGGTTCATGATCAGCATGACCACCGGGAAGATCAGCGCCATCAGCCGCCCGGCCCGCAGCGAGGTGTCGAACAGCGCGTCGTTGGCCTCGGCGAAGCGCGCCGCCTCCCGACGCTCGCGCACGAACGCCCGGATCACCCGCAGCCCGGCGAGCTGCTCGCGCATCACCCGGTTGATCGCGTCGATCCGCTTCTGCATCTGGCGGAAATACGGCACCATCTTGCGCACGATCAGCCCGACCACCACGGCCAGGATCGGCACCACGACCAGCAGCAGCGAGGACAGCGTCACGTCCTGGCGCAGTGCCAGGATCACCCCGCCGACCAGCATGAACGGCGCCATCACCAGGATGGTCATCGACATCAGCACGACCATCTGGACCTGCTGGACGTCATTGGTGGTCCGGGTGATCAGCGACGGTGCACCGAAGCCGCCGACCTCCTGCGCGGAGAAGTCCTGCACCCGGCGGAACAGTCCGGATCGGATGTCCCGGCCGAAGGCCATCGACACGTGGGCGCCGAAGTACACCGCCGCGACCGAGCAGACGACCTGCAACAGGCTGATCGCCAGCATCACGCCGCCGATCCGCATGATGTAGCCGGTGTCGCCGACGGCCACGCCCTTGTCGATGATGTCGGCGTTCAGGGTGGGCAGATACAGGGTCGCGATGGTCTGGGCGAGTTGCAGCACCATCACCGTGACCGCCTGACGCCAGTACGGCCTCAGGTACTCCGTGATCAGTCTCATCAACACGTGGAACTCCCGTGGGGGCGCGGGTCGGACAGGGGCGCGGCGGCGGTGCCGTGCAGCAGCACGTCCACCAGCAGGTCCACCGAGAGGTCGTCGTCCTCGGGCATCCCGGGCGGGACCCGACCCATGACGGTGGACAGCAGCAGCCGGGCGAGGACCTGCGGCGGGAACCGCAGGTCGGCGCGGAAGGGGTCGAACCGGCGCGTGAGGGCGTCGTTCAGCTCCTGAAGGGCACGGGACCGGGCATCCCGGGCCGGTGGACGATGGGGCCGAGGGGGCGGGGCGTCGCCGGACTCGGCGACGGCCAGGGCGTGCACGGCGATCATGATCCGGCGCACCCGCCGGGCAGTGGCGTTCAGCAGCTCGACCACCGCCCGCACCTCGGCGGTGAGATCGGTGCCCGTCGGCAGCGCCTCGATCTCCGCGATGGCGGCGCTGGTGTCGAACACCCGGGACGCGGCGGCCATCAGCAGTTCACGCTTGTCGTCGAAGGCCTTGAACAGCGTGCCCTCGGCGACCCCGGCGGCCTCGGCGATCTGCCGGGTGGTCACCGTGGACCCGAACTGCTCCAACAGCGGCACCGTCGCCTCCGCGATCGCGGCGCGGCGGTCGTCCCGGTTCATCGGACGTGCTCGACGGTTCTCGGCCATGCGCAGCAGCATAAGTGAGTGAGCACTCACTCGCCTAGGCCGTTCGCCCCGGGCCGAATACGACGACGCCCGCCGCACCGGGATCGGTGCGACGGGCGTCGGGACGGATCGACTCAGAGCAGCGGGTTCTCCGGCTCGGCCCGGTGCGGGCGCTGGCCCGCCTCCGCACCCGGGTCCGCCGGCTTGCCACTGAACGTGCCGGCGCGGGTGGCGTCGGCGGTGGCCGCCTGCGACTCGCGCCGCGCCTCGGCCAGCGCCTGCGCCGGATCGGTCAACGCGGAGGTCGGCAGGTCCTCCGGCCGCACCGGGGAGGCCCCGGCCGGACGCTCGGAGTCGCCCGCGCCGCTGCCGGAGAACGCACCGGTGAAGCCCTGGGTCAGCTGACCCAGCGCGCCGGTGAGCTCGGACGGCACGATCCAGACCTTGTTCGCCGGGGTCGACGCCAGCTTCGGCAGCGCCTGCAGGTACTGGTAGGCCAGCAGCTTCGGGTCGGCGTCGCCGCGGTGCACGGCGTCGAAGACCTGCAGGATCGCCCGGGACTCACCCTCGGCCTCCAGGATCGCCGCCTGCGCGGAACCCTCGGCGCGCAGGATCGCCGCCTGCTTCTCACCCTCGGCGGTGAGGATCTGCGACTGCTTGACACCCTCGGCGGTCAGGATCGCCGCACGACGGTCACGCTCGGCGCGCATCTGCTGCTCCATCGCGCCCTGCACCGACTGCGGCGGGTCGATGCTCTTCAGCTCGACCCGGTTCACCCGGATGCCCCAGCGGCCGGTCGCCTCGTCCAGCACCCCGCGCAGCTGACCGTTGATCTGGTCACGGCTGGTCAGGGTCTGCTCCAGGTCCATCGAGCCGATCACGTTACGCAGCGTGGTGACGGTCAGCTGCTCGATACCGGTGATGTAGTTCGCGATCTCGTACACCGCGGATTTCGGCTCGTTGACCGAGAAGTAGATGACGGTGTCGATGCTGACCACCAGGTTGTCCGACGTGATCACCGGCTGCGGCGGGAAGCTCACCACCTGCTCGCGCAGGTCGACCATCGCCCGCACCCGGTCGAAGAACGGGATCAGGAAGTGCAGGCCCGCTTGCATGGTCCGGCTGTAACGACCCAGGCGCTCGACCACGAGCGACCGGGACTGCGGCACCACGCGGACCGCCTTGCTCAACGTCACGACGACGAAGATGACCAGGGCGGCCAGAACGATCCAGCCCACCACCGATCCGACGCTGATGTCCTCCACCACGTCTCCCTCCCGGCTGATCGTCACCGACCGCCGACTCGGTCACGGTGTCCGTCGGTCGGCACCGTGGTCTTCCACGAACAGTCAGGGACGCTCGGCGTCCTCGGTCGTCGACGGGGCCGACTGTGCCGACGGGGCTGACGGTGCCGACGGGGCGGCGATCTTGGCCACCACGGCGGTCGCACCGTCGATCCGGCTCACCCGCACCTGGTCGTCGGCTGCCAGCACCACACCGTCCTCGGTCCGTGCCGACCACACCTCGCCACCGATCTTCACCCGGCCGCCGGAGCCGTCGGTCGGCTGCAGGACCGTGCCCAGCTTGCCGACCATCGCGGCGACGTTGGTCTCCACCAGGTCGACCCGGGTGCGCAGGTGCCGCAGCAGGAACGGCCGCAGCGCGAACAGCATCAGCAGCGCCACGGCGGCGGCCAGCACGATCTGCCAGACCAACGGCAGCCCGGCGGCAGCCCCGATCGCTCCGGCAGCGGCACCCGCCGCCAGCATGATGAACAGCAGGTCCAGGGTGAAGATCTCCAGCACTGCCAACAGCAGCGCTCCACCGAGCCACAACAGCCAGCCCATGATCGTCACTCCCTCTCAGGTCACACCGTGTCCGGAATGATCCTAGAGGATTTCTTTGCGATTCGCAGACTTTATTCTGCCGCCCGGGCCGTCCACCGATCACCACGACGCTCGACCTGCAACGGCGTGTCGAAGGCGGCGGTCAGATGCGCGTCGGTCAACACCTCGTCGATCGGACCGGCCGCGTGCACATGACCGTCCTTCATCAGCATCAGATGGGTGAAGCCCGGCGGGATCTCCTCGACGTGATGGGTCACCAGCACCAGAGCCGGGGACTTGCGGTCGGCCGCCAGCTCGGACAGCGCGGCGATCAGCTCCTCGCGCCCACCCAGGTCCAGCCCGGCGGCGGGCTCGTCCAGCAGCAGCAGCTCGGGGTCGGCCATCAGCGCGCGGGCGATCTGCACCCGCTTGCGCTCGCCCTCGCTCAGGGTGCCGTACAGCCGCTCCGCCAGGTGGGTCACCCCGAAGGCGGCCATCAGATCCGCCGCCCGCGCCTCGTCCACCGCCTCGTAGCTCTCCCGCCACCGACCGGTCACGCCGTAGGCGGCGGTGATCACCACGTCGCGCACCAGCTCGTCGCCGGGGATCCGCTCCGCCAGGGCCGCCGACGCCAGACCGATCCGCGGCCGCAGCTCGAAGACGTCCACCCGGCCCAACCGGCTGCCGAGCAGTTCGGCGGTGCCGGAGCTCGGGTGCATCCGACCGGAGGCGATCTGCAGCATCGTGGTCTTGCCCGCACCGTTGCGGCCCAGCACCACCCAGCGCTCCCCCTCGCGGACCCGCCAGGACAACCCGTCCAGGATGGTGGTGGTGCCGCGGCGGATGGACACGTCCTGGAGGTCGAGCACGTCGGTCATGGTCACGACCCTAACGGCCGGAGGCGAGCCGTGGTGGCGTGGACCCGCCCGGCGGCGTCTTACCGTGGTGGCGTGGACTCGCTGACCCTGCCGCGCTCCGTGCTGCTCGCCCTCTGGCTGGCCGAACCCTCCCCCGGCTCCGGCCCGGTCCAGCGCCTGCTGGACGCCGTGCAGGGCGAGGACGAACCGCACCGGGTGTCCACCACCGACGACGGTGACACCCCGGCGAGCCTCGCCGACCTGGTCGCGGTCTGGGCCTCCGGCCCGCGCACCGTCGCGGCCGTGCTGCCCGCCCCGGGGGACCCCGCCGGAGCGCCCGCCTCGGTCGCCGGAGCGGCGCAGGAGGCCGGCGAGGCGGTGCTGGTCAGCACGGTCGACGGCGACTGGGCGGCGGTGCCACGGGTGCAGTCCTTCGGCTCGGTCTACGAACCCGGGTACCTGGTGACCTGGCAGGTGTCCCGGGTGCCCGCCTGGCAGAACGCCCTGGTCGGCCAGGTCGGCACCCTGCGCGAGGCCGAGCGCGAGCTGACCGGCGCGCTGTCCCGGGCCACCGAGGCGCTGACCTCCCTGGACGTCGCGCGGTGGCGCGAGGACGCCGCCGAGCAGATCGCGGCCCTCAGCGCCGGGGCCGATCCCCGGTGGTCGCTACCGCCGGGGATGGACCAGCGCCGGGTCCGGGTGCTGACCCAGGCCGCCCGGCTCCGGGCGATCGTGGACCTCGCGACCGGGGACGACGGGGCCGCGGTCAACCTGTGGCAGGTGGACCAGCGCAGCACCGCCCTGCGCGATGTCGACCGGGCCGCCCGGCGCGCGCTGGCCGTCGCCACCCACCCGGCACCGCCCGTGCGCTGAGCCGCGCCGTCGGTCTCAGCCCAGCACCGAGCGGTAGACCTCCACGGTCCGGTCGGCGATGGCGTCCCAGGAGAAGTGGTCCTCGACCCGGGTACGGGCGGCCCGACCCCAGGCACGGGCACGGTCGGGGTCGGAGACCGCCTCGGTCAGCGCCGCCGCCAGATCGGCGACGAACCGGTCCGGGTCCACCGGGGTCCCGGTGCCGTCGGTCAGCTGCTCGATCGGCACCAGCCACCCGGTCACGCCGTCGTCGACCACCTCCGGGATGCCACCAGTGGCGGAACCCACCACCGGCAGACCCACCGCCATCGCCTCCAGGTTCACGATGCCCAGCGGCTCGTAGACCGAGGGGCACACGAAGACGGTGCCGGAGGCGAGCACGGCGATGAGCTCGTCCCGGGGCAGCATCTGCTCGATCCAGACCACCCCGTCCCGGCGGGCGCGCAGCCCGTCGACCAGCGCGGTGACCTCGGCCAGGATCTCCGGGGTGTCCGGCGCACCGGCGCACAGCACCAGCTGCACCTCCGGCGGCAGCGCCTCGGCCGCGCGCAACAAGTACGGCAGCCCCTTCTGCCGGGTGATCCGACCGACGAAGACCACCGCCGGTCGTTCCGGGTCGATGCCGTGCGACCGGGCGATCCGGGCGGTGGCGGCCTCGTCTGTCGGCCGCTGCCAGCCGGTCAGGTCGATCCCGTTGTGCACCACGTGCACCCGCTCCGGGTCGAGGTCGGGGTAACAACGCAGGATGTCGTCCCGCATCCCGGCACTGACCGCGATCACCGCGGCCGCGGACTCGAAGGCGGTCCGCTCGGCCCAGGACGACAGCGCGTAGCCGCCGCCGAGCTGCTCGGCCTTCCACGGCCGCAGCGGTTCCAGGCTGTGCGCCGAGACCACATGCGGCACCCCGTGCAGCAGACCGGCCAGGTGCCCGGCCAGGTTCGCGTACCAGGTGTGCGAATGCACCAGTTCGGCACCGGGTTCGATCCCGGCCACCATGCTCAGGTCCACCCCGAAGGTGCCGAGCGCCGGGTTCGCGCCCACCAGGTCGGCCGGCACGTCGTGACCGGTCACACCCGGCTCGTCGCGTGGGCCGTCGAAGCAGTGCACCCGCACGTCCAGCCGATCGCGCAGCACCGCGGCCAGTTCGGCCACGTGCACCCCCGCACCGCCGTAGATGTGGGGCGGGTACTCCCGCGTGAGCAGATCGACTCGCACAGCTCCTCCGTCCGTGTCGCGCCGGTGCGCGTTCGCGACACGCTAGCGCGAATCCGGCGGTTCCCCTCGCTCGGGAGCGCGGCGAGCCCTAGGGTCGGGGGCATGGCAGCGCCGCGCATCCTGGCAATCGTCCTCGCAGGTGGGGAGGGCAAGCGGCTGATGCCGCTCACCGAGAGTCGGGCCAAGCCCGCGGTCCCCTTCGGCGGTATCTACCGTCTGGTCGACTTCGCCCTCTCGAACCTGGTCAACTCCCGGTACCTGCACATCGTCGTGCTGACCCAGTACAAGTCGCACAGCCTCGACCGGCACGTGTCGAAGACCTGGCGGATGTCGACCCTGCTCGGCAACTACGTCTCCCCGGTCCCGGCGCAGCAGCGGGTCGGCAAGCACTGGTACCTGGGCAGCGCCGACGCGATCTACCAGTGCCTGAACATCCTCGACGACGAGAAGCCGGACATCGTGGTCGTGGTCGGCGCCGACCACGTCTACCGGATGGACTTCTCCCAGATGGTCGACCAGCACATCGCCTCCGGCGCCGAGATCACCGTCGCGGGCATCCGGCAGCCGATCGGGATGGCCGACCAGTTCGGGGTGATCGAGACCGACGCCGACGACCCGGTGAAGATCGCCGCCTTCCGGGAGAAGCCCACCGACCCGGTCGGCCTGCCCGACTCCCCCGGCGAGATCCTGGCCTCGATGGGCAACTACGTCGTCAACACCGACGCCCTGATCCGCGCCGTCACCGAGGACGCCGAGAACCCGACCTCCCGGCACGACATGGGCGGGGACCTGGTCCCGGCCTTCGTCGAGCGCGGGACGGCGGCGGTGTACGACTTCATCCACAACGACGTGCCGGGGTCCACCGACCGCGACCGGCAGTACTGGCGGGACGTCGGGACCCTGGACTCGTTCTACGACGCGAACCAGGACCTGATCTCCATCGAGCCGGTGTTCAACCTGTACAACGACCAGTGGCCGGTCTACACCGGGTACACCGGTCTGCCGCCGGCCAAGTTCGTGCACGCCGGTGCCGGTCGGCTCGGCCACGCCGCCGACTCGATCGTGTCCCCCGGTGTGATCGTCTCCGGCGCGACGGTCTCCGGTTCGGTGCTCTCCCCGGGCGTGTACCTGCACTCCTGGTCGCAGGTGACCGACTCGGTGCTGATGGACGGCTGCATCGTGAACCGGTACGCCCAGGTGCACCGGGCGATCCTGGACAAGAACGTCATCCTGGAGGAGCGGGCACGGGTCGGCATCGACCGGGAGGCGGACCTGGCGCGCGGCTTCACGGTCACCGAGTCCGGGATCACCGTGGTGCCGAAGAACACGGTGATCACCAGCTAGACGACCGGCCGGCGGGCAGGGTGATTCCGGTTACCCTGCCCGCGTGAACTCCTTCCCGCGCCTGGTCGTGATGGACGTCGACTCCACCCTGATCACCGCCGAGGTGATCGAGCTGCTGGCCGCGCGCGCCGGGTCGCTGGCCGAGGTCGCCGACGTCACCGAGCGGGCGATGCGCGGTGAGCTCGACTTCACCACCTCGCTGCGGGCGCGGGTGGCCACCCTGGCGGGTCTGCCCGAGTCGGTGTTCGCCGAGGTGCTGGCCGAGGTCGAGCTGACCCCCGGCGCCGAGGACCTGATCGCGGCCCTGGGACAGCGCGGCTGCGCGGTGGGCCTGGTGTCCGGCGGCTTCATCGAGGTCGTGGCGCCGCTGGCCGAACGGCTCGGCATCACCCGGACCCGGGCCAACGCCCTGGAGGTGGCCCGGGGTCACCTGACCGGCCGGGTCGCCGGGGAGGTGGTCGACCGCGCGGTGAAGGCGCGGACCCTGCGCGACTGGGCCGAGGCCGACGGGATCGACCTGGCGGACACGGTGGCGATCGGCGACGGGGCGAACGACCTGGACATGCTGGCCACGGCCGGATTCGGCGTGGCGTTCAACGCCAAGCCCGTGGTCGCGGCGCAGGCGGACGCCTCCGTCGACGGCCGATTGGACGCGGTACTCGACCTGCCGCCCTTCGCCGCCTGACCCACCAGGCCACCCGCCCCCACCGCCCGCCCAACACCCGCGCCCCGGCCACCCGGCGCGCGCGCCCGCCCCGCCCAGCGCCAGAGCCCCGCCCAGCCTCGCCTCGCGTCGAGCGCGAGGTCGGCACTTCCGCCCCGAAGTCGGCAGCTCAGCTCACGACCTGGGGGCCGACGTGCCGAACTCGACGCCGGGGACCCGGCCAGCCCGACCCCAGGCGACGGACACGCCGGGGTGCCGGACTGGGTGGCTGGCGGTCAGGCGGGGGCGACGACCGCACGCAGGTGCGCGGCGCCCGGGGCCCAGGCGGCGAACGGCGCGGCCGACTCCAGGACGCTGAACGTCGCGGTCGGCACCCCGGCACGCACCCGCGCCAGAGCCGCCGGGTCGGACTCCGCGGCGTCGGCCAGGGTGGCGGCGGTCTGCGAGACGGTGGGCTCGTGCCCGACCACCAGCAGGCGGTGAGTCGACTCCGGCACCGCGCGCACCAGCTCCAGCAGCTCACGCACCCCCGCGTCGTAGACCGCGTCGCTCAGGGTGGCGACCTCCGCCGGGACCTCCAGCCCGGTGCGCACCAGGTCCCAGGTCTGCCGGGTGCGCACCGCGGAGGACACCAGCACCGTCTCCGGCACCAGGCCGGCATCCCGCAGCGCGGCGCCGACACCGGTCGCCTGCCGACGCCCGTCCAGGGCCAGCGGACGCAGATGATCGGCCAGCGACTCAGCGGCCTCGGCCTTGGCGTGCCGCAGCAGGACGAGCTGGTAGGTAGTGGTCACACGGAACAGGGTCGCACGTCACTGACCCATGGCGTGCACACCGCCGTCGACGTGCACCATCTCTCCGGTGGTCATCGGGAACCAGTCGGAGAGCAGGGCGGCCACCGCACGGGCGGTCGGCTCCGGGTCGTTCACGTCCCAGCCCAGCGGCGCGCGCTCGCCCCAGTTCTCCTCCATCGCGGCGAAGCCGGGGATCGACTTCGCGGCGGTGGTGCGGATCGGCCCGGCGGAGACCAGGTTCACCCGGATGTTGTCAGCGCCCAGGTCGCGGGCCAGGTAGCGCGAGGTGTTCTCCAGCGCGGCCTTGGCCACACCCATCCAGTCGTAGACCGGCCAGGCGAACCGCGCGTCGAAGGTCAGGCCGACCAGCGATCCACCCTCGACCATCAGCGGCTTGGCGGCGACGGCCAGCGACTTGAAGGAGAACGCGGAGATCTCCAGTGCGGTCGCCACGTCCTGCCACTCGCCGGCCAGGAAGTTGCCGCCCATCACCGACTGCGGCGCGAAGCCGATCGAGTGCACCACGCCGTCCAGGCGGTCCACGTGCTCGCCGACCCGGGCCGCCAACTGGTCCAGGTCCTCGGCGCTGGTCACGTCGAGCTGCACCACCGGCGCCTCCTTCGGCAACCGGCGCGCGATGGCCTGGGTGAGCCGGAACTGGCGGCCGAAGGAGCTGAGCACGACCTCCGCGCCCTGCTCCTGCGCCAGCCGCGCGACGTGGAACGCGATAGAACCGTCGGTGAGCACACCGGTGACCAGCAGCTTCTTGCCTTCGAGCAGACCCATGAGTCGTCGTCCTGTCCTGTAGTCGTGAGAGAAGTTCAGTGGCCCATGCCGAGGCCGCCGTCGACCGGCAGTACGGCACCGGAGATGTACCCGGCGGCGGGCGAGGCGAGGAATTCCACGGCGGCGGCGATGTCGTCGGCGGCACCGAACCGTGCGGCTGGGATCGACGACAGGTACGCCTGCTGCCGGTCGTCGGGCAGCGACTCGGTCATCGCGGTCTCGATGAAGCCGGGTGCGACCACGTTGGCGGTGATGCCACGGGCGCCGAGCTCGCGGGTGATCGAGCGGGCCATGCCGACCAGGCCGGCCTTGCTCGCGGTGTAGTTGATCTGCCCGGCGTTGCCGTAGAGGCCGACCACGGAGCCGATCATCACGATCCGTCCGCGACGCAGCCGGATCATGCCCTTCGAGGCGCGGCGCACGCAGCGGAACACCCCGGTCAGGTTGACGTCCAGCACCGCCTCGAAGTCCTCGTCGGTCATCCGCATCAGCAGACCATCGCGGGTGACCCCGGCGTTCGCGACCAGCACCTCGACCGGACCGTGCTCCGCCTCGATCTGCGCGAAGGCGGCGTCGACGGCGGCGGTGTCCGACACGTCACCGGGCACCGCGAGCACGCCCTCGGGCACGTCGCCGCCGGAGCGGACCAGGGTCGCGACCCGGTCGCCCTGGGCGACGAAGCGCTCGGCGATCGCCCGTCCGATGCCACGGGTGGCACCGGTGACGAGCACGCTGCGGGGCTGGGATTCTGGGGTCTGGGTCACGGACATCGACGCTAACCGAGTCCGCAGGCGCACACCGTGCAACACGGCGGCACAGGTTGCGGGCCGGTCGTTGTCCGAATCGCACAATCCGGTGACCAGCGCCACGATCCTCGACCCGTCGCTGCGCGCAGGACACGCCTACGATCAGATGTGCCCAGGCGGACCCCTCCCGCAGTCAGCGTCACCAGCGCTCCCCAGTCGCTGGCCGCCGACCAGTCGCGCCGCGCCTCCCGGTACCTGCTCCAGATGGGCGTTCGGGTGGCCTGCTTCCTGCTCGCGGTGCTGCTCTGGCGGCACGTCCCGGTCTGGGTGAGCATCCTGCTGATCGTCGGCGCCGTGGTCCTGCCGTACACCGCCGTGCTGTTCGCGAACGCCGGTCGGGAACGGGTGGCCGGGGGCACGGCGGTCGACCTGCCGCAGTTGAGCGCCGGACCCGCCACCCGGCCGGCCGCGCCGCGTCCCACCGACGGCCGGACCACCGACCACAGAGCGGCGCCGAAGGACACTGGTGCCAGCCGGGCGTCCGGGGACTCCGACGACCGCGCGTCCCACGACCGCACCACCGACGAGCGGAGCACCGATGACCGCTGAGCCGACCGCCGACGACGCACCCGAGCTGCTCTGCTCGGCCCGGGGCTGCCACGCCGACGCGACCTGGGGCGTGCTCTGGAACAACCCGAAGCTGCACACCCCGGACCGGCGCAAGGTCTGGCTGGCGTGCGACGACCACCGTGTCCAGCTGGAGGAGTACCTGGGCGCACGGCTGTTCTTCAAGGAGTCGGTGCCGGTCGCGGCCCTGGACTCGATGGACCTGGGCACCCGGCCGGGAGCCTTCGGCCGATGACGCTGTCCCCCGCCACCCGTCGCGCCGTCGGACTGGTCCTGCTCGCCGTCGTGCTGGCCACCGCCTGCACCTTCCTCGGCCGCTGGCAGTGGAACCGGCACGTGCACCGCGACGCCGCGATCCGGCTGGTGCAGACCAACTACGACGCCGACCCGGTCCCGCTGACCGATCTGCTGCCCACAGTCGACGACGCCCTCGACCCGGCGAAGGTCTGGCACCCGGTGACGGTCACCGGCCGCTACGACGCCGACGGCACCGTCCTGCTGCGCAACCGACCGGTCAACAGCCAGCCCGGCTTCCACGTCCTGGTGCCCCTGGTGCAGGACGACGGCAGCACCCTGGTCGTCGACCGGGGGTGGGTCGCCTGGGACGCGGACGCCTCCGGCGAGGTCGATGTCCCCGCACCGCCCGCCGGCGAGGTCACGGTCACCGCGCGGCTGCGACCGCAGGAGGTGGCCAGCACCCGCAGCGCCCCGGCCGGACAGGTGCAGGCGATCAACGTCGACCAGGTGCTCGCCGCCGGTGGCGACAGCGAACTCGACGCATACACCGCCTACGGCGCGCTGGTCAGCGAATCACCGACCGCCGCCACCGCCCTCGGCCCGTTGCCCACCCCCAGCACCGACCCCGGCTCCCACCTGTCCTACGCGTTCCAGTGGTGGACGTTCGGCATCGGTGCCCTGGTCGGGTTCGGCTGGATGGCCCGACGGGAGATCCGGGACGAGCGCGGCATCCCCCGCGGGCCGGGCGTGGCGCTGGGCGATCTGATCCCCGACGAGCAGGGCAACCTGCGCGCCCCGCGCACCCGCCGGGTCTCCGACGAGGACACCGAGGACGCGCTGATCGACGCGCAGCTGCGCTGAGCGCCCGGCCCCATCACCGGGCACTCCGAGCAGGCCGGGCGGCGTCCGTCGCGTCGAGGGGGCATGTCCCGATCCACGTGCCGCTCCGAATCGCCTCGGGTGCTGCGACTGCGCACGTGATCCGCGCTTTCGCACGCGGCAGGGTGCCATCGCCCGGTCCTGGGGCGGGGTCTGACAGAGTGGGCGGATGGAACGGGGGCGAAGGCGCGCGCTGCCGCTGACCGTGATCGGGGCGGCGGTGCTGGTGCTGGTCGTGGGGCAGATGGTCGTGCCGTCGTCGCACCGCATGCTGCTTGGGATGCTGGGACCACCCGCCGCCACCGCGCTGCTCTGGCTGCTGGGCTCCCGCGATCGGCGCCCTGGGGGCCCGGGCACCCGCCCGCACGCCTCCGAGGGCGGCCCGGACGGCGGACCGTCCTCGCAGGTGCCCGCACGTCCTCTGCCGCGCGATGCCGACGCCGCCGCCAGCGCACCGGGCTACGGACTGACCGCGGTGCTGACGGCGCTGCTGTGCCTGCTCGCCACCCCGGTCGTGCTGCTGTACCTGCCGGGTCCGATCGCTCCGCTCGCCCTCGCCCTGGCGGTGCTTGGTGCCCGCGGCCGTGACGGGTGGCTGCTGATCGCCGCCGGGGTGCTCGCGATCGCCTCGCCGTTGCCGGGTCTGCCACCCTCGGTGTGGATGGACACCCCGCGCAGTACCGCCGCTGTCGCGGCGCTGGTCGCGCAGGCCGCCGTGGGAGGCGGGATGCTCCTGGCTGCCCGACGCGCGGCAGGCGACACCTCCCGGATCGCGCACACCGAGCCGCCCGTCCGGACCTGAACGCCGGCACTGACCACCGCCCCCGCCCGGGGTCAGGCGGTCAGGGGGTCAGGGGGTCAGGCCAGCGTGACCAGGTCCAGGTAGCTCGGGTTCCAGAGGTCCTCGTCGCCGTCGGGCAGCAGGACGACCCGCTCGGGCTGGAGTGCCTCGACGGCACCCTCGTCGTGGGAGACCAGGACGACGGCGCCGGTGTACGAGCGCAGCGCCGCCAGGATCTCCTCGCGCGAGGCCGGGTCGAGGTTGTTGGTCGGCTCGTCCAGCAGCAGCACGTTCGCGCTGGAGACGACCAGGGCCGCGAGCGCCAGGCGGGTCTTCTCGCCGCCGGACAGCACCCCGGCGATCTTGTCCGCGTCGTCGCCGGAGAACAGGAACGAGCCGAGCACCGATCGCACCTGGGTGTCGGTCAGGTCGGGGGCCTGCGAGCGCAGGTTCTCCACCACTGTCCGGTCCAGGTCCAGGGTCTCGTGCTCCTGGGCGTAGTAGCCGAGCTTGAGTCCGTGGCCGGGGATGACCTCGCCGGTGTCCGGCTCCATGATCCCGCCGAGCATCCGCAGCAGCGTGGTCTTACCCGCACCGTTGAGTCCGAGCACCACCACCCGGCTGCCCTTGTCGATGGCCAGGTCGACCCCGGCGAACACCTCCTGCGAGCCGTAGGACTTAGACAGGTCGGCGGCGGTCAGCGGTGTCTTGCCGCAGGGAGCCGGCTCGGGGAACCGCAGCTTGGCGACCTTGTCCTGGGCACGCACCTCGTCCAGACCGGACAGCAGACGCTCGGCGCGACGGGCCATGTTCTGGGCGGCGACGGTCTTGGTGGCCTTGGCGCGCATCTTGTCCGCCTGCGCCATCAGCGCCGAGGCCTTCTTCTCCGCGTTGGCGCGCTCACGGCGACGGCGCTTCTCGTCCGTCTCTCGCTGCTTGAGGTAGGCGTCCCAGCCCAGGTTGTACTGGTCCAGCTCGCCCCGGTTGGCGTCCAGGTGGAAGACCTTGTTCACGGTGGCGCGCAGCAGCTCGACATCGTGGCTGATCACGATGAACCCGCCCGGGTACACCTTGAGGTAGTCGCGCAGCCAGCTGATCGAGTCGGCGTCCAGGTGATTGGTCGGCTCGTCCAGCAGCAGGGTGTCGGCGCCGGAGAACAGGATGCGGGCCAGCTCGACCCGTCGGCGCTGACCACCGGAGAGCGTGCCGAGCGTCTGCCCGAGCACCCGGTCGTCCAGACCGAGGTTCGCGGTGATCCGGTGCGCCTCGGACTCGGCGGCGTAGCCACCACCGGCGGTGAAGCGCGCTTCCAGCTTCTCGTAGCGGTTCATCGCCTTGGTGCGCACGGTGTCGTCCTCGGAGGCCATCTCCGCCTCGGTGGCGCGCATCTTCGCGATCACCTCGTCCAGGCCACGGGCCGACAGCACCCGGTGCATCGCGAGCTGGGCGGGGTCGCCCGCCTTGGAGTCCTGCGGCAGGTAGCCGATGTCCCCGGCGGAGGTGATCGTGCCCCCGGTGGGCTGGGTCTCCCCCGCGAGCGTCTTGGTCAGGGTCGTCTTGCCCGCACCGTTACGACCGACCAGCCCGATCCGGTCCCCCGCCGCGACCCGGAAGGTGGTGGCGGACAGCAGCGTGCGTGCCCCGATCTGCAGCTCGACGCCCTGCGCTGTGATCACCGTGTTACTCCTGACGGGCCGTGCCCGATCGCGGCACCGGCCCACCGGTGGCGGGTGCGCCGTCCGGACGGGCTCGGCGACTGTGCGGAAACCTCCTGGTGCCGACCACCGTCGACACAAACGCCGCCCAGTCTACGGGCGGCCCGGGTGAGGGAGCACGCAGATTCTCCGCTGGCGAATTCCTCCAACTCCGCGCCGGGGGCTCTGTCCGTGCGGTGGGTGCTGTGCGGTGGTCCGGCGAACTAGCGTGGCCGCTCGGTGCATCCCGCATCGACGACTGGAGGCCCCGTGACCGACCCGCAGCCGCACACCACCCCTGCCACGTCCGGCGCCCTCCCCGCCCCGGCCACGTCCGCCACGCTCCCGGCGCCGGCCACTCGCCGGTCGGCGGCGACGGATCTGGCGCTGATCGCGTCCTTCGCCGCCCTGGTCGCCGTGTGCGCCGTGCTGCCCGCGATCCCGGTCGGTGGTCCGGTCCCGATCACCCTGCAGACCTTCGCGGTGGCCCTCACCGGCCTGGTCCTCGGCCCGCGTCGTGGGTTCCTGGCGCTGCTGCTGTACGTGGTCGTCGGCCTGGTCGGGCTGCCGGTGCTCTCCGGTGCGGTCGGTGGCCTCGGCGTGTTGGCCGGGCCGTCGGCCGGGTACCTGCTGTCCTTCCCCCTGGCTGCCGCGCTCGCCGGTGCCGGATCGCTGCTGGCCCGCCGGGTCGCCGGACGGTGGCAGGTACCCGCCCTGTTCGCCGCCGCCACCGTCGCCAGCCTGCTGGTCGTGCACCCGCTGGGCATCGCGGTGATGGGCTGGCGGCTGGGCCTGTCGCCGACCGAGGCGCTGACCGCCGGGGCGGTGTTCCTCCCGGGCGATGTCGTGAAGAACGTGCTGGCAGCCGTGGTCGCCGCCGCCGTGCTGCGCGCGTACCCGGAGCTGCGGCGCCGGTGATCGAGCTCCGGGGTGCGCTGGTCACCGCCGATCCACCGCGGTCCGCCGACGAGCGGGGTCGTCGGGGACGGCGTGCCGGTACCGCCGCGGAGCCGATCGCACGCCACGACGGACCGCTGCGCATCCTCGGCCCGATCGACCTCACCCTGACCGAGCAGCGGATCGCCGTGGTGGGTGCCAACGGTTCCGGCAAGTCGACGCTGGCCCGACTGCTGAACGGCCTCACGCTGCCCGCCGCAGGCCAGGTGCTGATCGACGGCCTGGACACTCGCCGCGACGGTCACGCCGTGCGTCGCCGAGTCGGCTTCCTGTTCACCGACCCGGACGCACAGATCGTCATGCCCACCCCGGTCGAGGACGTCGCGCTCTCCCTGCGCCGCACCGGGGTGCCCCCCGCCGACCGCGATGCTCGTGCCCGCGACGTGCTGGCGCGGGTGGGGCTGGCCGAGCGCGCCGACCTTCCGGTGCGCGCGCTCTCCGGCGGGCAGCGCCAGTTGCTCGCGCTGGCCGCCGTGCTCGCCACCGAACCGGACATCCTGGTCTGCGACGAGCCGACCACGCTGCTCGACCTGCGCTGGCGGCGGGTCGTGACCGACCTGATCGCCGGGTTGTCGCAGCAGGTGGTGCTGGTGACCCACGACCTGGACGCGGCGGCTCGGGCCGACCGGGTGCTGGTGGTCGACGACGGCCGGATCGTCGCGGATGGCGCCCCGGAGGCGACTTTGGCGACATATCGCCTGCTGATGGGCGTGGACGACGAGGCCCGTCGCGGATGAGGCAGCCCGCGCACCCGGAGCACGACGCATCCGTGCCGAGCCAATCGAGCCAGCCGAGCCAGACGAGCCAGACGAGCCAGCCTGCGTCGACGCGGCTGAACAGTGCGCCCGCCGCGTCGGCAACCCGCCCCACCGTCGCCAAGCTGCTCGCACTCGCCCTGCTCGGCATCGCGGTCGTCGCTCTCCGCGGCCCGCTGTCCGCGTTGCTCCTTCTCACCGCCGTCCTCACCTGCGCAGCCCTCGCTCGGCTTCCGGTGCGTGCCACCGCCCGCGCGCTGCTGCCGATCCTGGTCACCGCCGCCCTCGCCGCCGGTTACCAGTGGTGGGCCCGCGGCCCGGCCGCCGCCGTCGAGGTCGCCGCCGACCTGCTCACCCTGGTCCTGGCCGCCGCCGTGCTCACCGCCACCACTCCCGCCGACCAGCTGCTGGACGTGCTGTCCGCCGCCGTCCGCCCGCTGCGCCGGGTGGGCGTGAACCCGGACGCCCTCGCACTGGCCGTCACTCTCCTGCTGCGGACGGTCCCGGAGATCGCCCGGGTGGTCGGCGAGGTGCGAGATGCCGCCCGGGCGCGCGGGTTGTCGCGGGACCCCCGGCTGTGGCTCACCCCGGCGGTGCTGCGGGTGGTCGGACGCGCCCGGGATCAGGGCGAGGCGCTGGCGGCGCGCGGGATTCTGGACTGAGGGGCGTTCCCACGCCAGGATCGGAACGTGTCCTTCACCTCGGCCCCGGAACCCACCCTCGCCCAGCTCGGCGACATCATGCTGTCCGAGCACTGGATCAGCACCCCATGGGGCTCCGCGCCGCTGAGCGGCGCACAGTGGCACGCATCCGACCAGGCGTACCCCACCGAACGGATCCCGGTGTGGGCGATCGTGCTGGCGGTCGTGCTCTTCCCGCTCGGCTTGTTCTTCCTGCTGATGAAGGAGACCCGGTGGGAGGGCTGGATCGAGGTCACGGTCCGGGCATCCGGCCTGGCACACACCACGCGGCTGCCCTACACCCCGGCGGCCTCGGCGTACGTCGCGCAGACGCTGGCCTGGGCGCAGTCGCGCTCCTGACCCCGAGACGGGGAGCGACCGGCCCGCCGCGCGCCGTGCCAGGCACGGCGTTACCGTCCCGGACATGACGTTCCAGCAAGGCGGGCAGTTCGAAGGCGGTCGGGTGCAGACCCGGCGCGGTGGTGGCCGTGGCCGTGGCGTCGCGATCGGCGGTGGGGTCGGCGGGTTGGTCGTCGTCCTGCTGGTGGCACTGCTTGGCGGCGACCCGACCCAGCTGCTGTCCGGCGACGGGGGTGGCGGCACCGAGGAGCAGGGCGTGATCGCCGCCTGCGACGCCGAGCAGGCCAACAGCCAGCGCGAATGCCGCCTGAACGCGACCATCGAGGCCCTGGACACCTATTGGACCGACGCGCTCCCCGCAGCGGGCGTCGCGGTCTCCCCGGAGCAGGTGCAGCCCGGTGTGGTGTCCTTCGATCAGGCCACGTCGACCGGCTGCGGACAGGCGTCGTCGAGCACCGGGCCGTTCTACTGCCCGCCCGACCGCACCATCTACCTGGACCTCGGCTTCTACGACCTGCTGTCCAGCCAGTACGGCGCCTCCGGCGGCAGCCTCGCGGAGATGTACGTCGTCGCGCACGAGTACGGCCACCACATCCAGCAGCTCACCGGCGTCTTCGACCGCACCGACCGCTCCGGCACCGGCGATGACTCCGACTCGGTCCGGGTCGAACTCCAGGCCGACTGCTACGCCGGGCTGTGGGCGGGCCACGCGGCGACCACCGAGGACCCGCAGACCGGCGTCACCTACCTGGAGCCGATCAGCCAGACCGAACTCGCCGACGCGCTGTCGGCCGCGGCCGCGGTCGGTGACGACCACATCCAGCAGCAGTCCGGCGGCGGGGTGAACCCGGACAGCTGGACGCACGGGTCGAGCGAGCAGCGGCAGCGGTGGTTCACCACCGGGTACGAGCAGGGGACGCTGGGGGCGTGCGACACCTTCGCGGCCGCCACCCTCTGATACCGCAGCCCCATCACCTCGCGCTCGGCACAGCGAAGCACACCGCGATCCCGCCCCGCCCCAGCGCGAGTTCGGCACTCCGGCCCCGAGATCGGCAGCTCAGCTCACGACCTGGGGGCCGACGCGCCGAACTGGACCCAAGGCCCCGGCACGGACCCAAGGCCCCGGCACGGACGCGGTGCCCGGACACGACGAAGCGCCCGCCGGTCCCCCGACGGGCGCTCCCCCACGTCACTGCCTCAGATGTTGAACCCCAGCGCCCGCATCATCGCGCGCCCGTCGTCCGTGATCCGCTCCGGCCCCCACGGCGGCATCCACACCCAGTTGATCCGGAAGCTGTCGACCAGCCCTTCCAGGGACTGACCGGCCTGGTCCTCGATCACGTCGGTGAGCGGGCAGGCGGCCGAGGTCAGGGTCATGTCGATGGTGACGTGCCGGTTCGGTTCCAGGGCGATGCCGTAGATCAGGCCCAGGTCGACGATGTTGACGCCCAGCTCGGGGTCGATGACGTCGCGGAGCGCTTCCTCGATGTCGGCCGCGTTCGGCGGGGCGGCCTGGACGGATTCGGTCATCGTGTCTCCTCGCTCATGGCGGCCTGGGAGACCGCGTCCTTCATCGCCGACCAGCCCAGGAGAGCACACTTGATGCGCGCCGGGTAGCGGGCGACCCCGACGAAGGCGACGGCGTCGCCCAGCGGGTCGTTCTCGTCGTCGGCCCGGGCTTCCCAGCCGTCGGGCAGTTCACCCCGGGAGTCCATCAGGTCGCGGAACTCGCCGGAGAGCTCCATCGCCTCGTCCACCGGGCGGCCGGTGACGGCCTGGGCCATCACGGACGCGGATGCCTGGGAGATGGAGCAGCCCTGGCCGGTCCAGGTGAGTTCGGCGATGTTCCCGCCGTCGACCCGGACTCGCAGGGTGACCTCGTCACCGCAGGTGGGGTTCACGTGGTGCACCTCGACGTCGTACGCCTCCTGCTCGCCGCGGTGGGCGGGGTGCTTGGCGTGGTCGAGGATGAGTTGCTGGTACAGCGATTCCATTCCGGTGCTCATGTCAGTCCTCCAGACCGAAGAACGTCCGGACCCCGGCCAGAGCTTCCCGGAACACCGCGATCTCTTCGACCGTGGTGTAGACGGCGGCCGAGGCGCGGGCGGTGGCGGCGACCCCGAACCGGCGGTGCAGCGGCTGCGCGCAGTGGTGACCGACCCGCACGGCGACCCCGGCGTCGTCCAGCACCTGGCCGACGTCGTGCGCGTGCACCCCGTCGACCACGAAGGACACGGCGGCGAGCCGGTTCTCCGGGGTGGTCGGGCCGATGATCCGCACGCCGGGCACCGAGGCCACCGCGTCCAGCAGGGCGACGGTCAGCTCGGCCTCGTGGGCGGCGACCGCGTCCATCCCGAGCTCGGCCAGGTAGGTGGCGGCGGCACCCATCGCGACCGCTTGGGACACCATCTGGGTGCCGGCCTCGAACCGGCGGGGCGGCGGCGCGAAGGTGGTCGATTCCATGGTCACGACCTCGACCATCGACCCACCGGTGGTCACCGGGGGCATCGCCTCCAGCAGCTCGCGGCGGCCGTACAGCGCGCCGACACCGGTCGGTCCGAGCATCTTGTGTCCGGAGAACGCGGCGAAGTCCACGCCGAGGGCGTGCAGATCGACCGGCAGGTGCGGCACCGACTGGCAGGCGTCCAGCACGGTGAGGGCGCCGACCTCGCGGGCGCGGGCGACCAGCGGGGCGACGTCGGTGATCGCACCGGTGACATTCGACGCGTGGGTGAACGCGAGCACCTTGGTCCGCTCGTTCACCACGGTGGCCAGCTCGGACAGGTCGAGCCGTCCGTCGTCGGTGACGCCCAGCCAGCGCAGGGTCGCGCCGGTGCGGGCGGCCAGCTCCTGCCAGGGCACCAGGTTCGCGTGGTGCTCCAGCTCGGTGGTGACGATCTCGTCCCCGGGACCGAGCACGAACCGCTGGGCCGCCGCTCCCCCGCGCCCGGCGGTGGCGTTGGACATCGCGTAGGCGACCAGGTTGATCGCGGCGGTGGCGTTGGAGGTCCAGACGATCTCGTCCTCGTCCACGCCGACGAACGAGGCGACCTGGGCGCGCGCGGTCTCGAAGGCCTCGGTGGCCTCCTCCGCGAGCTGGTGCGCACCGCGGTGCACGGCGGCATTGCGCTGGGTGTAGAAGTCCTGCTCGGCGTCCAGCACCACCTCGGGCTTCTGCGAGGTCGCGCCGGAATCCAGGTACACCAGCGGCTTGCCGTCGCGCACTGTCCGGGTGAGCAACGGGAAGTCCGCGCGCACGGCGGCCAGTTCGGCCGCCCCCAGGGTCGTCGTCACATCAGTCCTCGTTCGTCTGGATGATCGGGGATGCGAGGGATCAGGCCGAGGCGCCGGTGGTCAGGAACCGGTCGTAGCCCTCGTTCTCCAGCCGCTCGGCCAGCTCCGGGCCGCCCTCCTCGGCGACCCGACCGTCCACGAACACGTGCACGAAGTCGGGCTGGATGTAGCGCAGGATCCGGGTGTAGTGCGTGATCAGCAGCACGCCCACGTCGGAGGTCTCCCGCACGCGGTTCACGCCCTCGGACACGATGCGCAGCGCGTCGACGTCCAGGCCGGAGTCGGTCTCGTCCAGGATGGCGATCTTCGGCTTGAGTAGCTCCATCTGGAGGATCTCGTGCCGCTTCTTCTCACCACCGGAGAAGCCCTCGTTCACCGAACGCTCGGAGAACTCGGGGTCCATCCGCAGCTTCTCCATCGCCACGTTGACGTCCTTGATCCAGGACCGCAGCGCCGGGGCCTCACCGTCGATGGCGGTCTTGGCGGTGCGCAGGAAGTTCGACACCGACACCCCCGGCACCTCGACCGGGTACTGCATCGCGAGGAACATCCCGGCGCGGGCACGCTCGTCGACGCTCATCTCCAGCACGTCCTCGCCGTCCAGGGTGACGGTGCCAGAGGTGATCTGGTACTTGGGGTGACCGGCCAGCGAGTACGCCAGGGTCGACTTGCCGGAGCCGTTCGGCCCCATGATCGCGTGCGTCTCGCCGGAGCGGATGGTCAGGTCGACACCGCGCAGGATGGGCTTGGGGCCCTCCTTGGTCTCGACGCTGACGTGCAGGTCGCGGATCTCCAGGGTGGACATCTCTATCTCCTCGAAAGTCTGGTGCAAGCTTCTCAGCCGACGTCGACGAGCACGCGCTCGCCGTCGACGGTCAGGGGGTACACGGGGACGGGGCGGACGGCGGGCGGGCCGAGCGGCTCACCGGTCGTCAGGTCGAAGCGCGAGCCGTGCAGCCAGCACTCGACCGTGCAGCCCTCGACCTCGCCGTCGGACAGCGAGACGGCGCCGTGCGAACAGATGTCGCTGATCGCGTGCAGGGTGCCGTCCTCGGCGCGGACCACGGCGACCTCGACGGTGCCGTTCGGCCCCTCCAGCTCGACACGCAGCGTGCCGGCCTCGGGGACATCCGCGGTGTAGCAGGCGAGCTGAGCGGTCACAGCTGCTCGTCCGCGCTGGTCACGCTGGCCGGCTCGGACAGGATCGCCCGCTCGGCGTCGGTCTGGTCGGTCACGTCCGAGGCGAAGTCCCCACCCGTGGGTGCCGCCAGCGCGTCGGCGAACTCCGACATCGACTGGGCCAGCTCGCGCTCGATCGCCGCGATCAGTCGCTCCTCGACCTCGGGCACGCCGATCTCGTTGATCAGCTCCGCGAAGAAGCCGCGCACCACCAGACGGCGGGCGTCGGTCTCCGGGATGCCCCGGGCCTGCAGGTAGAACAGCTGCTCGTCGTCGAACCGGCCGGTGGCGCTGGCGTGGCCGGCACCCTCGATCAGACCGGTCTCGATCTCCAGGTTCGGCACCGAGTCGGAGCGGGCCCCGTCGGTGAGCACCAGGTTCCGGTTCAGCTCGTAGGTGTCGGTGCCCTCGGCCGCCGCGCGGATCAGCACGTCACCGACCCACACCGTGTGCGCGCCCTCGCCCTGCAGCGCGCCCTTGTAGGTGACCCGGGACTTGCAGTTCGGCACCGCGTGGTCGACGAACAGCCGCTGCTCCTGGTGCTGCCCGGCGTCCGCGAAGTACACGCCGAGCATCTCCACCGAGCCGCCCTCACCGACGAACTCCGCGTCCGGGGTCAGCCGGACCACGTCGCCGCCGAGGGTGACCACGATGTGCTTGACGGTGGCGTCGCGGCCGATCCGGACCCGGTGCGCGGCGTTGTGCACGGCGCCCTCGGCCCAGTCCTGCACGGTGACGACGGTCAGGTGCGCACCGTCCTCGGCGACGACCTCGACGGTCTCGGTGAGGTTCGCCCGGCCGACGTGGTCCAGCACCACGGTGGCCTGGGATAGCGGCTTGGCGTGCACCAGGATGTGCGCCGCGCTCGGCTCGTCGTTGCCCTCGACGCCCTCCACCCGCACCGAGGTGACGGTGGACGCCACCGCCTCGGTCGGGATGGTGACGACGGTGGCGCGGCTGGCCGAGGCCCAGGCGACGGCGGCCGCACGGTCACCGGGCTTGCCGGCCAGACCCAGGCGGGTGTCGTCGCGGTCCACGATCTCGACCTCGACCTCGGGCGCGTCCACCACGGTGGTCAGCACGCCGTGGCCGGTGAGCTTGCCGTCGGTGTCCGCGGCGAACAGCGGAGCCAGGCGGTCGACGGGGCTGAACCGCCATTCCTCCTCGCGGCCGGTCGGCACCGGGAAGTCGGTCACCTCGAAGGAGGTCAGCCGCGCGGCACGCGACGACTCCGGGGCCGAGCCGACCCCGTGCGAGTGCGCCTCGTCGGCGGTCGCGCGGGAGTGGTCGGTCGACAGGTTCTGTGTGGTGGTCGACATCAGCCGACGGCCCCTTCCATCTGCAGCTCGATCAGGCGGTTCAGCTCGAGGGCGTACTCCATCGGCAGCTCACGGGCGATGGGCTCGACGAACCCGCGCACGATCATCGCCATGGCCTCGGTCTCGGTCATGCCGCGGGACATCAGGTAGAACAGCTGGTCCTCGGACACCCGGGAGACGGTCGCCTCGTGCCCCATCGACACGTCGTCCTCGCGGACGTCGACGTAGGGGTAGGTGTCGGAGCGGGAGATCTGGTCGACCAGCAGCGCGTCGCAGAGCACGTTGGACGCCGAGTGGGACGCGCCCTCCAGCACCTGCACCAGACCGCGGTAGGAGGTCCGGCCACCGCCGCGGGCGACCGACTTCGACACGATCGAGGAGGAGGTGTGCGGGGCGGCGTGCACCATCTTGCAGCCGGCGTCCTGGTGCTGGCCCTCACCGGCGAAGGCGATCGACAGCGTCTCGCCACGGGCGTGCTCGCCCAGCAGGTAGATCGCCGGGTACTTCATGGTGACCTTGGAGCCGATGTTGCCGTCGACCCACTCCATGGTGGCGCCCTCGGCGGCGGTCGCCCGCTTGGTGACCAGGTTGTACACGTTGTTCGACCAGTTCTGGATGGTCGTGTACCGCACCCGGGCGTTCTTCTTCACGATGATCTCGACCACCGCGGAGTGCAGCGAGTCGGACTGGTAGATCGGCGCGGTACAGCCCTCGACGTAGTGCACGTAGGAACCCTCGTCCGCGATGATCAGCGTCCGCTCGAACTGGCCCATGTTCTCGGTGTTGATCCGGAAGTAGGCCTGCAGCGGGATCTCCACGTGCACACCCGGCGGGACGTACACGAAGGAGCCACCCGACCACACGGCGGTGTTCAGCGAGGCGAACTTGTTGTCGCCCGGGGGGATCACCGAGCCGAAGTACTGCTCGAACAGCTCGGGGTACTCGCGCAGACCGGTGTCGGTGTCCACGAAGATCACGCCCTGCGCCTCCAGGTCCTCACGGATCTGGTGGTAGACGACCTCGGACTCGTACTGGGCGGCGACCCCGGCGACCAGGCGCTGCTTCTCCGCCTCCGGGATGCCGAGCCGGTCGTAGGTGTTCTTGATGTCCTCGGGCAGGTCCTCCCAGGAGGTCGCCTGCTTCTCCGTGGACCGCACGAAGTACTTGATGTTGTCGAAGTCGATGCCCGACAGATCCGCGCCCCACCAGGGCATCGGCTTCTTGTCGAACAGGCGCAGCGCCTTGAGCCGGGTCTTGAGCATCCACTCCGGCTCGTTCTTCAACCGGGAGATCTCCCGCACCACGTCCTCGTCGACACCACGACGGGCCAGGGCCCCGGCGGTGTCGGCGTCGTGCCAGCCGTACTCGTAGTTCCCGATCGAGGCGATCGCCTCGTCCTGGGTCATCGGCTCTGTGGTCATGCTGAATCGTCCTTCCGTGTCCTCACGGGGGTGGGGGCGGCGTCGTCCGGGCGGACCGGGATGATCGGGATGTTCGTGGTGCAGACGTGTCCACCATGCGCCAGGGTCGCCAGTCGCTGCACATGGACGCCGAGCATCCGGGAGAACGCCCGGGCCTCGGCCTCGCACAATTCGGGGAACTCGGCCGCCACCGACTGCACCGGGCAGTGGCCCTGGCACAGCTGGATCGCGGCGGCGCCGGGCACCGGTCGGGCACTGGCGGCGAAGCCGTCCTCGGACAGCCCCTCGGCCAGCACCTCGGCGCGTCGGGTCAGGTCGGCCCCGGCGTCGGCGAGCGCTCCGGCGTGTCGCTGTTCCAGCTCCTGGACCCGACGGGCGGCGAAGTCGCGCACGGCGTCCGCGCCGCCGATCTCGGCCAGGAACCGCATCGCCTGGGTGGCCAGCTCGGAGTACTGCTGGCTGAGCGCCGACTGGCCGTCGGTGGTCACCACGTAGCGCTTGGCCGGACGACCGCGACGGGCCGGACCGGACGCACCACCGGCGTGCACCCCGATCAATCCGTCGGCTTCCAGCAGCGCCAGGTGGCGACGGACGGCGGCGGCGGTGAGGTCCAGGTGCGACGCGAGTTCGGCGGCGGACACCGGGCCGTCGCTGGCGATCAGGTCGAGCACCCGACGACGGGTTCCGGCCTCCTCGGCGTCCAGCTCGGCGCGGGCACCAAGGACGGGTGACGACGATGACATGCCACCCCTCCCTTCGCCGGTCGATATCGGCAACATCCTTGTTGCCGAATTCGTTCCCCGCAAGGAAGGACTACCTCACATCCGCGCTGCTCCTACACTCTCCCGAGTGTCATCCTCAGCCGCCCTGGAGGTCCGGGGCCTCGTCAAACGCTACGACGGTCGCGCGGTCGTCGACGGCCTGGACCTGACGGCATCGTCCGGGCAGGTCACCGCGGTGCTCGGACCGAACGGTGCCGGCAAGACCACCACCATCGAGTGCTGCGAGGGCCTGCGCACCCCGGACGGCGGCATGATCCGGGTGCTCGGCCTGGACCCGGTCGCCGACGCCGCGGCGTTGCGGCCCCGGGTGGGCGTGATGCTGCAGGATGCCGGGCTGCCCACCGGGGCACCCGCGCTGGCGGTGCTGCGGCACGTCGCGTCGATGTACGCCGACCCGCGCCCGGTGGACGAGCTGGTGGATCGGCTCGGCATCGCCCCGTTCGCCCGGACCACGGTCCGACGGCTGTCCGGCGGGCAGCGGCAGCGCCTGGCACTGGCGGCGGCGGTCGTCGGCCGACCCGAGCTGGTGTTCCTGGACGAGCCGTCGGCGGGGATGGACCCGCAGGCGCGCCGGGCGGTGTGGGACCTGGTCGCCGAGCTGCGCGCCGACGGGGTTGCCGTGCTGCTGACCACCCACCTGATGGACGAGGCCGAACAGCTGGCCGACCGGGTGGTGGTCGTCGACCACGGTGCGGTGATCGCCGAGGGCACCGTGGACGAGCTGGCGACCGGCGGCACCTCGGTCACCTTCCGCGCCGCCCCCGGACTCGACGTGGCCGCGCTGGACGCGGTGCTCTGGGCGCTGCCCGGCCTGCCGCCCGCCCGCACCACCGCTGTCCAGGAGCGGGCACCGGGGCACTACGCCGTCGACCTGCCCGCCTCCCCCGCCCTGCTGGCGGCACTGACCGCCTGGTGCGCCGAGCGCGGGGTGCAGATCACCCGGTTGGACGCCGGTCGCCGCACCCTGGAAGACGTGTTCCTCGACCTGACCGGACGGAATCTGCGATGAGCGTTGCTGCTCCCTCCCTGACCCGGGTGCTGGCCCAGGGACGGTTCGAGACGTTGGCGGTGCTGCGCAACGGCGAGCAATTGCTGGTCACCCTGATCATCCCTGTGGTCGCGCTGATCGCCCTCGGCCGGTCGTCCTTCGTCGACATCGGGGTCGGCGCCGCCGCGCGGATCGACGTGGTCACCCCCGGGATCCTGGGGCTGGCGGTGATGGCCGGGTCGATGACCTCGCAGGCGATCGCCACCGCCTTCGACCGGCGCAACGGCGTGCTCCGGCTGCTGGCCACCACCCCGCTCGGCCGGGGCGGGCTGCTGGCGGGCAAGGCGGTGGCGGTGCTCGCGGTGGCGGCGGTGCAGGTGATCGCGGTCGGCGTGGTCGGACTGGTGCTGGGCTGGCGACCCGCCCCGGCCGGCATCGCGACCGCCGTACTCGCGCTGCTGCTCGGGGTCGCGGCGTTCACCGCGCTGGCGCTGCTGCTGGCCGGGACCCTGCGCGCCGAGGCGGTGCTGGCGGCGGCGAACCTCCTGCTGGTGCTGCTCGCCGTGGTCGGCGGTGTGGTGCTGCCGGTCTCCGACCTGCCCGGCTGGTGGGCCGACATCGCGGTGTGGCTGCCGCCGGGCGCGCTCGGCGAGGCGCTGCGGACCGCGCTGGTCGACGGTGGGTTCCCCGCCGTGCACCTGCTGGTGCTGGCCGGGTGGACGCTCCTGCTCGGCGCCGGGGTGCGGCGCTGGTTCCGCTGGTCGTAGCCGGAGCGGCGCGTCTGCGGGCCCTGCTGCACCCGCCGCTGGGCCTCCCCCGAGGCACATGACGTGATGCGTTCCTCACCCCCGGGCCCGACGAACCGCCTCGAACCGCCCGGCCCGCCTCGTACCCTGGACCGGTGAGCCGTACCGAGGTCGACACCGCCACCGCCGCCCCCAGCACCTTCGCGATCTGGCGTGACCGCCTGACCCGTCCGGTGCTGATCGCCAACGTGATCGCGCAGATCGCCATCGTGGTCACCGGCGGCGCTGTGCGTCTGACCGGTTCCGGTCTGGGCTGCTCGACCTGGCCCCAGTGCGAGCCGGGGCACTTCACCCCGAAGTTCCACGAGGCGACCACGATCCACCCGTACATCGAGTTCGGGAACCGCACCCTCACCGGCGTGCTCGGGATCATCGGCGTGCTGGTCGCGGTGCTGGTCTGGTCCCGGCGCGACCGGTCCCGCTCCTACCGCTGGCTCGGCTTCGCCCCGCTGATCGGTGTCGCACTCCAGGCCGTGATCGGTGGGGTGACCGTGCTCTTCGACCTGCACCCGGCCTGGGTCAGCACACACTTCCTGGTCTCGATGCTGCTGATCGTGGCCTCCGCGGTGCTGCTGGACCGGTCGGCCGAGGGCGACGGCCCGGCGGTGCCCACCGTCGGGCAGTGGTCGCGCCGACTGGCCCCGGTGTTCGCCGTGCTGCTCGCGGTCGTCCTGGTGCTCGGCGCGATCACCACCGGCGCCGGTCCGCACTCCGGCGACGAGGAGGTCGGCTACCGCTTCGCCATCGACCCGCTGCTGATGGCCCGACTGCACGCGGCCGCCGTGTGGCTGTTCGTCGCCGTGCTGGTCGCGCTGCTGGTGCTCAACCGCCGCGCTCCCCGCCCGGTCCCCCGGCTCGGCGCGATGATGGTCTGCCTGGTGGTGCTGCAAGGGGTGATCGGCTACGTCCAGGTGGCGACCGACCTGCCGATCGTGCTGGTGCTGCTGCACATGGCGGCGGCCGGGATGCTCACCGCCGGGTCCACCCGCTACCTGATGGCCTTCCGCACCCGCGCCTGACCACCTCCGCGCGCCCCCAGGCCGGCCGCGCAGCCCCCACCGGGCGCGCGGGCGGCGTGCCGGGTAGCCCGCCGCACACCGCCTCTCGGGCGGTCCGCGCCGAAGTCGGCAGTTGGCCCCCGAAGTCGGCACTACGCCACGCCCGTCCTGGCGCCAGCTGCCGACTTCGCCCGCGGTCCCGACCGGCCCGGGCCTCGACAGCCTCGGGGTCAGGCTGGGCACCGGTGCCGCGACAGGCCCGGGGCCGCGCCGCCACACCGGTCCCGGACGCCGAAGGCCCCGGAGGAACGATCCTCCGGGGCCTTCGGTGTCAGGCTTCGCGCAGCGTCATCCAGCCGCGATCCCGGGCCGCCGCGGCGGCCAGGATGCCGACGGTGGCCGACGGGCTGTGCAACCGGCCGGTCAGCACCGCGTCCACCGCGTCGTCCAGCGGGACCCAGACCGGCACCATCCCGGCCTCCTCGTCCTCGCGGGTGAAGCGCTCGCCCTCCGGCACCGGTGACAGGTCGCGGGCCAGGTAGACCAGGATGCTCTCGTTCGACCCACCCGGGCTGGTGTGGAACTCGGTGAGCAGGTGCCACTGCCCGGCACGCAGGTCGGCCTCCTCGGCCAGTTCCCGCGCGGCGGCCAGTACCGGCGCCTCGCCCTCGACGTCCCGCAGCCCGGCGGGCGGCTCCCACAGCTCCGCACGCACCGGGTGCCGGTACTGCCGCAACAGCAGCACCCGCTCCTGGTTGTCCAGCGCGATGATCGCCACCGCCCCGGGGTGGTCGACGAACTCCCGGACCACCTGCGACTCGCCGAGGTCGACCTGCTCCGAGACCAGGTCCCAGATCTTGCCGTGGTGCAGCAGCTCGTGCTCCAGCACCGGCCGCGGCGCGTGCTGATCGGTGGTCTCGGCGGTCATCTCAGCCCCGTGCCTTCAGCGCGGCGCCGACCAGACCGGCGAACAGCGGGTGCGCGTCGGTCGGCCGGGACTTGAACTCCGGGTGGGCCTGGGTGGACACGTAGTACGGGTGCGCCTCGCGCGGCAGCTCGACGAACTCGACCAGCGAGGAGTCCGGCGACGTCCCGGAGATGACCAGACCGGCCGCCTCCAGCTGGTCGCGGTAGGAGTTGTTCACCTCGTAGCGGTGCCGGTGCCGCTCGGACACCCGGGTGCTGCCGTAGGCCTCGGCGACCACCGAGTCGTCGTTCAGCACCGCGTCGTAGGCACCCAGGCGCATGGTGCCGCCCAGGTCGCCCTCGCCGCCGACGATCGCCAGCTGCTCGGCCATGGTGGCGACCACCGGGTCGGTCGGGTTGTCGTCGAACTCGGAGCTGGACGCCCCGGGCAGGCCGAGCACGTTGCGGGCGTACTCGATCACCATGCACTGCAGGCCGAGGCAGATGCCCAGGGTCGGCACGCCGTTCTCCCGGGACCAGCGCAGCGCGCCGAGCTTGCCCTCGATGCCGCGCACGCCGAACCCGCCGGGCACCAGCACCGCGTCCACGCCGCCGAGCGCGGACTGCGCGCCCTCGGGGGTCTGGCAGTCGTCGGAGGGGACCCAGCGGATCTTGACCTTCACCCGGTGGTGGAAGCCGCCGGCCCGCAGCGCCTCGGTCACCGACAGGTAGGCGTCCGGCAGGTCGATGTACTTGCCGACCAGCGCGATCTCGACCGAGTCGGTCGACCCGTGCACCCGGCCCAGCAGGTCCTCCCAGCCGGCCCACTCCACGTCACGGAACGGCAGGCCGAGCCGCTGCACCACGTAGGCGTCCAGGCCCTCGGCGTGCAACACCTTCGGGATGTCGTAGATGCTCGGCGCGTCCTTGCAGGAGATGACGCCCTGAGTGTCGACGTCGCACATCAGGCCGATCTTGGCCTTGATCGAGGCGGGCAGATCGCGGTCCGAGCGCAGCACGATCGCGTCCGGCTGGATGCCGATGCTACGCAGCTGCGCCACCGAGTGCTGGGTCGGCTTGGTCTTCAGCTCACCGGAGGGGCCGATGTAGGGCACCAGGGACACGTGCAGGAAGAACACGTTGTCCCGGCCCAGCTCGTGCCGGACCTGTCGGGCCGCCTCCAGGAACGGCTGGGACTCGATGTCGCCGACCGTGCCGCCGATCTCGGTGATGATCACGTCGACGTCGTCGGCGGCCTGGGACCGCATCCGGTTCTTGATCTCGTCGGTGATGTGCGGGATGACCTGCACGGTGTCACCGAGGTACTCGCCGCGCCGCTCCTTGGCGATCACGTGCGAGTAGACCTGACCGGTGGTCACGTTCGCCGAGCCGACCAGGTTCACGTCCAGGAAGCGCTCGTAGTGACCGACGTCCAGGTCGGTCTCCGCGCCGTCCTCGGTGACGAAGACCTCGCCGTGCTGGAACGGGTTCATCGTCCCAGGGTCGACGTTCAGGTAGGGGTCGAGCTTCTGCATCGTGACCCGCAGGCCGCGCGACCGGAGCAGTCGCCCCAGACTGCTGGCCGTCAAGCCCTTGCCAAGTGAGGAGGCGACGCCTCCCGTGACGAAAATGTGCCGGGTCCCGGATTCCGACCGCCCGGAGAGTCGATTTGCGCGCTCTGCCACGGGCTTCAACCCTACCCCACCGGAGCCGATCCGGTGGGGTGCGTTCCGTCACCCCTGGTAGATCGCCCGCAGTTGGGCACGAACATCGGCCGGGGCGGGCAGTTCCGTCGCCCGTGCGGCGGCCGCTGCACGCAGTCGGTCGCGCTCGTCGCTGTCGGTGAGCACCCGCCGGACGGCCGTCGCCAGCCCGAGGTCGTCGCCCACCGGGACCAGCACCGCCGCGTCACCGGTGACCTCCCGGGTGCCTCCGGCGTCGGTCGCCACCACCGCCGCGCCCTGCCCGAGTGCCTCCTGCACCGCCAGGGGCTGGCCCTCCCAGACGGCGGTGGACACCACGACATCCGCGGCGGCGAACAGCTCGAGCACGTCGGCGCGCCGACCCAGCACCCGCACCGGGGCACCCGACGCCTCGACCTGGGCCCGGACCGACGACTCCAGCGGGCCGTCCCCGGCCAGCAGCCAGACGAAGCCCGGCAGCTCCACCCGGGCGGCGGCCGACACCAGGGTGTCCAGCCCCTTCTGCGGCGCGAGGCGCGCCACCGTCACCGCCACCCGCTGCTCGGAGCTGAGGCCCAGCTCGGCCCGGGTCTGCTCGGCGCTGCTGGACGCCGTACGACGGGCCGGGGCGGGCACCAGTGCCCGTTCGGCCCGCCGGGCACCCTGGGCGGCACTGAGCGCGACCAGATCACCGGAGACGCCGAGCACCACGTCCGCGCCGTGGGCGACCACCCGGCCGAGCACCGCGGACACCGTCCTGATCGCCCGGCCCCCCACCGGCAGGTTGTGCAGGGTCACCACGATCCGCGGCCGATGCCGACGGGTCCGCAGTGCGAGCACCGCCAACGCTCCGGCGCGCAGTCCGTGCGCATGCACCACGTCGGCCTCCCGACCCACCGCCGCGAGTCGACGGATCGCGGTCAGGTCCGAGGCGTGCGGCCGGTCGGCGATCTCCACCGACTGGAAGGCGCCGCCCTCGGGCAGCACGGTCGCCCGCACCGACGACGGGCCCGCGACCAGCACCCGGTCCCCCGCCGCTGACAGTTCCGCGACCACCTGGGCGACGTGCCGGGCGACCCCGCCGGCGCTCGACCCCAACACCTGGACCACCCGCATGCTCATCCCTTCCGTCCCCGGCGCAGCAATCCGGTGATCGCGCTCCGATCGGTCAGCCACACCGCCGCCAGCAGCACCAGTGCTCCGATCCCGGCACCGACCACGGCCGCCAGCACCGCCGACACCACCCCGTCATCGCGCAGCAGGTCCACCACCAGGCGACCGGCCACCGACCCGAGGGCCCCACCCAGGATCAGGACCACCGCCGACCGGGCGATCCGATGCACCGCCTCCGCCCCGGCCGCACCGCGCAGCAGCGTCAACAGGACCACACCGGCGGTGAGCATGCCGATGCTGTTCCCCACTGCCAGCGCCCGCAGCGTCGCGGGCCCGTCGGTGCCGTTGCCGACCAGCAGCAGGCAGCCCAGCCAGGACGCCACGATCACCACCGCCCAGCCGACGCTGGCGCCGATCACCGCCAGCCGCCCGCGTTCCAGCGCGTACAGCGCCCGGGAGACGTGGAAGATCAGCCCGAAGCCCAGCAACCCGGGGGCGATCAGCGACAGCGGCTCGGTCAACGACGCCAGCAGTGCGGCGTCACCGTTCCCAACCCTGCCGAAGACGGTCGTCACCGCCGGAGCGGCGGCGATCAGCGCCACCGCGCCCACCGTGCTGGCGGTCAGCACCCCCCGCGTGGTCAGCGCGGTTAGGGACGCGAAGCCCTCCCGGCCCGGCCGTCCGGCACGTTCGGCCAGCCGCGGGAAGGTGCTGGTCGCCAGCGGCACCGCCAGCACCGCGTAGGGCAGCAGGTACACCGGCTGGATCAGGGTCTGCCAGGCCACCAGGGTCGGCGCGTCACCGTAGACATCCACCAGCTTGAGCACCGCCAGCACCGACGCCTGCTGCGCCACCAGTCCCCCGACCCCGGCGAGGGCGAGGTTCGACGCCCGTCGGCCCACCCCGTCCGGGAACCGGTAGGACGGCAGCAGGCGCACCCCCGACCGCAGGACCGGGACCAGCAGCGGCACCCCCATCGCCAGCACCCCGGCCGTGGTGCCCCAGGCCAGCAGCTCGATCGCCCCGTCCGGCAGCCCGTCGGGTCCGGCGGTCACCGGCACCCCGTCGCGGCGCAGCAGGACGCCGTACCCGGCGTAGGTGGCGATCACCACCAGGCTGGAGAGCACCGGCACGAACGCCGGCCAGAAGAACTTCTTCTGCGCCTGCAGCACCCCGGAGAGCACCACCGCGAGACCGTAGAGCGGGATCTGCACCGCGAACACCCGCAGGAAGAAGATCACCAGCTCGGGGTCGCTGTGCGAGGCGGTCAACCGGGCGACCGGTGCCGCGAACACCGCCAGCAGCCCACCGATCAGCACCAGGCCGGTCAGCGTCCAGGTCAGCATCGCCGAGGCGATCCGGGACACGTCGTCGCGCATCCCCCGGGCCAGCGGAGCGGCGATCACCGGGATCAGCGCACCGGCCAGCGCGCCACCGGCGGCGACCTCGAACAGGACGTTCGGGATCGTGTTCGCCGCGTTGTACGCGCCACCGATCCCGGTGAGCCCCACCGCGGAGCTGAACACCAGACTGCGGACGAAGCCCAGCAGTCGACTGACCACGGTCACCGCCGCGATCAGCGCCGCGGCACCCGCCAGCCCCGACAGCAGTCGGCGGCGGTTCACGTCAGCGGCGACCCGTCAGACGGCGACCCGGCGTCGGAGGCCGAGGCGGCCGCGGTCGTCGGCTCCGCCGGTCGACGACCCCAGCCGTCGATCTCGCGCAGCACCGGGGTCCGGGCGATCACCTGGGTGAAGGACACCTTCTCCGAGGCCACCGTCAGGCCGATCACCCCGGCCAGCACCGTCCACCGTGCGCTGCGGGGCAGTCGCCGCACGGCGATAACGCCCAGCGCCGCGCCGATCCCGTTCGCGCCGGAGTCGCCGAGCATGTCGCGCTCGGCGAGGTCGTCCGGCAGCTCACCGACGACGGCACCCAGCACGGCGGAGGCCGGACCCGATCCCGGGCCACCGACCAGAGCCGTCGGTGCGGCGGCGATGGCCGCTGCCTTCAGCGCCCGGCCAGGCCGCAGGTCGAGCAGGTTCACCAGGTTCGCGGAGGCGGCGATCAGCGCGCCGTCCAGCCCGATCTCGGTCAGCCGGAGCAGCGCCCGGCTGCCACGGCCGGCGGGGCGGGGACCGTGCGGCTGGCTCAACGCGGCGGCCAGCAGTGCGCCGGCACCGATGCCGAGCACCTTGAGACCGCCGGTGGTCACCTCACCGTGCGCGAGCGCGCCCAGGTGACCGCGCAGCCCCTTGGCGACCGCCCCGGTGCGATCCTCGGTCAGGTCGTCCACCAGGCCGAAGCCGGTGCCGCTCACCGTGGCCATGGTCAGCGCCGCACCGTCCCGCACACTCGACGCCCCGACCAGTCCCCCGGCCAGCACCCCGGCCGCGGCCGAGGGCCCGCCGAGCAGGCTCACCGGTTCGCCGCGGTGATTGGTGCGCAGCCACTGCCGCGGGCCGCCCGGGGGTTCGTCCTCGAGCAGACCGCGCACGGCCGTGGTGGTGATCCGGGCGGTCGTCGCGGCGATCACCCGGCGCAGCACGCTGGTCACCCCTGCGCCCCGTCCGCCGCGGCGTCGCCCGCGTTCGGGTCCGCCGCGTTGGCGTCGGCCGAGGGGTTGCGGTCCACCGGTGCGAGGGTCGTCGTCGTCGGGATCACTGTGAGGCCGTCACCGGACCCGTAGTGGCCGACCGAGCCACCGGCGTCGGCGTTCAGGGCCAGCGGCACCGACACCTGCCCGGCGATGGTGCCGGCGGCGTTCACCGTGCTGATCGCGGACGCCAGCTCGCTGTCGGCGACGATCGCGGAGATCAGTGCGTCGTCGGCCACCGGCCCACCGGCCACCACCGCGCCGGCCGCGCGGGCCGCGGTCACCCGGACCAGGGCCGCCATCGAGTCCTGGGTGGCCTGCACCTGGTCCTTGTCGGCGTTCGAGGCGGTGGTCCGCGCCGCGATGTCGTCGGTGAGCAACAGGACGTCGTCCGCCGGAGCACTCAGGTCCGCGGCCAGCTGCACCAGCGGGTCGTCCCCGGTGGTGAGCAGCTTGATCAGGGTGGTGGCGTCGCCGCTGACCTTCGTCGGGTCGGCGGCATCGGCACCGGTGAGCGCCTGGATCAGCGCCTCGGCCAGCGCGGTGTCGGCACCGGTGCCCGACTGGGGCTGCGGGTCCAGGTAGGAGGTCAGGTTGGCGACCAGCGCCTGCCGGAAGCTGCGCAGGTCGGTGTCGGACCAGGAGTCGGTCAGCGTGACGTCGGCGGTCACCGTGGCACCGGCGGCGGTCAGCTGGTCCTCGATCGCCTGCCGCGACTCGTCGTCGACCGTGCCCATCGCGACCACGGCCACGTTCCGGTCGGCCAGCGTGCCGTCCACCAGGGACGGTCCAGCGGCGGCGATGTAGTCCTCGGCGGCGGTGGTCGCCGCCTTCGAGGTGTCGAGCTCGGTGCGCAGCGCGTCCTTCTCCTCCCGGAGCTGGTCGACCTGGCCGGTGAGCGTGTTGCCGATGCTCTCCCGGAGCGGACCGGCGCCGAGGACGATGCCCACGGCCAGCGCCAGGAACACCGAGATCAGCGAGACGAGGTGGTAACGGAAGTCGATCACAGCGAGGGCTCTCGGTAGCAGGAGTCAGTCATCACGCGCCCCCGAACAGGGAGCCGAACCAGCGCACCAGGTCGTCCCAGCGCGCGCCGAGCAACCCGATCAGGGTCTGCCCGGCGGTGGTGGAGGCCAGCGCCACCCCGAGCGCCAGCAGACCTGCCAGCACCAGGAGGGTCAGCTGCACGTTGGAGATCCGGTTGCGGTACAGCCGGGACACGCCCTTGGCGTCCACCAGCTTGCCGCCGACCCGCAGCCGGGTCAGGAAGGTGCTCGCCATGCCCGCACGCCCCTTGTCCAGGAACTCGACCAGCGTGGCGTGCGTGCCGACCGCGACGATCAGCTCCGCGCCCTTGTCGTCGGAGAGCAGCATCGCGATGTCCTCGCTGGTGCCGGTCGCCGGGAACACGATGTGCGGCACGCCGAGCTGGTCCACCCGGCTCAGGCCCGGCGCGCGGCCGTCCCGGTAGGCGTGCACCACGATCTCCGCACCGCACTTGAGCGCCCGGTCGGAGACCGAGTCCATGTCGCCGACGATCATGTCCGGGGTCCACCCGGCGTCGATGATCGCGTCGGCGCCACCGTCCACCCCGATCAGCACGGGGCGGTACTCACGGATGTAGGACCGGAGGGTGACCAGGTCCTCCTTGTAGTGGTAGCCGCGCACCACGATCAGGACCTGACGTCCCTCGATCTGGGTGGTGATGTCCGGCACGCCCACGCCGTCGAGCAGCAGGTCCCGCTCACGACGCAGGTAGTCCATCGTGTTGGCGGCGAAGGACTCCAGCTGGGTGGACAGCCCGGCGCGGGCCTCCTCCTGGTCGCTGGCCACCGTCTGCTCGGTCTGCACCACGCCCTCGGCGAGGAGCGTCTCGCCGTCGTAGACCTTGCCGTCCACGATCCGCAGGTCGCGGCCCTCGCGGGCGGTCATGATGTCCGACCCGAGGTCGTCGATCAGCGGGATCCCCGCCTCGACCAGGATGCCCGGACCGAGGTTCGGGTAGCGGCCGGAGGTGGAACGGGCGGCATTGAGCACCGCGGCAGGTGCGGCGGCGACGAGTGAGTCGGCGGCGACCCGGTCGATGTCGACATGGTCGATCACGGCGATGTCACCAGGGCGCAGTCGCTTGGTCAGCGCCTTGGTCCGCGGATCGACCCGTGCGGGTCCGACGATCTCACCCGCGCGGGCAGCGGCGGGGCGTCGGCGCGAGGGCAGGAGTTTCATCGCCGTTCATCGTGCCATGTTTCGTTGCACCAATAGCTCTGCTGCGTGTGCGCGCGCCGCGGGCGAGTCGTCGCCGGAGAGCATCCGGGCCAGCTCGCTCACCCGGTCCTCGCCCTCGACCGCACGCACGTCCGAGGCGGTCACCACGTCCGCGCTGCCATCCGCTCCGCCGCGGGACTTGGTCACCACCAGGTGGCGATCGCCGAAGGCGGCGACCTGCGCCAGGTGGGTCACCACCAGCACCTGTGCCCCGGTGGCCAGCGCCGACAACCGGCGTCCGACCTCGGTCGCGGCCCGGCCGCCGACCCCCGCGTCCACCTCGTCGAAGACGAAGGTGCCCGGCCGGTCGTCGCCCTGATCCGGCGAGGTCGCCAGCGCCACCTCCAGGGCCAGCATCACCCGGGAGAGCTCACCGCCGGAGGCCCCCTTGCCCAGCGGGCGGGCCGGCGCACCGGCGTGCGGCAGCAGGAGCATCTCCACCGAATCTCCACCGTGCGGACCCAGCTCACCCGCGTCGGCGACCCGGACCTCCAGCCGCGCACCGGCCATCGCCAGCCCGGCCAGCTCCTCGGAGACGGTCTCGGCCAGTCGCCCGGCGGCGTCCCGGCGTGCGGCCCCGATCTGTGCGGCGAGCTCGGTCAGTCGCCGGTCCAGCCCGTCACGCTGCTCGTGCAGCGCGGTCAGCCGGTCCTCGCCGCCGTCGATCTGCAGCAGACGTTCGGCGCTCTCCTGCGACCAGCGCAGCACCGCCTCGATGTCCTCGCCGTAGCTGCGGGTCAGGGCGACCAGCTCGGCCCGTCGACCGAGCGCCTGCTCCAGCCGTGCCGGGTCGGCCTGCAGGTCCTGCAGGTAGGACGACAGCTCGGTCGCGGCATCCGCCAGCAGGTACCCGGCCTCGGCGACCCGGTCACGCAGCTCGATCAGCTTCGGGTCGTGCCCGCCACCGGCTTCCAGCTGCCGACGCGCCTGCTCCACCGCACCGGTCGCCGACAGGTCGGCGGTGGCGTCCTCCTCGCCCATCAGGATCTGGTGCGCGCCGGCCGCCGCCTGCCGCAGGTCCTCGGCGTGGGACAGTCGCTCGATCTCCGCGGTGAGCGCCAGGTCCTCCCCCGGCTGCGGGTCGACCCGCTCCACCTCGGCCAGGCCGAGCCGCAACAGCTCCGCCTCCCGGGCGAGTTCCTGCTTGCGCGAGGTCAGGTCCTCGATCTGCGCGTGCACCTGCCCTCGCTCGGCCCAGGTCGCCCGGTACTCGTCCAGCAACCCGCCGTGCGCCTGACCGGCGTAGGCGTCCAGCGCGTCCCGCTGGTGCGCCGCCGACCGCAGCCGGGTCTGGTCCATCTGCCCGTGCACGGTGATCAGGCTGTCGGCGAGTTCGGCGAGCACCGACTGCGGCACTGACCGGCCGCCCAGGTACGCCCGCGACCGACCCGGAGTGCCGTCGGTCCCGGCACCCACGGTGCGGAGCAGCAGCAGGCTGCCGTCGTCGTCGAGCGCTGCTCCGGCCTCCATCGCGCGGGCGGCCACCGTCGAATCCGTCGGCACGACGATCCGGCCCTCGACCACCGCCGACTCGGCACCGATCCGCACCGTCGCCGGGTCGGCCTTGCCGCCGAGCAGCAGGTTCAGTGCGGTCAGGACCATCGTCTTGCCCGCGCCGGTCTCACCGGTCAGCACCGTCAGACCCGGGTGCAACTGGATCCGGGCCTCGCCGATCACACCCAGGTCACTGATCGTGATCTCGTCGAACACTCTCGCCCTCGTCGTCTCGTCGTGTCGTGATGGTCCGGGTGGTTACTGCTCGTCCGACCGCCCGCGCCAGCCGACCACCGGCAGGTCGAACTTCTGCACCAGCCGGTCGGTGAACGGCGCCGGGGTCAGTCGGGCCAGCCGCACCGGCACCGGGGACCGCCGCACCTCGACCCGCGACCCGGCCGGCACCTCGATCCGGCGTCGACCGTCGCAGACCAGCACCGCCGGTGACGGCGACCGGGTCAGCACCTCGACCGCGATCACGCTGCGTGGACCGACCACCAGCGGCCGGGCGAACAGCGCGTGCGCCGACAGCGGCACCACGATCAGGCTGTCCACCTCCGGCCACACCACCGGCCCGCCCGCGGAGAACGCGTGCGCCGTCGACCCGGTGGAGGTCGCCAGCACCACGCCGTCGCAGCCGAAGGAGGACAGCGGCCGGTCGTCGACCTCGATGACCACCTCGACCATCTTGGCCGGCTCGGCCTTCTCCAGCGCCGCCTCGTTCAGCGCCCACCCCACGATCGGGTCCTTCGCCCCGGGGACCTGCACCTGGACCTGGAGCGTCGTCCGCTCCTCGACTCCGTAGTCGCCCGCGGCCACCCGACGCACGGCGTTCACGATGTCGTCGCGCTCGCTCTCCGCCAGGAAGCCGACATGGCCCAGGTTGATCCCGAGCAGCGGCACACCCGCGGCGCGGGCCAACTCCGCCGCGCGCAGGATGGTGCCGTCACCGCCGAGGATGATCGCCAGCTCGATGTTGTGGAAGCTCATCCCGGGCATGTCGTCCCCGGCACGCACCGGCTCGAAGCCGTGCGCCTCCAGCGCGGCGCAGGTCTCCTGCTCCGCGGTCACCGCCTCCGCGCGACCGCTGTGCGTCACCACCAGGACCCTGCGGGTCATGCGACCACCTGCTCCACGCGCTGCTCCCATTCCCGACTCGACTCCCCGGCGCCCAGCCGGAGGAAGAACTCCACGTTCCCGCTCGGACCGGGCAACGGGCTCGCCGCCACGCCCAGGACGCCCAGACCCAGCTGCTGCGCCCGCCGGCCGACGGTCAGCACCGACTCGATCCGCAGCTGGCGGCTGCGCACCACCCCGCCGGAGCCCAGTCGCTCCCGCCCGACCTCGAACTGCGGTTTCACCATCAGGACCAGGTCACCGCCCGGTGCCACCACCGCGGCGAACGCGGGCAACACCAGCGTGAGCGAGATGAACGACAGGTCGGCCACCACCAGCTCGGGTACGGGATCGAACTGCCCGGCGACCAGCTCCCGGACGTTCATCCCCTCGTGCACCACCACCCGCGGGTCCGACCGCAGCCGGTCCACCAGCTGGCCGTGGCCCACGTCGACCGCGAACACCTGCGCCGCGCCCCGGCGCAGCAGCACATCGGTGAAACCACCGGTGGAGGCACCCGCGTCCAGACAGACCCGTCCGGCCGGATCCACCCCGAACGCGTCCAGTGCACCGACCAGCTTGTAGGCGCCGCGCGACGCGTACCCGTCGTCGGCCTCGTCGTCGGAGACCCCGAGGACCTGCCCGGACGACCAGGTCGCCGACGCGCGTCGCACCGGTCGCCCGTCGACGGTGACGCGACCGGCCTCGATCAGCTCGGTGGCATGCCGACGCGACCGGGCCAACCCGTCCCGCACCAGCACCGCATCCACCCGCACGCCGCTCAGCCCTCCGCCTCCGCGAGCCGCCCCTGCAATCCCGCGTGCACCGCCTCGAACACGTCCAGCTGCTCGCGCGGCGACAACTCACTCACCTCGGCCAGCCGCCGCACCAGTCCGTCGACCTGCTCGTCACCCGTGGATTCCATCACCGCTCCTCTCTGGCCCCACGCTACCGGCGCCCACTGACGTCGGGGCGGTCGAAGCGGTGGTGGTCCCCAGGCCGCGACATCCCGTCACCCGTGGGTGACGGGGGTGGCGCGGACTCAGTTCCCGATCCGGAACTGCGGCACGCTGTCCGCGTCCAGCCCGGCACCGGAGTCCACGGCGGCCCAGGCGGCCGCACAGGCGGCGCGCACCAGGTCGACACCGCGATCGGCACCGCCGTCGGTTCCGTGCAGCTCCAATCGCCGGTCGGTGACCCGCGCGGCGGCGTCCCGCACCTGCCACCAGCCCTCGGCGACCTGCACCGGCTCCGGATGCGGCAGCAACAGCTCGCCCAGATCCGCCGCGATGAAGTGCGGGCGGAAACTCGGATCGGCCAGCACGTCGTCCCGGGCTGTCGACACCCCGGTCAGCACATGCAGTCCGGCGTAGCCCCCGGTCCGGGCGCCCGCCAGATCGGTGTCCAACCGGTCGCCGACCACCAGCGGGTGGGACGCCCCGGCACGGTCGACCGCCAGCTGGTACATCGTGGACGCCGGCTTCCCGGCGCTGTCCGGCCGCACCCCGGTCGCCGCCGTCACGGTGCCGACCAGTGCACCGTTGCCCGGCGCGAAGCCCCGGGCGGTCGGCAGGCTGAGGTCCAGGTTGCTCGCGACGAACCACGCACCACCGGCCACCGCGTAGGCCGCCTCGGCCAACTGGGCCCAACCGAGCTCGGGTGCGAAGCCCTGCGCCACGGCGTCCGGCTTGTCATCCGCCGAGTCCACGATCGTGAAGCCGGCCTCCCGCACCGCGGTGTACATCCCCGCGCCGCCGACCACCAGCACCTTCGCGCCCGGCGCCAGGCGGGTGCCGAGCAGCTGCGCACATGCCTGCGCCGCGGTCATCACGTCCCCCGCCTGCGCCGGGATGTCCAACCCGGTCAGCTGCTCCGCCACCGACCCCGGCTCGCGGGACGCATTGTTGGTGACGAACACCAGCCGCATGCCCGCGGCGCGCGCACCGCCGAGACCGGCGGACGCCCCCGCGATCGGCTCGTGACCCTTGTAGGCCACACCGTCCAGGTCGACCAGCGCCAGGTCGTAACGCTCGGCCAGCGGGATGTCGCTGCCGATCAGTCGTGCGTCGCTCACGCGTCCTCCGCTTCCTCGTCCGAGGCACCGGCCCCGGTCTCCTGATCCGGCCCCGACGCGTCGTCATCCGAGACGTCCTGACGGGCGGGGGCAGTCTCCTGCGTACCCGACGCGTCCTCGACGACCTCGGCGGTCGGGGCGTCCCCCGCGCCCGGCTCGACGGGCACCGCGGTGTCCTCCTCGCCGTCCAGCTCGGCGGACGCCGTGGCGTCGTCGTCCCCACCCAGCTCGACAGATGCCGCCGTCTCGTCGTCCAGCGCCTCGCCGTCGTCGGAGTCCTCGTCCTCTTCGAGGTCGTAGAGCAGCACGTCCTCGTCCTCATCCTCGACGACACCGGATGCACGCGCCAGGAGCGCCGCCGAGAATCCGGCCGTCGCGGCCTCGGCGTCCTGCTCCCGACCGGCCGCCCGCAGCGCCTCGGCCTTCGCCTGCGCCACCCGGGCCGCCAGCAGCGTCTGACCACCGACCCGGAAACCGGACAGGGACGCCAGCGCCCCGTCCACATCCCCCAGGTCGAGACGGGCACCGGAGACGACCATGGCCAGCTCAACCCTGGCCACATCGTCCAGGTGCTCGGCCTCCGGCGACTGGGCCAGGGCGATCGCACGCTCCGGTCGACCCAGGCCGCGCTCACAGTCCGCCATCACCGCGAGATGCTCCGACGAGCCGTTCAACCGTCGCACGGTCCGCAGCTCACGCAGCGCCTCGGCGAATCGGCCGGTGCGGTACGCGGTCAGACCGGCCGCCTCCCGGACGACGTCCACCCGCCCGCCGCGACGCGCCGCCGCCTGGGCATGCTGGTACGCCAGTTCCGGGTCCTCGTCGATCAGCCGCCCGGTCATCACCAGGTGCAGACCGACGATCTCCGCGTTGTCCTTGCTGAGAGTGCGCAGACGGGCCCGCACATCGCGGTCGAGCATGCTGAACGTGATGTCCTCGGGCAGCTCCGGACCGGGCACCCGCACGGACTGCGGCGGACGGCTCGGCCGACGCTCGTCCCCGAAGCCCCGGTCATCCCGACGCGGCCCACGATCACCAAAGCCCCGGTCATCCCGACGCGACCCCCGATCGCCGCTGAAGCCACCACGGTCAGCACCCGGACGACCCGGGCGCTCGTCCCGGCCACGACCACGGTCGTCCCGGAAACCGCCCCGCGGGCCTTCGCCGCCGCGCGCGGGACGGAAGCCACGCGAGGCCTCGCCACCGCGCCCATCACGGGCACCACCGTCACGGGGCCCTCGGTCACCGGCGCCGAACCCGCGGTCAGACCGCTGCCCGCGGTCCCGGTCACCACCGAAGCCCGCACCGTCGCGGCGGGGACCCCGCTCGTCCCGCGCACCGAAGGAACGCTCGCCGCGCCCATCGCGCCCACCGGACCCGAACGAACGTCCACCATCACGTCGCCCGTCCCGCCCGGCCGCGCCGTCAGCGTCGACCCGCCGCGGAGCACCGTCACGCCCAGCCCCCGGACGACCGCCACGCTCGCCCCAGGATCCGCGCCCGGCATCCCGCGCACCACCGAACCCGTGACCGCCGCGCTCGTCCCGTGCACCACCGAAACGCTGACCGCCGCGATCGTCTCGCGCACCGAACGAGCGCCCCTCGCGGGACCCCGCGTCGCGGCCACCACGAGCCGCGCCCTCGTCGCGCGAGCGGAAACCAGACCCATCGCGCCCATCGCTCGCCCGGAACGGGCGCCCGCCACGCTCATCGCGACCGCCGAACGGACGACCGCCGTCGCGCCGCTCACCGCCCGGACCGCCCTGACTCCGCGGCCCGGCAGATCGCCCATCGCGGTCCCCACGCGGCCCACGCTCATCACGACCGGCGAACGGACGGCCCCCGCGCTCATCACGAGCGCCGAACGGACGGCCCCCGCGCTCCTCACGACCGCCGAACGGACGCGCACCACGCTGGTCGCGGTCGCCGAACGGACGCGCACCACGCTGGTCGCGGTCGCCGAACCCACGGCCGCCCCGCTCACCAGCGCCGCCGCCGAACGAGCCTGTTCCGCGCTGCCCGCCGTCCCGCACCCCGGAACGCTCCCCGCCGCCGACCGGGCCACGCGCCCCCTCGCGCCGCTCCCCGCCGACACCACGCTCATCACGGCCACCGAAACGCTGCCCGCCACGCTCGTCGCGAGCAGTGAAGGGCCGCCCACCGCGCTCGTCCCGCCGCTGATAGCCACCGCGCTGGTCGCCGCTCCGACGCTCGCCCCCGGAGAACCCACCGGAATCACCACGCCGGTCGTCACCGCGGGAACCAGCGCCACCGCCCCGCGATCCTGCGCCCGTCACCGGGCGCCGCTCGTTCGAGTCGGCGCGACCGCCACCGGAGGAACGGTCGGAACGCTCCTGGCGCGCACCAGGGCGTCCCGCATCCCGTGCGCCGCCCTGCGCACCGCGCGTCCCCCGCTCGTCACGCACCGGTCGCGCGCCGCTGCGGCCAGCGCCGCCGGTCGACCCGCTGTCGTCCGTTCGACCCCGTCCGCGCGTCCCCGCGACCCGGGGAACCCGAACGCCCTCCGTGGAACCACCGGGCCGGCCTACCCGGGTGCGCCGGGGACCGCCGCTCCGCTGGTCGTCAGATCCGCCGGTCGTGCCACCGGAACGCTCGCGTGCGTCACTCATCGTCGTCCATCTCCTCGTCAGACACCTGCGCGTCATCGTCTCATCCGCGGACCCGACACCCCACACGGGGCGTCGCCACGGCGCGCGTCCAGGCCGGTCCACCACATCTGCCGTGCCCAGCACGGTCCGAAAACGACGAAAGGCCACCCCATGAGGGGTGGCCTTTCGTTGAAAGGTGTCCGGCGGCGTCCTACTCTCCCACACCCTGGCGAGTGCAGTACCATCGGCGCTGAGGGGCTTAGCTTCCGGGTTCGGAATGGGACCGGGCGTTTCCCCCTCGCTATGACCGCCGTAACTCTATCGAACTATCAAACACCTCTCCTGCAACCCGGTCGGGTCAGGGGTGTTCGCGGTTCGGGAACCGCACAGTGGACGCGTAGCAATGATGTTGTGGTGAAGTTGTCGGCTTATTAGTACCGGTCAGCTGCGGCAGTCGTTAGTCCTGCCTTCCACATCCGGCCTATCTACCCAGTGGTCTAGCTGGGAGCCTCTCACCCACAAGGGGCATGGAAACCTCATCTTGAAGCAGGCTTCCCGCTTAGATGCTTTCAGCGGTTATCCCTTCCGAACGTAGCTAACCAGCCGTGCTCCTGGCGGAACAACTGGCACACCAGAGGTTCGTCCGTCCCGGTCCTCTCGTACTAGGGACAGCCCTTCTCAAGTTTCCTGCGCGCGCAGCGGATAGGGACCGAACTGTCTCACGACGTTCTAAACCCAGCTCGCGTACCGCTTTAATGGGCGAACAGCCCAACCCTTGGGACCTACTCCAGCCCCAGGATGCGACGAGCCGACATCGAGGTGCCAAACCATGCCGTCGATATGGACTCTTGGGCAAGATCAGCCTGTTATCCCCGGGGTACCTTTTATCCGTTGAGCGACGGCGCTTCCACAAGCCACCGCCGGATCACTAGTTCCGACTTTCGTCCCTGCTCGACCTGTCAGTCTCACAGTCAAGCTCCCTTGTGCACTTGCACTCGCCACCTGATTGCCAACCAGGCTGAGGGAACCTTTGAGCGCCTCCGTTACATTTTAGGAGGCAACCGCCCCAGTTAAACTACCCACCAGGCACTGTCCCTGATCCGGATTACGGACCGAGGTTAGATATCCAGAGCGACCAGAGTGGTATTTCAACGTTGACTCCACGAACACTGGCGTGCCCGCTTCACAGTCTCCCACCTATCCTACACAAGCCGCACCGAACACCAATACCAAGCTATAGTAAAGGTCCCGGGGTCTTTCCGTCCTGCTGCGCGTAACGAGCATCTTTACTCGTAGTGCAATTTCGCCGAGTTCGCGGTTGAGACAGCGGGGAAGTCGTTACGCCATTCGTGCAGGTCGGAACTTACCCGACAAGGAATTTCGCTACCTTAGGATGGTTATAGTTACCACCGCCGTTTACTGGGGCTTAAATTCTGAGCTTCGCCTTACGGCTAACCCGTCCTCTTAACCTTCCAGCACCGGGCAGGCGTCAGTCCGTATACATCGTCTTGCGACTTCGCACGGACCTGTGTTTTTAGTAAACAGTCGCTTCCCCCTGGTCTCTGCGGCCCTCCACGCTCCCCAAGCAAGTCGGTTCACGCTTCAGGCCCCCCTTCTCCCGAAGTTACGGGGGCATTTTGCCGAGTTCCTTAACCACGATTCACTCGATCGCCTTAGTATTCTCTACCTGACCACCTGAGTCGGTTTAGGGTACGGGCGGCTAGAACCTCGCGTCGAAGCTTTTCTCGGCAGCATAGGATCACCCTCTTCCAGCATACGCTGTCACCATCAGTTCTCAGGCTATGTGAGTGGCGGATTTGCCTACCACTCGCCCTACGACCTTGGACGTGGACAACCATCGCCACGCTGGGCTACCTTCCTGCGTCACTCCTGTTAATACGCTTACCTACTACCGGATCGGGTCACGCGCTCCCCCACACGGTGACCACCGAAGTGGTCGATGTGCGGGCTCGGGCGTTTAGCATCACCGGGCTCGGTATGGGCGGTTCTTCGCCGGTACGGGAATATCAACCCGTTGTCCATCGACTACGCCTGTCGGCCTCGCCTTAGGTCCCGACTTACCCAGGGCGGATTAGCCTGGCCCTGGAACCCTTGGTCATTCGGCGGACGGGTTTCTCACCCGTCATTCGCTACTCATGCCTGCATTCTCACTCGTGTAGCGTCCACCACTGGGTTACCCCGCAGCTTCACCCGCCACACGACGCTCCCCTACCCATCCACACGCCTGGACCACGAAGGCCTAGCAGTATGTGTGAATGCCACAGCTTCGGCGGTGTACTTGAGCCCCGCTACATTGTCGGCGCGGAATCACTTGACCAGTGAGCTATTACGCACTCTTTCAAGGGTGGCTGCTTCTAAGCCAACCTCCTGGTTGTCTGTGCAACTCCACATCCTTTCCCACTTAGCACACGCTTAGGGGCCTTAGCTGGTGGTCTGGGCTGTTTCCCTCTCGACTACGGAGCTTATCCCCCGCAGTCTCACTCCCGCGCTCTCACTTACCGGCATTCGGAGTTTGGCTAACGTCAGTAACCTGGTAGGGCCCATCGGCTATCCAGTAGCTCTACCTCCGGCAAGAAACACGCGAGGCTGCACCTAAATGCATTTCGGGGAGAACCAGCTATCACGAAGTTTGATTGGCCTTTCACCCCTAACCACAGGTCATCCCCTCGGTTTTCAACCCAAGTGGGTTCGGTCCTCCACGCGGTCTTACCCGCGCTTCAACCTGCCCATGGCTAGATCACTTCGCTTCGGGTCTAGAGCACGCGACTATGATCGCCCTATTCGGACTCGCTTTCGCTACGGCTTCCCCACACGGGTTAACCTCGCCACGTACCACTAACTCGCAGGCTCATTCTTCAAAAGGCACGCTGTCACCCCTGCTAAGGAGGCTCCAACGGATTGTAGGCACACGGTTTCAGGTACTATTTCACTCCCCTCCCGGGGTACTTTTCACCTTTCCCTCACGGTACTTGTCCGCTATCGGTCACTAGGTAGTATTTAGGCTTAGCAAGTGGTCTTGCCAGATTCACACGGGATTTCTCGGGCCCCGTGCTACTTGGGATCCCCTTCAGGAGGCCATGCCATTTCGTCTACGGGGGTACCACCCTCTGTGCCGGGCCTTTCAATGCCCTTCGACTATGACACGACTTTGTAACTCCTTGGTTGCTCGGCAGAACAACCCGAAAGGTCCCACAACCCCGCATACGCAACGCCTGCCGGCTATCACACGCATACGGTTTGGCCTCATCCGCTTTCGCTCGCCACTACTCACGGAATATCTCTTCCTGCCGGTACTGAGATGTTTCACTTCCCGGCGTTCCCTCCACACACCCTATATATTCAGGTGCAGGTCACACGACATGACTCGTGCGGGGTTTCCCCATTCGGAAATCCTCGGATCACGGTTCGTTTGCCAACTCCCCGAGGCTTATCGCAGGCTACAACGTCCTTCTTCGGCTCCTAGTGCCAAGGCATTCACCCTGTGCCCTTAAAAACTTGACCACAAAGACATACAAAGATGCTCGCGTCCACTGTGCAGTTCTCAAACAACGAACGATCCCCAGATACAACCCGCACCTACCCACACCAACAGTGTGAACGGTTTGACACGGTCAACCAGGCCCGTACTGAAGTCACCACCCTCGCGGGCTGTTCCCTCAGGACCCAACAGTGCGCCCAAGGCCACCACCCCATCACCAGCCTCGTTCCACACCCCCACAGGAGTTGTACTAGACGCCAGCCACGAAACAGTGACCGCAGTTGATGTTCCACCCATGAGCACCACCCCAGACACGTACGGCCTGGGCATGGCCCCTGAACACCCACCTTCGCGGGTGCCAGATGCTCCTTAGAAAGGAGGTGATCCAGCCGCACCTTCCGGTACGGCTACCTTGTTACGACTTAGTCCCAATCGCCAGTCCCACCTTCGACGGCTCCCCCCACAAGGGTTGGGCCACCGGCTTCGGGTGTTACCGACTTTCGTGACTTGACGGGCGGTGTGTACAAGGCCCGGGAACGTATTCACCGCAGCGTTGCTGATCTGCGATTACTAGCGACTCCGACTTCATGGGGTCGAGTTGCAGACCCCAATCCGAACTGAGACCGGCTTTTTGGGATTCGCTCCACCTCGCGGTATCGCAGCCCTTTGTACCGGCCATTGTAGCATGCGTGAAGCCCAAGACATAAGGGGCATGATGATTTGACGTCATCCCCACCTTCCTCCGAGTTGACCCCGGCAGTCTCCTATGAGTCCCCGGCATAACCCGCTGGCAACATAGGACGAGGGTTGCGCTCGTTGCGGGACTTAACCCAACATCTCACGACACGAGCTGACGACAACCATGCACCACCTGTACACCGACCTTGCGGGGCAACCATCTCTGGAAGTTTCCGGTGTATGTCAAGCCTTGGTAAGGTTCTTCGCGTTGCATCGAATTAATCCGCATGCTCCGCCGCTTGTGCGGGCCCCCGTCAATTTCTTTGAGTTTTAGCCTTGCGGCCGTACTCCCCAGGCGGGGCACTTAATGCGTTTGCTGCGGCACGGAACTCGTGGAATGAGCCCCACACCTAGTGCCCAACGTTTACGGCATGGACTACCAGGGTATCTAATCCTGTTCGCTCCCCATGCTTTCGCTCCTCAGCGTCAGTTGCGGCCCAGAGACCTGCCTTCGCCATCGGTGTTCCTCCTGATATCTGCGCATTCCACCGCTACACCAGGAATTCCAGTCTCCCCTACCGCACTCTAGTCTGCCCGTACCCGATGCAAGCTCAAGGTTGAGCCTTGAGTTTTCACACCAGACGCGACAAACCGCCTACGAGCTCTTTACGCCCAATAATTCCGGACAACGCTTGCGCCCTACGTATTACCGCGGCTGCTGGCACGTAGTTAGCCGGCGCTTCTTCTGCAGGTACCGTCACTTTCGCTTCTTCCCTGCTGAAAGAGGTTTACAACCCGAAGGCCGTCATCCCTCACGCGGCGTCGCTGCATCAGGCTTGCGCCCATTGTGCAATATTCCCCACTGCTGCCTCCCGTAGGAGTCTGGGCCGTGTCTCAGTCCCAGTGTGGCCGGTCGCCCTCTCAGGCCGGCTACCCGTCGTCGCCTTGGTAGGCCATTACCCCACCAACAAGCTGATAGGCCGCGAGTCCATCTCTGACCGATAAATCTTTCCAGACACTTCGGATGCCCGAGCGTCTCGTATCCAGTATTAGACCCCGTTTCCAAGGCTTATCCCAGAGTCAGAGGCAGGTTACTCACGTGTTACTCACCCGTTCGCCACTGATCCACCCAGCAAGCTGGGCTTCACCGTTCGACTTGCATGTGTTAAGCACGCCGCCAGCGTTCGTCCTGAGCCAGAATCAAACTCTCCGTGAATGTCTCATTGGCACCCACCACCCGAAGGCAGCGAGCAACCGACACACAAAGCGGCACCACACACGCTGACGAATGTGGCACCAATCAGATTCGGCTGTATCACACAACCCGGACGGGGTCCGGATCATGCATATCAACCAAAAGCTTCGACCACCCTTCACCCACCACCATGCTGGTAGTAGACTCCAAGCAAGCCGAGCCATTTGGCATCAACTACTTAGGCACACTGTTGAGTTCTCAAAGAACAGTCGCGCATCCTCTTTCGGCTCCTGGTGGAGCTTCCGGCCGGAGGCTTCTTCGTTTTCAAGCTTACCAGACCGTTTCGGGCGGATTCACCGGCCGTTTCCGGCTGATTCATCTTCCTGATCTGGTCTCAGCGCGACGAACGCGACGCCGAAGCGTCTGTCGGTCGATCTGAGGGGATGTCGCTCGTGGGACCAGCCACCGGGTTGATCCGCGGTGTCCGTTCCTCCCTGCCGGGCGACTCAGAGAACATTACGCGGACCCTCGGGTGAGCGTCAAATCAGCTTGACCGCGCGGTCATCCAGGGCATCTGACCTGCGTCGATGCCCGATGTCCGTGCTCGTGGCGCTGCGTCCCGTCGGTTCTCGGCCCGCTCGCGTCCTCGGTTGTGCGTCCAGACTGCACCCGGACCGATCGCGCCGCCAGCCGGGGCGACGACGGGGTGGCTCCACGCATCGGAGCCACCCCGTCGTCGTGGGTGGGTCAGGCGACGACCCGGCCGGCTGCCAGGGTGCGCTTGCCGCGACGAACCAGGACCCACCGCCCGTGCAGAAGGTCGTCGGCGGACACGGTGGCGGCGTCGTCGGTGACCTTGCGGTTGTTGACGTAGGCACCGCCCTCCGCGATCGCGCGCCGGGCTGCGCCCTTGGACGGGACGATGCCGGTCGCCGCCAGGACGTCGACGATCGGGTCGCCGACCCGCACCTCGGCGGTGGGCAGCTCGGCGGTGGCCGCACCCAGGGTGGCGGCGTCCAGCTCGCTCAGGTCTCCCCCGCCGAAGAGCGCCCGAGAGGCGGCGATCACCTTGTCGGTCGCGTCGGTCCCGTGCACCAGGCTGCAGACGTCGTAGGCCAGAGCGCGCTGGGCCTCGCGTGCGGCCGGGCGCTCGGTGGTCAGGCGTTCGAGCTCGGCGATCTCCTCCTGGGTGCGGAAGGTGAAAACCTTGAGGAAGCCGACGACCTCGGCGTCGTCGACGTTGAGCCAGAACTGGTAGAAGGCGTAGGGGCTCATCATCTCCGGGTCGAGCCAGATGGCCCCACCCTCGGACTTGCCGAACTTGGTGCCGTCCGCCTTGGTGATCAGCGGCGTGGTCATCGCGTGCACGGTGGTCTGCTCGCTCTTGCGGATCAGCTCCACCCCGGACAGCAGGTTGCCCCACTGGTCGTTGCCCCCGGTCTGCAGGGTGCAGCCGTAGCGGCGGTGCAGCTCGAGGAAGTCCATCCCCTGCAGGATCTGGTAGCTGAACTCGGTGAAGGAGATGCCCTCGTCGCTGGCCAGTCGACGCGCGACGGTGTCCTTGGCGAGCATGGTGCCGAGTCGGTAGTGCTTGCCGATCTCACGCAGGAAGTCGATCGCCGACAGTTCGCCGGTCCAGTCCAGGTTGTTCACCATCCGCGCCGGGTTCTCGCCGTCGAAGTCCAGGAAGCGACCGATCTGGGTCTGCAGGCGCTGCACCCACTCGGCGACGGTGTCCTTGGTGTTGAGCACCCGCTCACCGGACATCCGCGGGTCACCGATCAGACCGGTGGCGCCACCGACCAGAGCGAGCGGGTGGTGTCCGGCCAGCTGCAGGTGCCGCATGACGATCAGTTGGACGAGGTGGCCGTGGTGCAGGCTCGGCGCGGTGGGGTCGAAGCCGGTGTAGAAGGTCACCGGTCCCGCCGCGAGGGCCTCGCGCAGCGCCTCGACGTCGGTGTTCTGGGCGATGAGTCCGCGCCAGGCGAGCTCGTCCAGGATGTGGGTCACGTCGTACTCCTCGGGGAATCGACCGTGCGGGAGCACCGCACGGGGTGTCGGGGGCGACGGGCGGAGACAGCACGCCCGCGCGAAGGACTCATGCCGACGTCGCCCCGCGCTGCGGGCTGTTCCTCGACGTCGGCCGTCGATACGCCGGTCGATAGGCGGACACGGTCGGCTCACCGGTCAGCCACAGCCGCCACGGGAAACGGGTGGCGTCGCCGCCGTCACCGCTCACCCCGACCCGGGGGCCGGTCGCGTAGGGCGGGCGAGGCACATCCGGTCGACGGTGCAGGGTGATCGGGCCGCCGGGCTCGGTGATGTCCGCGCCGTTGGCCGACAGGTCGATCCCGAGCGCGACGGTGAGCCGGGCGGGCCCCCGGGCGATCTGGCGGTCCGAGTCGACCACACCCGCGGCGGCGCGCCGGGCGCGGGCCAACTCCACCCCGTCGACCACCTCACCGGCACGCAGCAGCACCGCCGAGGCGTGGCCCGCCGGTCCGGTGACGATGTTCATGCAGTGGTGCAGGCCGAGGTGGCGGTAGACGTACAGGCGGCCGGGCTCGCCGAACATCACCGCGTTCCGGGCGGTCCTGCCACGGAAGGCGTGCGAGCCGGGGTCGTTCGCGCCGTCGTAGGCCTCGACCTCGGTGAGCCGGATGGTGACGGTGCCCTCTGGCGAAGCGACGGTCAGCAGGGTGCCGAGCAGGTCGGCCGCGACGTCGAGCGACCCGCGCTGGAACCAGGTGCGGGCCGGGACCGGTAGCGCGTCGACCTGCACGTCGTCGGACGCCGGGGCCTCGGCCGGGGAGGTGACCGGGCCGTGGTCGTGCCCGGCGGGGGCGACGGGGTCCGGGGCCTGGCTCACGGGGCCATCCTGCCGCATGGACGGGGCGGGGCGGGTGAGGTGCCCAGAGCGGGTGGACGTCGACGGCTGCGCGCGGACCGGAGTCGGTCAGGGCAGGAGGTGGCCGTGGCCGTCGAGGCGGAGGTCCGCCCGTTCGCGGGTGCGCTCCGCGGTGTAGTGGGCCCGTTCGGCGGTCATCCAGCGCAGCCAGTGCGGTCGGGCGTCGTCCCCGTCGCGCGCGAGCCCGCGGGCGAGGCGCTCGGCGTCGTCGGTCTCGACCCAGAGCACGGTGCTGGCCGAGCCGGCGGTGCGACGGGCGGCGGAGCCACAGCCTTCGACGATCAGGTGATCGGCGGCGGGGACCTGGACGGTCTCCGCGAGTTCCCCGGAGAACCAGTCGTACCGGCGGTAGGCGGCGGGTCGGTGGTCGGCGAGGGGGCGCAGCACCTCGTCGCGGAGTCGGTCGATGCCGGCGTCCAGTCCTGACCAGCCGAGGTAGAGGTCGTCCATGTGGATCAACGGCGGGTGGTGCAGGGCCGCGGCGAGGGCGGCGGCCAGGGTGGTCTTGCCGGAGCCGGCCGGGCCGTCGACCAGGATCAGGCGGGTGTGACCGAGGTGGGCGGGGGCGGACCGGATCCGGGCGAGCAGGGTCGCCAGCGTGGGGATGTCGGCCCTCGGCGACCCGGGCGACATATCGCCTTCGGTGGAGGGGTGGGGTGCCGGGGTACCGGGAGGCTCGGCGGGGTGGTCGCCGGGGTGGTCGGGCGGTGCGGCGGCGCCCGGGGCGGACGGGTCCGTGCGGGACGGCCTCCGCCCCGGGCGCGCCTGGGTCACCTCAGCGGGTCCACTCGCGCAGCTCCGCCGCCCGGGTACGGGCACGGGTGAGCTGCTCGGCGACCCGGATCGGGGCGGTGCCGCCGCGGGCGTCGCGGGAGGCGACCGACCCCTCGACGGTGAGCACCTCGCGGACTGCGGGGGTGAGGTGCTCGGAGATGGCCGCGAGTTCGTCGTCGGTCAGTTCCCACAGCTCGATCGGCGGGGTGTGCTGCTCGCACGCCTGGACGCAGGCACCGGCGACCTCGTGGGCGATCCGGAACGCGACGCCCTGGCGGACCAGCCACTCGGCGATGTCGGTGGCCAGGGAGAATCCCTGCGGCGCGAGGGAGGCCATCCGGTCGGTGTCGAACCGGAGGGTGGCGACCATGCCGGCGAAGGCGGGCAGCAGCACCGAGAGGGTGTCGACCTGGTCGAAGACCGGCTCCTTGTCCTCCTGCAAGTCACGGTTGTACGCCAGCGGGAGGCTCTTGAGCGTGGTCAGCAGGCCGGTGAGGTCGCCGACCATCCGGCCCGCCTTGCCACGGGCGAGCTCGGCGACGTCCGGGTTCTTCTTCTGCGGCATGATGCTCGACCCGGTGGAGTAGGCGTCGTCCAAGCGGGCGAAGCCGAACTCGTGGGTGGACCAGAGGACGATCTCCTCGGCGAACCGGGACAGGTCGACGCCGAGCATGGCGGAGACCCAGGCGAACTCGGCGACCACGTCCCGGCTGGCGGTGCCGTCGATGGAGTTCTCCACCGACGAGTCGAAGCCCAGGTCGGAGGCGACGGCGACCGGGTCGAGTCCGAGGGAGGACCCGGCCAGGGCACCGGAGCCGTAGGGCGAGACGGCGGCGCGCCGGTCCCAGTCGGTGAACCGCTCGACGTCCCGCAGCAGCGGCCAGGCGTGCGCCAGCAGGTGGTGGGCGAGCAGCACCGGCTGGGCGTGCTGCAGGTGGGTGCGACCGGGCATGATCGCCTCCCCCGCCGACTCGGCCTGCGCGACCAGGGCGTCCACCACGTCCAGGGCCAGACCGGCGAGGTGCCGGGCCTCCTGGCGCAGGTACATCCGCACCAGGGTGGCGATCTGGTCGTTGCGGGACCGGCCCGCGCGCAGGCGACCACCGAGGTCGGCGCCCGCACGCTCGATCAGGCCGCGCTCCAGGGCGGTGTGCACGTCCTCGTCGTCCGGCGCCGGGGTGAAGGCACCGGAGGTGACATCGGCGAGCAGCCGGTCCAGGGCGTCCAGCATCCCGGCCAGCTGCTCGTCGGTCAGCAGACCGGCAGCGTGCAGCACCCGGGCGTGCGCCGTCGACCCGGCGATGTCCTGCGGGGCCAGCCGCCAGTCGAAGTGGGTCGACTTCGACAGTGCCGCCAACGCATCCGCCGGGCCGCCGGCGAACCGGCCACCCCAGAGCGCGACGTGCTCCGTCGGCTCCCCCGTGGGCTGCTCAGGCACTGATGCCGCCCTGCTCGCCCAGGTCCTCGCCGCGGCCGAACTTCACGTCGCGGGCAGCCGCCAACTTGGAGGACAGGCCGTAGATCTCGATGAAGCCGCGGGCCGCCGCCTGGTCGAAGGTGTCGCCGGTGTCGTAGGTGGCGAGGTTGAAGTCGTACAGGCCGGAGTCGGAACGCCGACCGGTCACCGTGGCGCGGCCACCGTGCAGCTCCATCCGGATCTCGCCGGAGACGTAGCGCTGGGTGTCGTCGATGAAGGTGTCCAGCGACTTCTTCAGCGGGGAGAACCACTGGCCGTCGTAGACCAGCTCGGTCCAGCGCTGCTCGACCTGGCGCTTGAACCGGGCCTGCTCGCGCTCGACGGTGACGTTCTCCAGCTCCTGGTGCGCGGCGATCAGCGCGATGGCGCCGGGCGCCTCGTAGACCTCGCGGGACTTGATGCCGACCAGGCGGTCCTCGACGATGTCGATCCGGCCGATGCCCTGGGCACCGGCGCGGCGGTTCATCTCCTGGATGGCCTGCAGCGGGGTGACGGCGACGCCGTCCAGGGCGACCGGGATGCCCTGCTCGAAGGTGATGACGACCTCGTCGGCGACCGGCGGGAAGGTCGGGTCGTCGGTGTAGGTGTAGACGTCCTTGGTCGGACCGTTCCAGATGTCCTCCAGGAAGCCGGTCTCGACGGCGCGGCCCCAGACGTTCTGGTCGATGGAGAACGGGTTGTGCTTGGTGGTGGCGATCGGCAGCTGCTTGCGCTCGGCGAACTCGATCGCCTTGTCGCGGGTCAGCGCCAGGTCACGAACCGGGGCCAGGCACTTCAGGTCCGGGGCGATGGAGGTGATGCCGACCTCGAACCGGACCTGGTCGTTGCCCTTGCCGGTGCAGCCGTGGGCGACGGTGGTGGCGCCGAACTGCCGGGCGGCGCGGACCAGGTGCTTGACGATCACCGGGCGGGACAGCGCGGAGACCAGCGGGTAGCGGTCGAGGTACATGCCGTTGGCGCGCAGCGCGGGCATGCAGTACTCGGCGGCGAACTCGTCCCGGGCGTCGGCGACGTAGGCCTCGACGGCACCGCAGTCCAGGGCGCGGCGACGGATGGTCTCCAGGTCCTCACCGCCCTGGCCGACGTCGACCGCCACGGCGATCACCTCGGCACCGGTCGCCTCGGCGATCCAGCCGATACCCACGGAGGTGTCCAGTCCGCCGGAGTAGGCGAGGACGACGCGCTCAGTCATGTGTGTTCCTTCTTCGATCTCGTGGAGACAGGGAGGGTCAGGTCAGGCGGTGGTTGATGCTGGCGAGGCCAGCTCGAGGAAGCGGGCAGCCAGCGCGCTGCCCTCGGTGCCCTCGCGGGCGATCACCAGGATGGTGTCGTCACCCGCGATGGAGCCGAGCACGCTCGGCAGCACCGAATGGTCGATGGCGGAGGCCAGGAACTGCGCGCCACCGGGTGGGGTGCGCAGGACGACCAGGTTCTGGTTGGCCTCGGCGGTGACCAGCAGCTCGCCGCACAGCCGGGCGAGCCGGGCCGCCAGGGCCTCGGTGTCGGCGACCGGGGTCGGGGTGCGGTCGCCGCCCTCGGCCGGGACCGCGTACGCCAGCGCGCCGTGCGGGGTGCGGATCTTGACCGCGCGCAGCTCGACCAGGTCGCGGGACAGGGTGGCCTGGGTGACCGTGACCCCGTCGGCCGCGAGCAGGTCGGCCAGCTCGGACTGGGAGTGCACCGGCTGGCGGGCGAGCAGGCCGGTGATCAGGGCGTGCCGGGCCGCCTTGGTGCTGGGCACCCGGCCGGTGGTGGTGGCGGGCTCGGTCATGCCCGCTCCAACAGCCAGACCAGCAGCGCCTTCTGCGCGTGCAGGCGGTTCTCGGCCTCGTCCCAGACCACCGACTGCGGCCCGTCGATCACGTCGGCGGCGATCTCCTTGCCGCGGTAGGCGGGCAGGCAGTGCAGGACCAGTGCACCGGGGGCCGCGTGGCCGAGCAGGTCGGAGGTCACGGCGAACTCGTCGAACTGATCGGTGCGAGCCAGCGACTCGTTCTCCTGACCCATCGAGACCCAGGTGTCGGTGGCGATGGCGTCGGCACCGGTGACAGCGGCGATCGGGTCGGTGCCGACCTGGACCGATCCCCCGGTGGTCGCGGCGATCTGGTCGGCACGGGCGACGATCTCCGGGTCGGGCAGGTACCCGGCCGGACCGGCGATCCGCACGTGCAGCCCCGCGGTGGCACCTCCGAGCAGATACGAGTGCGCCATGTTGTTCGCGGCGTCCCCGACATACGTCAAGGTCTGGCCGGGCAGCGCCGCCACTCCCCCGCGATGCTGGGCGATGGTCATCAGGTCGGCCAGGATCTGGCACGGGTGGAACAGGTCGGTCAGGGCGTTCACCACCGGCACCGAGGCAGCCGCCGCCATCCGGTCGACGTTGTCCTGGGCGAAGGTGCGCCAGACGATCGCGGCGGCCTGGCGGTCCAGCACCCGCGCGGTGTCCTCGATCGGCTCGCCGCGACCGAGCTGCGACGAGCCGGAGTCCATCACCAGCGGATAGCCGCCCAGCTCGGCGATCCCGACGCTGAACGACACCCGGGTCCGGGTGGAGGGCTTGTCGAAGAGCACAGCGACGGCGCGCGGTCCGCTCAGCGGGGTGTGTGCGAACCGGTCGGCGCGCAGGTCGAGTCCGAGCTGCAGCACCTCGGCCTGCTCGGCCTGGCTCAGGTCGTCGTCGCGCAGGAAGTGGCGGGTCATCGTCAGGCCCCCAGATGGTGTGGCAGGTCGGCCAGGAAGGCGGTGAACGTCGCCGCCTGGTCGGAGGTCAGCAGATAGGGCGGGGCGAGCCGGATCGTGGTCGGCGTGCAGGGATTGACGATGAAGCCCGCGGACAGTGCCCGGGCGGCGACCTCGGCGGCCACCGGGGCGGTGAACTCGACGGCGATCAGCAGTCCGGCACCCCGCACCTCGGCGATCAGCGGGTGCGCGGCCGCCAGCTCGGGACGCCAGGCGGCGCCGAGCCGGTCGACGTGCGCGAGCAGGCCGTCCCGTTCGATCACCCCGATGGTGGCCAGCGCGGCAGCGGCGGCGACCGGGTTCCCGCCGAAGGTGGTGCCGTGCTGGCCGCGGCCGAGCAGCCCGGCGGCCCGCTCACCGTAGGCCACCACCGCGCCGACCGGGATGCCGCCGCCGAGGGCCTTGGCCAGGGTCACCACGTCCGGGGTGACCCCGCCGCCGATCTCCGGGCGGTGCGAGGCGAGCCAGGCTCCGGTGCGGCCCATGCCGGACTGCACCTCGTCCAGCATCAGCAGCGCACCGTGGGCGGCGGTCAGCTCCCGGGCCTTGGCGAGGTAGCCGGGCGGCATCGCGCGCACCCCGACCTCGCCCTGGATTGGCTCGATCATCAGCGCGGCCACCGTGTCACCGTCGGCGAAGGCGGCCTCCAGCGCGTCGGTGTCGCCGAAGGGCAGGAACTCCACCCCGGCGGGCAGCGGCGCGAAGGGCTCGCGGTAGGCGGCCTTGGAGGTCATCGCCAGGGCACCGAGCGTCCGGCCGTGGAAGGAGCCCTCCAGCGCCAGGATCCGGGTGCGCCGACCGGAGTCGTTGTTCCGGCGGGCCATCTTGAACGCCGCCTCGTTCGCCTCGGTGCCGGAGTTCGCGAAGAACACCCGGGAACCCGCCGGGGCGCCGGTCAGGCCGATCAACCGCTCGGCGAGGGCGATCTGGGTCGGGCTGGCGAAGAAGTTCGAGATGTGCCCGATGGTGCCCAGCTGCGCCGAGACGGCGGCGGTCAGCGTCGGGTGGGCGTGGCCGAGGGCGTTCACCGCGATGCCGCCGAGCAGGTCGAGGTAGCGCTGGCCGTCGGCGTCCCAGACGTGGCAGCCCTCGCCGCGCACGAGGACGCGCTGCGGCGGGCCGAAGGTGTCCATCACGGCGCTGCTGTACCGCTCGGTCCAGTGCTGGACGGAGTCGGTGCCGGTCAGATCGAGGTCGGTCATCAGTGCTGCACCTCCGGGTGGACCAGCGGGATGGGTGCGGTGAACGGGGAGGGCACCGGCTCGTCGTCGGGCAGCACCATGGTGCCGATCCCCTCGCTGGTGAAGACCTCGACCAGCACCGAGTGCGCGGCACGCCCGTCGATCACGTGCGCCCGGCCGACACCGCCGGTCACCGCGCGCCAGCACGCCTCCATCTTGGGGCGCATGCCGGAGGCCAACGACGGCAGCAGCTCGGCCAGCGCGGACGCCCGGATCCGGCGGACCAGGGAGCCGCGGTCCGGCCAGTTGGTGTACAGACCCTCGACGTCGGTGAGCACGATCAGCTTGCGCGCGTTCAGCGCCACGGCCAGAGCGGCGGCGGCGGTGTCGGCGTTGACGTTCAGCACCTGGGTCGGGTCGTCCAGGTCGGGTGCCACGGTGGAGACCACCGGGATCCGGCCGGCGTCCAGCAGATCCAGGACGGCGCCGGGGTTGACCTGCACCACATCGCCGACCATGCCGACGTCGACCTGCTCACCGTCCACCACGGCGGTGCGCCGACGCGCCTGCAACAGCCCGGCGTCCTCGCCGGAGAGACCGACCGCGTAGGGGCCGTGCGCGTTCAGCAGGCCGACCAGCTCGCGGGAGACCTGGCCGGTGAGGACCATCCGGACCACGTCCATCGCCTCGGGGGTGGTCACCCGCAGGCCGCCGCGGAACTCGCTCTCGATGCCGAGCTTGGTGAGCATCGCGTTGATCTGCGGGCCGCCGCCGTGCACCACGACGGGGCGCAGCCCGACCTGCCGCAGGAACACCATGTCCTCGGCGAAGGCCCGCTTGAGCCGGTCGTCGATCATCGCGTTGCCGCCGTACTTGACCACCACCAGCGAGCCGGCGAACCGCTGCAGCCACGGCAGGGCCTCCAGCAGCACCTCGGCCTTCTGGTCCGGCCGCAGGTCGGTGTGGATGTCGAAGTCGTCGGGGATGAGGTCGCTCATGTGGAGTACGCGCTGTTCTCGTGGACGTAGTCGTGGGTCAGGTCATTGGTCCAGATCGTCGCGGTGGCGTCCCCGGCGTGCAGGTCGACGTCCACCCGCACCTCACGGTGGGCGGCCAGGTCGACGCCCTCGCGCGGATCCCCGACACCCCCGGCGCGGCAGACCTGGACCCCGTTGATGGCGACGTCGATCAGCGCCGGGTCGTAGGGGGCGACCTCCTCCGGCACGGTCCCGGCGGCTGCCAGCACGCGGCCCCAGTTCGGGTCGTTGCCGAACACCGCGGCCTTGAACAGGTTGGAGCGGGTGATCGCCCGTGCGACCGCGACGGCCGCGTCCTCGGTGCTGGCATGGGCGACCGTGACCGCGATGTCGTGGCTGGCGCCCTCGGCGTCGGCGACCAGCTGTCGGGCCAGGTCGGCGGTGACGGTCTCCAGGGCGGCGGCGAACGTCGCGGGATCCGGGGTGATGTCCGAGGCACCGGAGACCAGCAGGAGCACGGTGTCGTTGGTGGACATGCAGCCGTCGGAGTCGACCCGGTCGAAGGTGACCCGGGTGGCGGCGCGCAGTGCGGCGTCGGCCTGCTCGGCGGTCAGCACGGCGTCGGTGGTGAGCACGACCAGCATGGTGGCCAGGCCCGGCGCGAGCATGCCCGCACCCTTGGCCATCCCGCCGATCGACCAGCCGTCACCGGCGGCGTGCGCCTGCTTGGACACGGTGTCGGTGGTCATGATCGCGGTGGCGGCGTCCGGACCGCCCTGCGCGGAGAGCTGCGCGGCGGCGGCGTCGATGCCCGGCAGCAGCTTGTCCATCGGCAGCCGTTCGCCGATCAGACCGGTGGAGCAGACCAGGACGTCGCCGGGCAAGGTGTTCAGCACCGTGCCGACGTGCTCGGCGGTGCTGTGCGTGTCGCCGAAGCCCTCCGGCCCGGTGCAGGCGTTCGCACCACCGGAATTCAGCACCACGGCATGCGCGACACCGTCGGCGATCGCCTGCCGGGACCACACCACCGGCGCGGCGACGATCCGGTTGCTGGTGAACACCCCGGCGGCGACCTGCAGCGGCCCGTCGTTCACCACCAGGGCCACGTCGGGCTTGCCGGAGGGCTTGAGACCGGCGGTGACACCGGCCGCCCGGAAGCCACGGGGTTCGGTGACGCTCACGGAGCGACCCCTTCCACGGTCAGGCCCAGGGTCTCGGGCAGGCCGAGGGCGAGGTTGAGGGACTGGACGGCGGCACCGGCGGTGCCCTTGACCAGGTTGTCCAGGGCGCAGACGACCACGACCTTGCCGGCCTTGCGGTCGACGGTGACCTGCACCAGGGCGGTGTTCGCACCGGTGGTCCAGCCGGAGGCGGGCCACTGACCCTCGGGCATCAGCTGCACGAAGGGCTCGTCGGCGTAGGCGGTCGCCCAGGCGGCCCGCACGTCCTCGGCGGTGCTGCCCGCGGCCAGCGGGGCGGTGATGGTGGCGAGGATGCCCCGGGACATCGGCACCAGCACCGGGGTGAAGGACAACCGCAGGTCGGGGTGGGCGAGGTTCTGCAGGATCTCCGGCACGTGCCGGTGGCTGCCCCCGACGGCGTAGGGCAGCGCGGACCCGGCAGCCTCGGCGGCGAGCAGGTGCGGCTTGAGGCTGCGCCCGGCACCGGAGTAGCCCACCGACAGCACGGCGACCACGTCCGGCTCGATCACCCCGGCCGCGATCCCGGGCTGGATGCCGAGGGTGACGGCGGTGACGTTGCAACCGGGCACCGCGATCCGCTTGCTGCCCGCGAGCGCCGCGCGCTGGACGGACGGCGTGGTCTCCCCGGCGTGCAGCAGCTCCGGCATGCCATAGGGCCAGGTGCCCGCGTGCTCGCTGCCGTAGTACTCGGCCCAGGCGGCGGGGTCGGCGAGCCGGTGGTCGGCACCGAGGTCCACGACCACGGTCTCCGGGGGCAGGGCGGCGGCGATCTCCCCGCTGGCACCGTGCGGCAGTGCCAGGACGACGACGTCGTGCCCGGCCAGTTCCTCGACGGTGGTGGCGGCGAGCACCCGGTCGGCGAGGCCACGCAGGTGGGGCGCGTGCTGGCCGAGGGGGGTGCCGGCGTTGGAGTGCGCGGTCAGGGCACCGATCCGGGCCTCGGGGTGGGCGAGCAGCAGGCGGAGGGTCTCGCCACCGGCGTAACCGCTGGCACCTGCGACGGCGACGGAGAAGGGCATGTGCATGACCATACATCCGACTGCACGACGATTCATCATCGGCGACGGCGTGTCAGCGAATCGGCAGCGGCTCCGTCACCGGCTCGGGGTCCATCGCGAGCCGGGCGTGGGTCTCGACGTCGAAGCGTTCGTCACCGTAACGGAGCTTCGCCCGCTCCAGCCCCTCGACGGCGAACCCGGCGGCGGTGGCGACCCGGCAGGACGCGGGGTTGTTCACCCGGTGACCGAGCTCGAGCCGAAAGAGCCCGGCCGTGAAGGCCCAGGCCGCGACCGCCGTCAGCCCCGCGGACGCCAGGCCACGGCCACGGGCGACCGGCGCGAGCCAGTAGGACACCCAGCCCGTGTCGTGACGGGGGTCGATGGCGGTCACCGCCACATTGCCCACCACCCGGCCGTCGAGCACCAGCGCGAACGGCGCGCGGCTGTCTGCGGGCGTGAGGTGGGCCGCGATGTACTCGGCGAGGTCATCGGCGTCCCCTCCGAGCTGGCGCCCCAGGTCCGGGTCGGCGTGCAGAGCGTCGGCCAGATCCGCGGCGTCGGACCGTGACCAGCGGCGCAGGTGGGGCATCCGGACATGGTGCCACTACCGTGACCAGGATGATCGAGCTGCACACCCCGGACCAGAACCCCGACTCCCCCGGCACCGTGCTGGTGCTCGCCGGCGGCGGGTACCACGACCGTGCCGAGCACGAGAGCGTCGACGTGAGCCGGTTCCTCGCCGACCACGGGGTGCGCGCCGCCTGGCTGGACTACCCGGTGGCACCGGCCCGCTACCCGCAGGCGCTGCACCTGGTGCTGCGCGCGGTCGCCGAGCTGCGCAGTCACGGGCCGGTGGCGGTGCTGGGCTTCTCGGCCGGCGGGCACCTGGCCGGGACGGCGGCGACCGCCACCGCCGACGAACTCGCCGCCGTGGGCGGACTGGCCCGCCCGGATGCCGCGGTGCTCTGCTACCCGGTGGTCTCGATGGTGGACCACCCGCACCTCGGCTCCCGGATGAACCTGCTCGGCACCGAGGAGGACGCCCCGGCCCGCGCGTTGTCCGTCGAGCTGCGGGTGGATGCCGACACTCCCCCGGTGTTCGCCTGGCACACCGCCGACGACGCCCATGTCGGGGTGGAGCACTCCCTCGCGCTGACCGCGGCGCTGCGTCGGCACCAGGTGCCGGTCGAGCTGCATGTCTACCCGCACGGGCGGCACGGGCTCGGGCTCGCCGACGGGCTGATCGACTGGACCACACCGCTGCTGCGCTGGCTGGGCGAGCAGGGAATCGCCTGACGGCACCGGGTGTTGTCGGCGGTTATGCACGCGATCATCGCCACCGCCGCAGGTGGACCCGACGTCCTGGACCTGATCGAGGTCGACGACCCGACCCCCGGCCCGCGTGACCTGCTGGTGCGCACCGTCGCGGCCGGGGTCAACTTCATCGACACCTACCGGCGGGCCGGGGTCTACCCGATGACCTACCCGCACGTGGTCGGCTCGGAGGGCGCCGGTGAGGTGGTCGCCGTCGGGTCGCAGGTCGACGGCTTCGCGGTCGGCGACCTGGTGGCCTGGGCGGACGCGCCGTCGTCCTACGCGGAGCTGGTGGTCGTGCCCGCCCGGGCGGCGCTGCCGGTTCCGGCCGGGGTGGACCCGCTGGTCGCCGCCGCGCTGCCGTTGCAGGGCATGACGGCGCACTACCTGGTCGCCTCCACCTTCCCGGTGACCGAGGGCCAGGAGGTGCTGGTGCACGCGGCCGCCGGTGGGGTGGGCCTGCTGCTCACCCAGCTCGCCGTCGCGCGCGGCGCCCGGGTGATCGGCACCGTCGGCACCCCGGAGAAGGAGGAGCTGGCCCGAGCCGCCGGTGCCACCGACGTGATCCGGTACACCGAACTGCAGGACCTGACCGAGGAGCTGCCCGCCATCGTGCGCGGACTGACCGGGGGCAAGGGCGTGCACACCGTCTTCGACGGGGTCGGCAGGTCCACCTTCGACGCGTCGCTGGCATCGCTGCGGCCCCGAGGCGGGCTGGCCCTGTTCGGCGGGGCATCCGGGCAGGTGCCGCCGGTCGACCCGCAGCTGCTCAACCGCGCCGGGTCGGTGTTCCTGACCCGCCCGACGCTGGCGCACTACACCGCGAGCGCCGAGGAGACCCGCTGGCGCTCCGGCGAGCTGTTCGCCGCGGTCGCCGAGGGCACGCTGGACGTGCGGATCGGCGCGCAGTACCCCTTGGAGGAGGCCGCCGAGGCGCACCGTGCGCTGGAGGGCCGCGAGACCACGGGAAAGGTGGTCCTGGTCGCATGAGCAACACCCTGACCGTGGAGATCTGGTCGGATATCGCGTGCCCGTGGTGCTACATCGGCAAGCGCCGGTTCGCGGCCGCCCTGGAGCAGTTCGACCGCAAGGACCAGGTCGAGGTGATCTGGCGGTCCTTCGAGCTGGACCCGAACGCCGAGCACTCCCACGAGCACGCCGGGATGACCGAGGCGCAGCTGCTCTCCGAGCGCAAGGGCATGCCGGAGGCCCAGGTGCGGCAGATGTTCGCCCAGGTGACCGAGGTGGCCGCCGGCGAGGGGCTGCACTACGACTTCGACACCGTGGTCCCGGCGAACACCTTCGACGCGCACCGGCTGGTGCACATCGCGGGCGACCGCGGTGCCGAGCTGGTCGAGCGGCTGATGAGCGCGCACTTCGAGCACGGCCGGGTGGTGGACGACACCGACGAGCTGGTCGCCATCGCCGTGGAGGCCGGGTTGGACGCGGACACCGTGCGATCGGCGCTGGACTCCGGCCAGGGTGCCGACGCCGTGCGGTCCGACGAGGCCGAGGCGCAGGCGCTGGGGGTGAACGGGGTGCCGTTCTTCGTCGCTGACCGTCGACTCGGGGTCTCGGGTGCGCAGCCGGTCGAGGTCTTCACCCAGTTCCTCACCCAGGCACTCCCCGCCCCGGCACCCGCGTTCGTCACCGTCCCCGGCGCGACGGACGCCGAGACCTGCGGCCCGGACGGCTGCTGACGGGCACTCGTGCGCAGCCGGCCGCTGCGCACGGGCACTGACGGGCACTGACGGGCCGTCGAGACTACGGAGACCGTCGCGTCAGATCGGATATTGCGCCGAATTCCGTAGTCTCGGCGACTACGCGACGCGGGCGCGGCGGCGGACTGGCGGCGCGGCGCGGGGACGGCCCGGGGCCCCCGGATGGGGGTCCCGGGCCGTCGTGTGTGCTCAGCGCACGCGGACCGTGACCGGGGCGCTGGTGCTGCCCGCGACGGTGCCCGGGTCGGTGGGCACGAAGGTCGCCGTGTACTGGTGGGTGCCGACCGAGGTCGACCGCGGCACCGTGGTCAGGGCGATGCCCAGCACCACCCGGGACCGGGCGATCACGGTGTCACCGTCCCGGAACTCGACCGTGCCGCTGGGGAACCACTGGCCCTCGACGTGCACGGTGGAGATCAGCACCGCGGGCAACAGCGTTCCCCGGGGCATGGAGCTGCGGGTGGTGAGCAGCGATGTGCTGGACTGCTTCAGCTCCGGTCCGGCCGGTGCGGTGACCGACAGCGGCACGGTGGCGGTGGTGCCGCTGGGTGCGGCGACCAGGGAGACGGTGTGCGCCCCGGCGGTGGTCCCGGCCGGGACCGTGACCGACACCGACCCGGCACCGGCGGTCAGGGCCGCCGATCCGATGGAGGTCCCGTCGAGCTGGACGTCCAGGGTGGTGTTCTCCGGCGCGCCCAGGCTGGTCAGGTTCAGCCCAGCGACGTCGAAGGTCAGGGTGGCTCCCGCCTCGGTCTCCGGCAGCGCGGGCACGTCGACCGCACGCTCCCGGAAGTCCGGGGCCAGCCCCGGGTGCGCCTCCAGGTAGGCGATCCAGGCGTCCCGGTCGATCAGACCGGAGTCAGCGGTGTCGCTGCCCTCGGAGAAGACCCGGAAGTTGTCACCGCCCTGGGCCAGGAAGGAGAACGTGCCCACCCGGTACTCGGCGGCCGGGTCCAGCGGTGCGCCGTCGACGGTCACCGAGGTGATGTGCTCCCCCGCGGCGGCATCCGCGTCGTAGGTGTACGAGATGTTGTCCGACAGCCCCAGCTGCAGGTACGGCCGGGACGGCACGGTGCCGTCCGCGTTCGTCTGCCACTGCTGCTCCAGCATCGTCTCCACCTGGTCGCCGGTCAGCGTGGTGGTCCAGAGGTTGTTCACGAAGGGCAGCACCGCGTTCGCCTCGGCGTAGGTGACGGTGCCGTCCGGGGCGTACAGCAGCTCGGCGCGCAGGCCACCGGGGTTCACCACGCCGATCTGGGCACCACCACGGTCGCTGTCCGACAGGGTGTCCAGCAGGGCGTCGGCCACCAGGTTGCCCAGCGTCGACTCCTTGGAGCGGTCGTCACGACCCGTGGTCGGCTGCGGGCCGGGGCCCTGGTAGCCGTTCGGGCCGTAGCTGCCGCCGGCGAAGGCGGTGGTGATGTCACCGGTGACCGACCCGACCGGCTGGCGGCCGATCTCGTCGGCGGCGGCGATCGCGGCCTTGACGATCTGCTGCACCTCGGCCACCCGGGGGTAGGTCGCGGCAAGCTGGTCGTCGAAGGCTGCCTGGGTCTGACCGGCGGCCGGTGCCAGGCGGGCGACGTTCGTGCCCTCCAGTGCCGAGACGTCACCGGTGGCCGGGTCGTAGGTCAGCGAGACCTTGCCGATGTTCTCCCCGTACGAGCCGGTCTGCACGATCGGCCGGGTGTTCTCCGCACCGACCGGGCCGTACCAGGCGTACTGCTTGTGGGTGTGACCGGTGAAGATCACGTCCACCGCCGGGTCGGTCGCGGTGACGATGTCGGCGAAGGCACCACCGGCGGCGATCTCCTGCTCCAGGGTGGCACCGTCCGGGGTCCCGGCACCGGCACCCTCGTGGTACTCGGCGACGATCACGTCGGCCTCACCGTTGGCCGGATCACCGTCGGTCAGCTGCGCCGCCACCCGGTTCACCGCCTCCACCGGGTCGCCGAAGTCCAGGTCCGCGATCCCGCCCGGGCTCACCAGGGTCGGGGTCTCCTGAGTGACGACCCCGATCACGCCGACGGTGATGCCGCCGACCTCGACCAGGCTGTACTCGTCCAGCGCCGGGTCCTGGGTCCCCTTGGTGTAGACGTTCGCACCCAGGTAGGCGAAGTCGGCGGCCGGGATCACCCGGTCGGTGAGGTCGGCGAACCCGCGGTCGAACTCGTGGTTGCCCACCGCGGAGGCGGACAGGTCCAGGGAGTTCAGCACGTCGATGGTCGGCTGGTCCTGCGCGGAGGACGACGCGAACAGCGAGGCGCCGATGTTGTCACCGGCGGAGAGGAACACCGCGTTCTCGGCGGCGGCCCGTTGCGCTTCGACGGTCCCGGCGAAGGCGACCGTGTTGGCGTCGATCCGGCCGTGGAAGTCGTTGATGTTCAGCAGGGTCAGGTCCACCGGGCCGCTCGGCTCACCGGGTCCGGCGTCACCGGCGGTCAGCCCGACGATCACCGGGTCGTGGTCCGATGACCGGTAGGCGTCCGGGGCGTAGATCAGCGAGCCGTGGTAGTTGTACCGGCTGTATTCCAGGGCGATCGACTCGCCGGAGTTGATGTTCCAGATGTCCGCGCCGGTGGCCCGGTCCAGCGCGGCCTGGTTCAGCAGCACGTGGTCGAGCGAGCCGGACAGGCCGGAGAAGGAGTAGCTGTACTCCCCCGGGGCCAGCGTGCTCCCGGCGTCGGTGTACCCGGCGGTGTAGAGCACCTGCAGCGGGTCCTCGGCGGTGTAGGAGTTGAAGTCGCCGACCAGCGCGACCGCCTCGGCGTCACCCTGCACGGTCGGGATCCAGTCGCGCAGCGCCTCGGCCTGACGGATCCGGGACTCGACCGAGGAGCCCTGCCCGTCGCCGGCGTCGGCGTCGCCCGGCCACGGACCGGCCGAGCCCTTGGACTTGAAGTGGTTCACCGCGACGAACAGCTGCTCGCCGCCACCGACCGGGGCGAAGGCCTGGCCGATCGGCTCGCGCGCGTTGCCGAACGCCTGGCCGTCCGCCGACTGGTCGCCGAGCGCCCGGGCGTCGCCCACGGTCTCGACGGCGGCGGGGCGGTAGATCAGCGCGTTGGTGATGACGTCCTGGGTGTCGATCGCCGGCAGCTCGGCCGAGCGGGGCACGAAGGCCCAGGTCTGCTCACCGGTGGCGGCGTTCAGCGCCTCGACCAGGGTGCGGACGGCAGAGTCGTCGGCGGAGTTCTCGATCTCCATCAGACCGACGATGTCCGCGTCCAGGGCGTTGATCGCCGCGACGATCTTGTCCTGCTGGCGGGTCAGGTCGTCGGCGTCCCAGGCACCACGGGGTGCGCAACCGTCCTTCACCGTGACGCCGTTGCCCGTGCGGTCGGTGTACGCGACGCAGCCGGCGGTGGTCGCACCCAGCGTGGTGAAGTAGTTCAGCACGTTGAAGCTGGCGACCGACAGGTCACCGCCCACCGGGTCCGGGGCGTCGGTCCGGGTGTCACCGAAGCGCACCTGCGCCGCACCGGGTGCGGTCGGGTTCAGCTTCCAGGCGTTGTTCCGGTAGTCGACGATCACCGGGGCGTCGAAGGCCACCGGAGCACCCACCCGCACCGGGTCGGTCAGGGAGATGTACGGCGGGGTCTGGCTCTGGTTGGACGCGGACAGGAAGTTCGTCGACGCGCCGTCGTCCAGGGTCACCGCCCGGGCGGCGTTGTCGGCCGCGACCGCAGCCGCCTCGGGCGAACCCGGCGCGGCGACCTCGGTCGGCTGGATCAGCGGGGTGGTGCCGGTGGCCAGACCGACCTCGCCGTACTGGTTGGTGCTGTAGGTGTTGCTGACCGTGAAGTCGCCGGAGGGCAGGTAGAGCATCGACTCCAGCGCCTCGCGCCCGGCGTCGTCCGCGGGCCACGGGGTGGTCACCGGAGTGACCGGGGCGGCGGTGGTGGCGTCGAGCTGCTCGACCCCGGCCGCCGCGTTCACGGTGATCTCGGTCAGCCCCTGGTACTCGGAGACGGCACCGGTCACCCGGACGTAGTCGCCGACCTGCACCGAACCGACCGTGTTCGGGGAGAACACGAACACCGCGTCCGAGGCGGTGCGCGGCGCGTCACCCCCGGTGCCGGGGGTCTGGATCACGTAGCCCCGGAAGCCACCGGTGGGGTACGCGGCGGTCACCAGGCCGGAGGTGGTCACGGTCTGGCCGTTCAGCGGGGAGGCGTCCCCGGTGCCCTGGACCTGGGCGATGGATGCCGTATCGGCGGTGGTGGTGTCGACCGCGGCGGCGGCGCTGCCGACCGGGATCATCACCAGGGCAGAGAGTGCGGCGAGCGCCGCCCCTGCTCTGCGGTTGCGGGCCGCTGCTCTCACCGAGTTCTCCATTCGTCAGTCACACGGCCGTGTCACGGAGGTCACACAGCCGCCGAACAGAGTTTCAGAGATGTCCGGTTTGCGGAACTATCTGGGGGTAACGACCTGGTGAACTCCTCCCAGGTCTGCGGGTGGGTGACACACGAACGGGGGACCGCACCTGGTGGTGCGATCCCCCGTGGCGTCGATCGGCGGTCAGCCCCGCAGGGTCGCCCCGAACCGCTGGGCGGCCTCGGCGACCACTGCCTCGCGCACCCCGGCGGTCTCCTCCGCCGTCAGGGTCCGGTCGGATGCCCGCAGGCGCAGGGCGAAGGCCAGCGACCGCTTGCCCTCCCCGAGTTGCTCGCCGGAGTACACGTCGAACAGCCGCGCGCTCTCCAGCACCGGACCCGCGGGGCTCGCGTCGGCGCCGGTCCGCACCGCCGCCAGCACCTCGGCCACCGGCACCTCGGCGTCGACCACCAGGGCGACGTCCTCCTTGGCCGCCGGGAAGGTGGACACCTCGGCGGCCACCACCGGCGCGGTGGGTGCCGCCGCCAGCAGCAGGTCGAGGTCCAGCTCGAAGGCCACCGGACGTCCCGGCAGGCTGAGCGCACCGGCGACCTTCGGGTGCAGCTCGCCGGCCCAGCCGACGGTGGTGCCCTGCGCGGTCTCCACCCGGACGCACCGGCCCGGGTGGAAGGGGGCGTGGTCGGCGTCGGCGACCAGGGTCAGCTCGACCCCGAGCACCTGGGCCACGTCCTGGACGGCCTCCACCGCGTCGGTGGCGTCGACCTGGCGGACGCCGGGCTCCCGCCAGCCGATCGCCACCCCGGCGATCCGCCGCGGCTGATCCGGCACCGCCGCGTACAGCGCCGCCAGCACGTCGTCGGTCGGCCGCTCACCGAGGGCCGGGACCGGCGCCGCCGGGGTCCCCGGCGTGGGCAGCGTGACGGCGCCGACCTCGAAGATCGCCCACCCGTCGGTGGCCGAGGAGCCGCGCGCGACGTTCCGCTTCGCGGTGTCCAGCAGCGTGACCAACAGCGAGCTGCGCAGGTACGGCTGCTCCTCCGACAGCGGGTTCGCCAGCCGGAGCAGGGTGCGCCGCCGGTCGTCGGCCGGGATGCCCAGGGCATCGAGCTGACCGGTGCCGATGAACGGGTAGGACAGCGTCTCCACCCAGCCGCGGTGGGCCAGAAGGTCGGACACCGCGCGCCGCCGCAGCTGCTCGCTGGTCAGACCGGCACCGGCCGGGGCGGTGGGCACGATCGACGGGATCAGGTCGTAGCCGTGCAGTCGCGCGACCTCCTCGACCAGGTCCACCGGCTCGGTGAGGTCCGGCCGCCAGCTGGGGACGGTGACCGCGACGGTCGCCTCCGCCCCGGTGCCGGCGATCTCGCCCACGGTGCAGCCGATCCGGCGCAGGATGCCGGTCACGGTCGCCGGGTCCAGGTCCAGGCCGATCAGCCGGGACGGCAGGTCCAGCGGCAGGTGCAGCACCGGCGCCGGGGCGACCCGGTTCACGTCGGTGACCACCGGATCGGCGGCACCGCCACCGTGCTCGACCAACAGCTCGACCACGCGAGCCACCGCCACCGGTGCCAGCAGCGGGTCGACCCCCCGCTCGAACCGCTTGGCCGCCTCCGATGACAGCTTGTGCCGCCGGGCGGTGCGGGCCACCGACACCGGGTCGAAGTGCGCCGCCTCGATCAGCAGATCGGTGGTCGCCTCGGACACCTCGCTGTCGGCACCGCCCATCACCCCGGCAAGTCCGAGCACGCGGGTGCTGTCGATGATCAGCAGGTCCTCGGGGTCGAGGGCGCGGTCCTGACCGTCCAGCGTGGTCAGTCGCTCCCCCGCGGTCGCGCGCCGGACCACGATCGGCCCGTTCAGGGTCGCCAGGTCGTAGGCGTGCAGCGGCTGGCCCAGGTCGAGCATCACGTAGTTGGTGACGTCCACGGCCAGGCTGATCGGCCGCATCCCGGCCTCGGTCAGCCGGCGCTGCATCCAGGTCGGCGACGGCTGGTGGGCGGACACCCCGCGCACGATCCGCGCAACGAACCGGTCGGCGCCCGGCACCCCGTGGATCGGGGCCTCGTCCCGCAGCTCCACCGGGTAACCGCCCTCCGTGGGCAGGTCCTCGACCGGAGCCAGCCCCGGGTCGGTGAACACCGCGCCGGTGGCGTGCCCGTACTCGCGGGCCACCCCGCGCAGGGAGAAGCAGTACCCCCGGTCCGGGGTCACGTTGATCTCCAGGACCTCCTCGCCCAGCCCGAGCAGCTCGCGCGCGTCGGTGCCGGGTGTCGCAGTGTCGATCCCGATCCGGGACAGCACGATGATCCCGTCGTGGTCCTCGCCCAGCCCCAGCTCACGGGCCGAGCAGATCATGCCGTCCGAGATGTGGCCGTAGGTCTTGCGCGAGGCGATCGGGAACGGCCCGGGCAGCACGGCACCCGGCAGCGCGACGACCACCCGGTCGCCGACGTCGAAGTTCTGCGCGCCGCAGACGATGCCGCGCGAGCCGTCGACATTGTGCTCCGGGCCGACGTCGACCTGGCACCAGTTGATCGTCTTGCCGTTCTTCTGCGGCTCGGGGACCCGGGAGACCACCTCACCGACCACCAGCGGACCGGTGACCTGCGCGGGGTGGATCGTCTCCTCCTCGAGGCCGACGCGGACCAGATCGGTGGCCAGGGTCTCCGCGGTGATGCCCGCGGGCAGCTCGACGTGCTCGCCGAGCCAGGTCAGGGGAATGCGAGGCATCAGATCACCGCCTGGAACTGGGTGGAGAAGCGGATGTCGCCCTCCACCATGTCGTGCATGTCAGCGATCGAGTGCCGGAACATCAGCGTGCGCTCGATGCCCATCCCGAACGCGAAGCCGGAGTACTCGTCCGGGTCGATCCCGGCGGCACGCAGCACGTTCGGGTGGACCATGCCGCAGCCGCCCCACTCGATCCAGCCCGGGCCGCCCTTCTTCTGCGGGAACCACAGGTCCATCTCCGCGCTCGGCTCGGTGAACGGGAAGAACGACGGGCGCAGCCGGGTCCGGGCCTCCGGACCGAAGATCGCCCGCGCGAAGTGGTCCAGGGTGCCCTTCAGGTGGGCCATGGTCAGGCCCTTGTCGATCGCCAGGCCCTCGACCTGGTGGAAGACCGGGGTGTGCGTGGCGTCCAGCTCGTCGGTGCGGAACACCCGTCCCGGGCAGGCCACGTACACCGGCACGCCGCGCTGCAGCAGGCTGCGGGCCTGCACCGGCGAGGTGTGGGTGCGCAGCACCAGGTGCGGGTCCTCGGCCTGGTCGCCGACGCCCTGCACGAAGAAGGTGTCCTGCATCTGCCGGGCCGGGTGGTCCGGACCGAAGTTCAGCGCGTCGAAGTTGAACCACTCGGCCTCGATCTCGGGGCCCTCGGCGATCTCCCAGCCCATCGCGACGAAGACGTCGGCGATCCGCTCCTGCAGTGCCGACAGCGGGTGCCGAGCGCCGGCCGGTCGGCGGTCCACCGGGGCGGTCAGGTCGAGCGTCTCGGCGACCAGGATCCGGGCGTCGCGCTCGGCCTCCAGCTCGGTCTGCCGGGCGGCGATCGCCTGGTTCACCCGGCCGCGGGCCTGGCCCAGGGTCTTGCCGGCGGTGGCCTTGTCGGCGGGTTCGAGGCCGCCGATCGCCCGGTTCGCCAGGGCGAGGGGGCTGCGCTCACCGGTGTGCGCCGTGCGCACGGCCTTCAGGGCATCGAGGTCGTCGGCGGCGGCAACGGCGGCCAGCGCGTCGGCGACGGCGGAATCGACGCCAGCAGCGTCGAGCGGGGACAGAGGTGTCTCGGACATCCGGACCTTCCGGGCGGGTTTGAACGCACGTCAGATCACTGACGTGCCGACGGACGAGTCTAGTCGCGCCCGCCCCCGGGTCCGTGGCCTCGTCGGTGCGTCAGCCGAGGATCCCGGGAACGGGCCCGGGAAATCGGCGCGCGAGCAAGGTCATGCGCAGCATCGTGTCACAGCTGCCAGGCGTCCACCACGGTGTCGAGCCGCCCACGGGACTGACCTGCGGTCGAGGCCGCTCCCGGTGGTCCGATGTCGCTCCGTTCAGCGGTGGGCGCGGGACGAGGCGTAGAGGCAGACCGCCGCGGCGGTGGCCAGGTTCAGCGACTCGGCGTGTCCACGCAGCGGCACCCGGACCACGGCGTCGGCCAGCGACCGGTCCTCCTCCGGCAACCCCCAGGCCTCGTTGCCGAACAGCCAGGCGGTCGGTCGGCGCAGGTCGGCCTCGTGGTCGGTCGCACCCAGAGCAGCGGCGTCCTGGAGGTCGTCCAGGTCGAGGGTGCCGGCACCGTCGGCCGCCAGCACCTGCGATCCGGCGCCGCGCAGCGCCGCGACCGCCTCGGCCACCGGCAGCCCGTGCACCACCGGCAGGTGGAACAGCGACCCGGCGGTCGACCTGACCACCTTCGGGTTGGTCACCTCCACCGCGTCACCCGCGATCACGACCGCGTCCGCCCCGGCGGCGTCGGCGACCCGGATCACGGTGCCCAGGTTGCCGGGGTCGCGGACCCGGGCGAGCAGGGCGATCAGCCGCGGGCGGGTGTCGAGCAGCTGCGGCAGCGCGGTGGCGGGCAGCGGGCCGACCGGCATGGCGCGGGCTGCCCCGGTCGCGGCCTCTCGGGCAGCCGGGCCGTCCTGCCCGGGTCCGACGTGCCGGCCGGGCGCGGTGTCGTTGCCGGGCGCGGAGTGCTGGCCGGACGCCAGGTCCTGGCCGAGGGCGATGTCCTGAGCCGTCGGGGTGGTGGCGACCGCGAGAACGCCCTGGGCGTCCGCCGACATCGCGTGCAGCACCTCGGCGGTGCCGATGTGCCGGTACAGCCCCGCCGAGTCGGCGACCAGCTCCGGGTAGCGTTCCGCCGCCTCCGGCGTGAGGTACACGTCCCGCACCCGCTCCGGCGACCAGCGCAGCAGCTCCCGCACCGCCTGCGGCCCCTCGACCAGGTACTGCCCGGTCCGGCGCCGCGCTGTGCGCTGACTCAGGTTGTGCACCACCCGCACCCGATCGGCGTGCGGGTTGGTCAGCGTGGGCAGCTCGATCTGATCGCGGGACACCGGGCCATCATCCCGTAACCGGCGGGTGCGGTGCACCGAGCAGCGAGCACCGGGCGGCGACGCACGACACGATCTGCCCCGGACATGCGACGACCCCCGCCGGACCGGAGTCCGACGGGGGTCGTCGTCAGTGCGAAGCTGCTCAGGCAGCGGCGCGCGGCGCGTTCACGTCCGCGGGCAGCGCCTTCTTGGCGACCTCGACCAGGACGTTGAACGCCGGGGCGTCGTTGACCGCCATGTCGGCGAGGACGCGACGGTCCACCTCGACACCGGCGAGCTTGAGGCCCTGGATCAGACGGTTGTAGGTCAGACCCTGCTCGCGGGACGCAGCGTTGATGCGCTGGATCCACAGCTTGCGGAAGTCGCCCTTACGGACCTTGCGGTCGCGGTAGGCGTAGACCAGGGAGTGGGTGACCTGCTCCTTGGCCTTGCGGTACAGACGGGACCGCTGACCGCGGTAGCCGCTGGCGCGCTCCAGGGTCGACCGGCGCTTCTTCTGGGCGTTGACCGCCCGCTTCACGCGTGCCACGTGATGCTCCTTGCTTGTCGGGGCTCGGGTGTGCCGCGGCCCTCAGGGCCGCACGGCATCAACGACCGAGCAGCTTCTTGATCTTGGGGGCGTCAGCCGCGGAGACGACCTGGTCCTGGGCGAGGCGCCGGGTGCGACGGCTCGACTTGTGCTCGAGTAGGTGGCGGGCGTTCGCCTGCTCGCGCATGAGCTTGCCGGTGCCCGTCACCCGGAAGCGCTTCTTGGCACCGGAGTGCGTCTTGTTCTTCGGCATGGCTGCCGCTCTCTCCTTGTCTCGTGTCCCGCACCTCGCGGTGTGGGACGCGTCCTGACGGGCCGGTGGGACCCGCAGGTGGGGTGGTGGTCCGGTTCAGCTCGTGGCCGACCGGCCGCGGGGGGCCGGACGGGCCGCGGGCTTCGGCGCGGGCCGCGGGGTGGGCTTCGGCGCACCGGCCTCCGCGTCGGCCGGAGCCGGTGCGGAAGGCGTGGCGGGCGTGGGCGTGGCGGCCGCAGGCTTCGCGGCGGCTGCCGACGTGGCTGCCGCGGGCTTCGCGGCAGCGGGCTTGGCAGCTGCGGCGGGCTTGGCGGCGGCCGGCTTGGCAGCAGCAGCGGGCTTGGTGGCCGGCTTCGGTGCCGTGGCGGGCTTCGGCGTGGCCGGAGCGGCGCTGGTGGCGGGCGCGGGGGTCTCGGCAGGGGCCGGGGTCTCGGCGACCGGCTCAGCAGGGGTCTCGACCGGGGCCTCGGCGGAGTCCAGCGGGGTGAGGTCGTCCTCGGAGGGCATGTCGAAGTCGACAGCCTCGGCCGGCGCGTCGGACTCGCTGCGCCGCGCACGACGCTGCTCGTTCTTCTGCTCGGACTTCTTCTTCACCGGGCCGAGGACCATGGTCATGTTGCGACCGTCCTGCTTCGGCATGCTCTCGACGAAGCCCAGCTCCGCCACGTCGTCCGCGAGCCGCTGCAGCAGTCGGACACCCATCTCCGGGCGGGACTGCTCACGACCACGGAACATGATCATGACCTTGACCTTGTCGCCGGCCGAGAGGAACCGCACGACGTGGCCCTTCTTGGTGGCGTAGTCGTGCGGGTCGATCTTGAGCCGGAAGCGGATCTCCTTGAGAACCGTGTTGCTCTGGTTGCGCCGGGCTTCACGGGCCTTCATGTCGGCCTCGTACTTGAACTTCCCGTAGTCCATGATCTTGCAGACCGGCGGACGGGCGGTCGGCGCGACCTCGACCAGGTCGAGGTCGGCGTCCTGAGCCAGGCGCAGTGCGTCCTCCACGCGGACGATGCCGACCTGCTCGCCGTTCGGGCCGACCAGGCGGACCTCGGCGACGCGGATCCGATCGTTGATGCGGGGCTCGCTGATGTGGTGCTCCTCGGTGTCTCGACGTAGTGACCACCAGGAACGGGAAAGGCCCCCGATCCTGAGCACAGGTGGGGGCCAACACGGTCGCGGGGTACACGAAGGCACCTACCGCACGGATCCACCACGGGGGCGATCCGCTGACCGAGACCTGGACTCTGCTGCGATCCGAGGATCGGCGGTCGAGACTCAGGTGGGAATGGCTTCCACTTGTGCACCCGGGTCATATGCGAGACACAACCCAGGCCAGTCGTAGACAACTGTACCAGACCCCCCGCCCGGGACGACGGGTTGCTGACACTCCGTCAGATGCCTACTTGAACAGTTCCAGAAAACCTGCCAGGGTTGCGGCCATGGAGCTCGACCAGCACGTCCACACCGACCCGGGCGACCTGCTGCGCGACCACGGGTTGCGGGTGACCGCGCCCCGGGTGGCGGTGCTGGCCGCCGTCGGTGCTCTCCCCCACGCCGATGCCGACACCATCCTCAAGCAGGCGCGGGCCACGCTGCCCACGGTGTCGGTCCAGGCGGTGTACGACGTGCTGCACGCGCTGACCGGCGCGGGCATCCTGCGCCGGATCGAACCCGCCGGGCACCCCGCTCGCTACGAGCGTCGGGTCGGCGACAACCACCATCACGTCGTCTGCACGTCCTGCGGCGAGGTCGGCGACGTCGACTGCGCCGTCGGTGCGGCGCCCTGCCTCACCCCGAGCTCGAGCTCGGGGTTCCAGATCCACACCGCCGAGGTCACCTACTGGGGACTGTGTCCCCGGTGCGCCGCGACCCCCTGAACTCCCCTCCCCCTGATCCCCCTGGACCGACCGGACACCCGTCCGGGCGGTGCCCAGCATGCCCGCGCACCGGGTCGCCCCGGTCGCACCCACGGAAGGAACACTCCATGACTCAGGAGAACCCCCCGACCACCACGACGAGCTTCGGCACGCCGGTCGCCTCCGACGCCCACTCGCTGACCGCCGGACCGGACGGCGTCACCGCGCTGCACGACCACTACCTGGTCGAGAAGCTCGCGCAGTTCAACCGCGAGCGGATCCCGGAGCGCGTGGTGCACGCCAAGGGCACCGGTGCCTTCGGCGAGTTCGTGGTCACCGAGGACGTGTCCGCCTACACCCGCGCCGCCCTGTTCCAGCCGGGCGCCACCAGCGAGATGCTGCTGCGGTTCTCCACCGTGGCCGGCGAGCAGGGCAGCCCGGACACCTGGCGGGACGTGCACGGCTTCGCGCTGAAGTTCTACACCTCCGAGGGCAACCTGGACATCGTCGGGAACAACACCCCGGTGTTCTTCATCCGGGACGGCATGAAGTTCCCCGACTTCATCCATTCCCAGAAGCGGCTGCCCGGCTCCGGTCTGCGCGACGCCGACATGCAGTGGGACTTCTGGACGCTGTCGCCGGAGTCCGCGCACCAGGTCACGTACCTGATGGGCGACCGTGGCCTGCCGACCACCACCCGGCACCTGAACGGCTACGGCTCGCACACCTACCAGTGGATCAACGCCGCCGGTGAGCGGTTCTGGGTCAAGTACCACTTCATCTCCCGCCAGGGGCTGGAGTCCTTCACCCCGGAGCAGGCCGAGCAGATCGCCGGCGCCGACGCCGACTACCAGCGCCGGGACCTCTACGAGGCGATCGAGCGCGGCGACTTCCCGACCTGGGACGTCTACGTCCAGGTGATGCCCTACGAGGACGCCAAGACCTACCGGTTCAACCCCTTCGACCTGACCAAGGTGTGGCCGAAGGGCGACTACCCGCGGATCAAGGTCGGGCACTTCACGCTGAACCGGAACCCGCGCAACTTCTTCGCCGAGATCGAGCAGGCGGCGTTCTCCCCCGCCACCCTGGTGCCGGGCACCGCGATCTCGCCGGACAAGATGCTGATGGCCCGGGTGTTCTCCTACCCGGACGCCCAGCGCTACCGGGTGGGCACCAACTACGCCCAGCTGCCGGTGAACGCCGCCAAGTGCCCGGTGCACTCCTACACCGCCGACGGTGCGCAGCGGCACGACTTCAACGCGCCCGAGGTGCCGGTGTACGCGCCGAACAGCTTCGGCGGGCCGGTGGCCTCCGCCGTCGCCGCCGGTGAGGGATCGTGGGAGTCGGACGGCGAGCTGGTGCGGGCCGCCGCCACCCTGCACGCCGAGGACGACGACTTCGGCCAGGCGGGCACCCTGTACCGGGACGTCTTCGACGAGGGTGCCAAGGTCCGGTTCCAGGAGACGCTGGTCGGGCAGTACCGCGCTCTCACCGTCGACCGAGTCAAGGAGCGGTTCCTCTGGTACTGGACCCAGGTCGACGCCGGCCTCGGCGCCACCCTGCGCGAGCTGATCGCCGCCGGTGACGGCGGCGCGCCGATCGACCAGCCCAGCGACACCGACGTCTGAGGTGCGCATCGGCCGTCCACTCCCTCGGGGGTGGACGGCCGATCACCACCGGCATGTGAGGATCAGTCCATGACCGAGAACCCGGATGCCACCGCCGCCGTCCGTGACATCGCCGATGTCGCCGCCGTCGAGGTGATCACCACCGCCGCCGTGCACCTGATGAGCGCCGCCGCGGTGAAGTGCGGCCTGTCGCCGGACACCGACGAGTACACCGGTGCCGAGCTCCAGGACCTGGACGAGGCGCGCAAGTTGATCACCGCCCTCGCGGCCCTGGTCACCGCGTCCGCGCCGGACATCGGCAACCAGCACGCGCGGTCGCTGCGGGACGGCCTGCGGTCGTTGCAGCTGGCGTTCCGCGAGGCGTCGCCGTTCCCGGACGCCCTCGGCGAGGGGCCGGGCGAGAAGTTCACCGGCGCCGTGAGCTGACCGAGGTCCGTCCGCCCCGGTCGCTCCGTCCGCCCCGTCTGCCCGGTCGTCGCAGCACCGCCATCGCCGCCAGCCCGGTCCCGGCCAACACGACACCGGCGCCGCCCGCGAAACCGAATCCCGCCTGGGCACCCAGCGCGTCGATCACCGCCCCGGTCACCGGGGCGCCCACGGCACCGCCGAGGGTGTTCGCGGTGCCGCTCCACCCCATCACCTCGCCGCGCCGGTGCTCCGGCACCATCCGGACCAGCGAGGCGTTGATCGAGGACAGCGCCGCCGCACAGGGCAGTCCGGCGATCACGATGGCCACCGCCAGCTGGGTCGGGGTCTGCGCCAGCGCGGCCGGCACGGTGAACAGGCCGAACAGGGCGACCAGGGTCAGCGGGTGCAGCTCCCACGGCGCCGCCCCGTAGACCAGACCGCCGACCGCCGAGCCCAGGCACCACAGCGCCACCACCCAGCCCACCGACCCGGGCCGACCCCAGTCCTCCAGCGCCGCCACGATGCTCACATCGGTGCCGTTCAACAGCACGGCCACCGAGGACGCCGCCGCGAGCACGATGAGCAACCCGGGGCTGAGCCAGCGACGGTCCGCCACCGGCTGCTCGACGGTGGGGGCGGGAGCGGTCACCGGCAGCACCGTGCTCGTGCCCCCGTGCCGGGCGTCGCGCTGGACCGAGGTGGTCGGCGGGTCGGCCCAGAACAGTGCCACCCCGGCGACCACGGTGCTGGCCCCGACCACGGTGAGCGCCACGGTGGTCGAGAGCGACGTCGCGAGGAACGCCGCCAGCACCGGCCCGACCATGAAGGTCAGCTCCGTGCACACCGAGTCGAACGCGAAGGCGGTGCGCTGCTGCTCGGCCGGGACCAGCACCGACAACGACTGGCGCACCACGCTGAACACCGGCACCAGGAACGCCCCGGCCACCACCGCCGCCACGATCAGCCAGCCGTAGCCGAGCCGGGGCGCGATCACCCAGATCACCGACGACACCAGCACCGAGGGGATCAGCGCCCGGCGCAGGCCGATCCGGTCCACCCGACGGCCACGCCACGGGGCACCGATCGCCATGCCCACCGTCATCGCGGCGGCGACCAGGCCCGCCTCGGCGTAGCTGCGGTGCAGGGACAGCACGACGTGCAGCGTGAGGGTCACGCCGGTCATCGCATGCGGGATCCGCGCGACGAAGGCGATCAGGGTGAGCGGCAGCACGCCGGGCAGGCGCAGGACGGAGCCGTAGGAACCGAGGGACACGAGTGACCATTCTTCCTGCCGGTCACCGGTGCTCCGGACCGTGGTCGCGCGGTTCCGTCCCGGGGACGGTCCCCGTAGGGTGATCCGGTGACCGTCGCCGGAACCGGGGACCCCGTGGGTCCGTTCCCCTCCCCCGACGAGACCGTCGTGTCCGGGGCAGCGACCGAGGCCCTGGCCATCGAGTCCCGCAAGCGCCGCCGCCTCCGGTCGATCGCCCTCGTGCTGGCGGTGCTGCTGGTCGGGGTGTCGGCCCTCGCCACGTTCTTCTGGGTGCGCGGCGACCGGTGGGCCGCCTATGCCGCCGGGGTCGAGTCGGACGCCGGGGAGATCGGCGAGGACCTGGCCCAGTTACGCGCCGAGCACGAGGGCACCGTCGCGGAGCTGACCACAGTGCAGGAACAGCTCGCCGCCTCCCAGCAACGGGTCACCGAACTGGCCGCGGAGAAGGCCGAGGTCGGCGACGACCGCGAGGCGCAACGCCAACTGGTCGACTACCAGGAGCGGATCTCCGCCGCCGCCGGGTCGGTCGCCACCTCCTTGAACGAGTGCATCAACCGGCAACAGGAACTGCTCGGCTACCTGGACAACGCCGCCGCCTACGACCCGGCGGACGTGACCCGGTTCCGCCAGCAGGTCGATGCCCTGTGCGCCAGTGCCTCCACCGCCAACGACTCCCTGCAACAGGAGCTGGCCCGCGGCGCGACCGGGACCGGCGGATGACGGCACGGCCCACGCGAACGCGGTCGGTGCTGATCGGCGTGAGCGTGCTGCTGCTCGCCGGGTGCTCGTCCTTCACCCTCCCCGGCGACCCGCCCACCGATCTGGTGCCGTCCAGCGCGCCCTTCGCCACCCCGACGTCGACCGGCAACCTGTCGCCGGACGGCTTCGACGCAGCACAGCGGATGTCGGTCAGGGTGCGCAACGTCGGCTGCGGGTCGGTCAGCACCGGCTCCGGCTTCGCGATCGACGAGCACACGCTGATCACGAACAAGCATGTGGTCGCCGACTCGGCCGAGCTGCAGCTGAGCACCTACGACGGCCGGGACGTCACCGTCGCCACCGCCGCCTCCGCCTCCCTCGCCGACCTCGCGCTGGTCCGCACCGATGACGCGCTGCCGTCGGCGACCCAACTCGGCGACGCCGATCCGGCACCCGGCGACCCGATCACGGTGGTCGGTTACCCCGAGGGCGGCGAACTCACGGTCACCAGTGGCCGGGTGATCGGCACCACCCCGGACCCGCTGAACAGCAACCTCGGCGAGGTGCTGCTCACCGACGCCGCCGTCGAGCCGGGCAGCTCCGGGTCGGCGGTGCTGGACAGTGCCGGTCACGTGGTCGGCGTGGTGTACGCCAAGAACCAGGCGGGGCAGAGCTTCGTGGTGCCGGTCAGCACGTTGCGCACGATCCTCGGCGACGAGGGTGCGCTGATCCCGACGGTGGCCTGCTCAGCGGGATGACGGCGCGTCACGCCCCGGGGCTTCCGGGCGCGCCGTCGACGTGCCACGGTGGGACCGATTCCGCGTCAACGACCACAGGAGAGACCCGATGAGCGAGCACGACGTCACGAGCGGACCGGACGAGAGCGACCTGTCCGCACTGACCGCGGCTGCCAGCGACACCCTCTCGGTGCGGCGGGTGTTCGGCGATGCCTACGAGCAGGACGGCGCGTTGATCATCCCGGTGGCGGTGGTGCTGGGCACCCACGTGCGCGCCAGTGCGGGCGGCCGGGGCCGGGTGGGCGACGGACGGCGCCGAGGTCGATCCGGTGGCCAGGTGACCGGGGCGGACGGCGGGGTGAGCGCGGACGCACCGACGGCCGGCTCGGGGACCGCGACCGACGCGTCCACGGCCACCGCCGCATCCGCGCCCGGTGCGACCAGCACCACCGCCGAGTCCGCACCCGGCGGGCCGCACGTCCGCGGTGGTGCCGCGCGGTGGTGGGGGCATCTGCGCCCGGTGGCCGGTCAGGCTCGCGGGGCGGGCCGCGCCGGGGCGGGCGGGTTCGCCAGTCACGCCCGACCGCTCGGGGTCTATGTGGTGCGCGACGGCGAGGTGACCTGGCGGCCGGCGCTCGATCTCAACCGGGTGATCCTCGGCGGGCAGATCGTCGGAGCCGTGGTCGGGACCGCCCTCGCGGTGACGCTGCCGATCGCCGCGGCGCTGGCCCGGCGCCGCTGACCGGAACCGGTGAACGAGGCTGACCGCAACCGCTGGGCGGCGCAGCCGACCGACGCCGTGTGGGGGCCGGTCAGCGCAGCCGCACCTGCACGGAGTCGACCCGGCGGGTGACGGTCTCACTGCCCGCCAGGGCGGCACCCACGGCACGGAGCACCGCATCCACGGTGCCGCGGTCCAGTCCGGGCACCAGGTGCAGGTCGACCGAGACTTCGGCGCGGTCGCCGGGGACCACACGCAGCTCCCGGATCGCCGGGCGTTCCGTGGTCGGTGCCGAGGTCGCGGGGGCCGAGCGCCGCCACCAGCGGCGAGGCTGCTCGGTCGCGGCGGCGGCCGGTGCCGGGTCGCCGACCGCGACCGCCGCGGTGATCGCCTCGCGCACCGCGTCCCGGACCTCCGGTGCCACGATGCGGTCGGCGCCGGTGCCGGTGACGGCGGGCGACCAGTCGATCTGCTGGGCGAGGGCCCAGACCGCGGGACGGGGCACCAGCACGGTGACCGGACCACCCGGGTCGAGGACCAGCAGCTCCCAGCCCTCCTCCACGGCGGACAGCGCCGCCCGGGCGATCTCGGTCGGCACCGGGCGGGCGTCGGCGCGCCAGGCGGTCATCGCCGCCACCGAGCTGAACACCGGCAGTGCGGTGCGGCCGTCCGGCGCTTGCAGGGCGACGATGCCGGCGGACGCCTGCCGGTCGACGGTGTGGGCGTGACCGTGCACCTCGACGGTCTCGGTCGCCTCCGCCTCGGCGAGCACCGGCACCAGCACCCGGGTCCCGGCCAGCGCGGCAATCACGTCCGCGAGCTCGGCGACCGCTCGGGGATCGCCGGAGCCCGTCGACCGCGTCCGGCCGTAGGCACGGAGCACCGCCGCGAGCGTCGGGTCCGCCGACCCGTCGTCGCCGGAGAACGCCGAGGTCGGCGGCAGTTCCCGCCCGGTCACGGACGGCCCGCGACGTCCAGCGCCTCGGGCAGCGTGAACGCTCCGGCGTACAGCGCCTTGCCCACGATCGTGCCCTCGACACCCTCGCCGACGAGTGCCCGCAGCGCCCGCAGGTCGTCGAGGGAGGAGATGCCACCGGAGGCGACCACGGGGGCGTCGGTGCGACGGCAGACCTCGCGCAGCAGCTCGACGTTCGGTCCGCGCAGGGTGCCGTCCTTGGTGACGTCGGTGACGACGTAGCGGGCGCACCCGGCGTCGTCGAGTCGCGCCAGCACCTCCCAGAGGTCGCCGCCCTCCTGGGTCCAGCCGCGGGCGGCCAGCGTGGTGCCGCGGACATCGAGTCCGACCGCGATCTGGTCCCCGTGCCGGGCGATCGCCGCGGCGGTCCACTCCGGGTCCTCCAGTGCGGCGGTGCCGAGGTTGACCCGGGCGGCGCCGGTGCTCAGCGCACGCTCGAGCGAGGCGTCGTCCCGGATGCCACCGGACAGCTCGACCCGGACGCCCCGGCCGGTGAGGTCGGCGGTCACCTCGGACAGCAGTGCGGCGTTCGACCCGCGACCGAAGGCCGCGTCCAGGTCGACCAGGTGGATCCATTCGGCGCCCCCGGCCTGCCAGTCGAGCGCGGCGGACAGCGGGTCACCGTAGGAGGTCTCCGAGCCTGCCTCGCCCTGGACCAGACGCACCGCCTGACCATCGGCGACGTCGACGGCGGGGAGCAGCACAAGGCGGTCGGTGGTCATGGAACTCCTCGGTGGGTGGTGCGGGAAGGGGGCGTCAGGACAGGGTCTGGACCCAGTTGCGCAGCAGGGCCGCGCCGGCGTCACCGGACTTCTCCGGGTGGAACTGGGTGGCCGACAGCGGGCCGTTCTCCACCGCGGCGACGAAGCGGCCGCCGTGGTCGGCCCAGGTGACCCGGGGCGCGGTGAACAGGTCGGGATCGGCGGTCTGCTCCAGCGGGAAGGACCGGGCGGCGTAGGAGTGCACGAAGTAAAACCGTTCGTCCTCGATGCCGTCGAACAGTCGGCTCCCGCTCGGCGGCTCGACGGTGGCCCAGCCCATGTGCGGCACCACGTCGGCCTCCAGGCGGTCGACCAGACCGGGCCACTCACCGAGGCCGTCGGTCAGCGTGCCGTGCTCGTCGCCCTGGGCGAACATCACCTGCATCCCGACGCAGATGCCGAGCACCGGACGCCCACCGGCGAGGCGCCGGTCGACGATCTGGTCGCCCCGGACCTCGCGCAGCCCCGCCATCACCGCGGCGAACGCCCCGACGCCGGGCACCACGAGTCCGTCGGCCTCGGCGGCACGATGCGGGTCGCCGGTCAGCTCGACGGCAGCGCCCACCCGTTCCAGGGCGCGCACAGCGGATCGGACGTTGCCGAATCCGTAGTCCAGGACGACGACATCAGGTGCAGACACGGGTTCAGGTTAACGGTCACCACGGACAGAGCGGGCGGCGTCTCAGTCCTTGCCGCGCTTGCGTCGACCGGCGGACAGGGCACGCATCGCGGTCCATCGCGACATGCCGACACTGGTCACCACGCCGGGCACCTGGTCGACGGTCCGGGTGCCGAGCAACAGGTCCTCCAGCTCCGGCGGGGCACCGGAGAGCACCAGACCGGCCGCCAGGTCGTCCTCGTGCTCGCCACCGTTCCACCGGCTCGCCGCGATCCGCCCGCCGCGCCGGTCCAGGAGCAGCACCGGGGCCATCGGGAGCAGGCGGGACAGCGCGGCGGCGGCCTCGGTGGCCACGGCCGCCCGCGGTGCCGACCGCAGCACCGCGAGCGCCCCGATCGGCGACGGCACGACGTCCACGTCGAGTCCGGCCAGCGAGCAGGCGGCGGCCAGCGGCTTGGCCTCGGCGACCTGGGTGACCAGCAGGGTGATGGTCGGTTCCTGCGGGGAGGCGGCGTCGTCCAGCCCGGACAGGTCGTCGGGGATCTCGATGTCCCCCAGGTCGGTCAGGTCGTCGGGCAGGTCGTCGGGTCGGTCCTCGGGGCGGTTCTCGCTCACAGGGCACCCTTCGTGCTCGGGATGCCGTCCACCCGGGGGTCGACGGCCACCGCTGCGCGCAGGGCTCGTGCCAGGGCCTTGAACTGCGCTTCCACGATGTGGTGCGGGTCGCGACCGGCCAGCACGCGCACGTGCACGGTGAAGGCGGCGTGGTGGGCGATCGACTCCAGGACGTGCCGGGTCAGCGACCCGGTGAAGTGCCCGCCGATCAGGTGGTATTCCTGGCCGGCCGGCTCACCCGAGTGCACCAGGTAGGGCCGACCGGAGACGTCGACGACCGCCTGGGCCAGTGCCTCGTCCAGCGGCACGGTCGCGTCGCCGTAGCGCGAGATGCCGCGCTTGTCCCCGAGCGCCTCCCGCAGCGCCTCGCCCAGACAGATCGCCACGTCCTCGACGGTGTGGTGCGCGTCGATGTCGGTGTCGCCGGTGGCTCGGACGGTGAGGTCGATCAGCGAGTGCTTGCCCAGGGCGGTGAGCATGTGGTCGTAGAACGGCACCGTGGTGCTGATCTCGGTGCGGCCGGTGCCGTCGAGGTCCACCTCCACCACGACGCTGGACTCACTGGTCGTCCGCTCGATCCTGGCCGTGCGTGCGCTCACTGCCCCACCACCTCGCTCAGTGCGGCCTTGAACGCCGCCGTCTCCTCCGGGGTGCCGACCGACACCCGCAGCCATCCTTCGGGACCGACCTCACGGATCAGCACCCCCCGGTCCAGCAGTCCCTGCCAGACGGCGTGCCGGTCCGGGAACGTCCCGAACAGCACGAAGTTCGCATCCGAGTCGGCGACCCGGTGTCCGCGCGCCCGCAGCCAGTCCACCAGGGCGTCCCGCTCGGCGCGCAGCGACCCGACCTGGGCCATCAGCGCGGTCGAGTGCCGCAGCGCGGCGCGGGCGGTCGCCTGGGTGACCGCGGACAGGTGGTACGGCAACCGCACGATCCGCAGCACGTCGACCAGCTCCCGGCTCGCCGCGAGGTACCCGATCCGCGCACCGGCCAGACCGAAGGCCTTGGACATGGTGCGGCTGACCGCCAGGTGCGGGTACTCGGCGAGCAGGGTGAGCGCGGACGGCACACCGTCGCGGCGGAACTCGCCGTAGGCCTCGTCGACCACCACCACGCAGCCGCCCGGCACCTGCGCCGCGGCGTCCAGCACCTCGCGGACGGTGTCCAAGGACAGCGCGGTGCCGGTCGGGTTGTTCGGGCTGGTCAGCAGCACCACCGACGGGGCCTCGCGGGCCAGCAGCGCGCGAGCCTCGGCCGGGTCGACGTCGAAGTCCTCGGTCCGGCGACCGGCGACCCACCGGGTGTGGGTGTCCCGCGCGTACTCCGGGTACATCGAGTAGGTCGGCGCGAAGGACACCGCGGTGCGGCCGGGGCCGCCGAAGCCCTGCAACAGGTGCAGCATGACCTCGTTCGAGCCGTTGGCGGCCCAGATCTGCTCGGCGGGCAGGCGGACGCCGGACTCCACCGCGAGGTAGTCGGCCAGGTCGGCGCGCAGGTCGAGGAACTCCCGATCCGGGTAGCGGTTCAGCCCGTGCGCGGCCTCCGCCACCGCCTCGGCGATCTCGCGCACCACCGCGTCGGAGGGCGGGTAGGGGTTCTCGTTCACGTTCAGCAGCACCGGCACGTCGAGCTGCGGGGCGCCGTAGGGCGCCTCACCTGCGAGCTCGGGGCGCACCGGCAGCACCGGGGTGCCGGGCAGGTCGCGCGCGGCGTCGGGGGAATCGGTCACCGGGCAAGGGTATCCGCGCCGCGCCGTCGGAGGTCGCCCCTAGGCTCGCGGCCATGAGTTCGTCGGATCTGCGAAGTGAGGCCGAGGCCGTCCTGCGCCGCCTGGTCGGCCGGGAGGACGCGCGGCTGCGCGACGACCAGTGGCGGGCGATCGAGGCGCTGGTGCGCGACCACCGGCGGGCACTGGTCGTCCAGCGCACCGGGTGGGGCAAGTCAGCGGTCTACTTCGTGGCGACCGCGCTGCTGCGCGCCCGGGGTGCCGGTCCCACCGTCCTGGTCTCACCCCTGCTGGCGCTGATGCGCAACCAGGTGGCGTCGGCCGCCGGTGCCGGGGTGCGGGCGGCGACCCTCAACTCCGCGAACGTCACCGAGTGGGACGCGGTGCACGCGGCCGTCGCCGCCGGGGAGATCGACGTGCTGCTGGTCAGCCCGGAGCGACTGAACAACCCCGCCTTCCGGGACGAGGTGCTGCCGTCCTTGGCCGCCGACGCCGGGCTGGTGGTGGTGGACGAGGCGCACTGCATCTCGGACTGGGGGCACGACTTCCGCCCCGACTACCGACGGTTGCGCACCCTGCTGGCCGAGCTGCCCACCGGCATTCCGGTGCTGGCGACCACCGCCACCGCGAACGGGCGAGTCACCGCGGACATCGCCGAACAGCTCGGCACCGGGGGCGACCAGGACGTGCTGGTGCTGCGCGGGCCGCTGGACAGGTCCAGCCTCGACCTGTCGGTGGTGCGGCTGCCGGACACCGCCGCGCAGCTGGCCTGGCTGACCGCGAACCTGCCGGCGCTGCCCGGCTCCGGGATCATCTACTGCCTGACCATCGCCGCCGCCGGGCAGGTGGCCGACCACCTGCGATCGGCCGGGATGGACGTGCAGGTCTACACCGGGCAGACCGACCCGGCCGAGCGGGAGCAGGCCGAGGCCGACCTGCTCGCCAACCGGGTCAAGGCGCTGGTCGCCACCTCCGCCCTCGGCATGGGCTTCGACAAGCCGGATCTCGGCTTCGTGGTGCACGTCGGCGCGCCCTCGTCGCCGATCAGTTACTACCAGCAGGTCGGCCGGGCCGGTCGTGCCGCCGAGGCGGTCGGCGGCCGGGCCACCGCCGTGCTGCTGCCGGGCCGGGAGGACCGGGCGATCTGGGAGTGGTTCGCCCAGAACGCCTTCCCGCCGGAGCCGGAGGTGCGGGCGGCCCTCGACGCGCTGACCGAGGCGGGCACGCTGTCCACCACCGCGCTGGAACCCCGGGTCAGCCTGCGCCGCGGACGGTTGGAGCAGATGCTCAAGGTGCTCGACGTCGACGGCGCCGTGCACCGGGTCCAGGGCGGCTGGCAGGCGACCGGCAGACCGTGGAGCTACGACGCCGAGCGCTACGCCCGGGTCACGGCGACCCGGCAGGCCGAGCAGCAGTCGATGCTGGACTACATCGCCACCGACGGGTGCCGGATGGCCCACCTGCGCCGGGCACTGGACGACCCCGACCTGACCGACGACAGCACCTGGCGGTGCGGACGGTGCGACACCTGCACCGGCCGGGTGACCGGCGCCGCCCCCGACGCCGAGCAGATCGCCGCCGCCCGGGACCAGCTCGCGGTCGCCGGCGTGCCGGTGGAACCGCGGCGGCAGTGGCCGAGCGGGATGAGGACCCTCGGGATCGAGCTGTCCGGCCGGATCGCCGAGGGTGAGCGCGCGGCCACCGGTCGCGCGGTGGCCCGGATGGACTCGGTCGGGTGGGGCGGGTTGCTGCGCGACCTGTTCGCCCCCGGCGCTCCGGTGCCCGACGGCCTGCCCCCGCAGCTGCGCGGGCCGGTGCTGGCGACGGTGGACGCCTGGGACTGGTCGGCCGCCCCGGAGGGGGTGGTGCTGATCGAGTCCGCCCAGCACGGCACCCTGGTCCGGCACCTGGCCGAGGGCGTGTCCCGGCACCTCGGCATCCCGGTGGTCGGCGCCGTGCGGCCCGCCGCGGACAGTGCGCCCGGGCGGCACGACGTGAACTCCGCGCACCGACTCGCCGGGGTGGTGCGGCGGTTGGAGCTGGACCTGTCCCCCGCCGCGGCCGCCGGTCTGCCCGGTCGGCGGGTGCTGCTGATCGACGACCGGGTGGACAGCGGGTGGACCCTGACCGTGGCCGCCCGGTTGCTGCGGCAGGCCGGGGCGCAGGAGGTGCTGCCGTTGGTGCTCGGCCTGGGGTGACACAGCGCGTCCGCGCGCCGGAGTCGGCGCGGTGCGTCCGCGCGCCGGAGTCGGCGCGCGGACCCTCAGAACCGCGCGGTGACCGCCTCGCCGTGCGCGGGCAGGCCCTCGGCCTCGGCCAGCGCGACGATCTTGTCCGACACCTCACGCAGTGCGTCGGCGTCGTACTCGATCACCTGGACCGGCCGCACGAAGGAGTGCACCCCGAGCCCGGCGGAGAAGTGCGCGCAGCCGCCGGTGGGCAGGACGTGGTTCGACCCGGCGATGTAGTCACCGAGCGACACCGGCGAGTACGCGCCCACGAAGATCGCACCGGCGCTGGTCACCCGCTCGGCCAGCTCGGCGGCGTTCGCGGTCTGGATCTCCAGGTGCTCCGCGCCGTAGGCGTTCACCACGTCCAGCCCGGCCTGCAGGTCGTCGACCAGCACGATCGCCGACTGCCGACCGCCGAGCGCCTGGGCCACCCGCTGGGCGTGCCGGGTGATCTGCACCCGATCCACCAGCTTCGCCTGCACCGCCATCGCCAGCTCCACCGACGGGGTGACCAGCACGGAGGCGGCCATCGGGTCGTGCTCGGCCTGCGACACCAGGTCGGCGGCCACGTGCACGGCGTTCGCGGTGCCGTCGGCCAGGATCGCGATCTCGGTCGGCCCGGCCTCGGAGTCGATGCCGACCAGTCCGCGTACCAGACGCTTCGCGGCGGCGACGTAGACATTGCCCGGCCCGGTGATGACGTCCACCGGGTCGCACAGCACCGAGCCGTCCGCCTCGTTCGCGCCGTACGCCAGCATGCCGATCGCCTGGGCGCCACCCACCGCGTAGACCTCGTCCACGCCGAGCAGGGCACAGGTCGCCAGCACCACCGGGTCCGGCAGACCACCGTTGTCCCGCTGCGGCGGGGAGGTCACCGCCAGCGCACCGACCCCGGCCTCCTGCGCGGCGACCACGTTCATGATCACCGACGACGGGTACACCGCCAGGCCACCCGGCACGTACAGCCCGACCCGGCGCACCGGGATCCAGCGCTGGCGCACCTGTGCACCGGGCGCCACCTGCACGGTGAAGTCCTGCGGCCGCTGCGCGGCGTGCACGGTGCGCACCCGCCGGATGGTCTCCTCCAGTGCTGAGCGCACCTCCGGGTCCAGCACGGTCACCGCCGCGCTGATCGCCTCGGCCGGTACCCGCAGGTGTTCGGGCCGCACGCCGTCGAAGCGCTCGGCCAGGTCACGCAGGGCGTCCGCACCGCGATGGCGCACGTCGGCGAGGATCGGGGCGACCGCCTCGGTGGCGGCCTCCACGTCCACCTCGGGGCGGGGCAGCTCGTCGAGCAGCTCACGACGGGTCAGGGTGCGACCGCGCAGGTCGATCCGGGAGATCACCCGGCCGAGTGTAGGCGGTGCGGCTGAGGTGCGGCTGGGTGATCCGGTCGGTGGGCGGCATGCACGGGCGGTCGGCGGCCTGGGCGGGTGGACGGGCGGTCGGCGGCCTGGGCGGGGTCGGGCGATGTGCCTGGCAGGATGGGCGGGTGGACACCGTGCCGATCTCCGATGACGTCATCCGCCTGGGTCAGTTCCTGAAGCTGGCGAACCTCGCCGAGTCGGGTGCCGACGCCAGGACCCTGATCGAGAACGGCGACGTGCGGGTCAACGGTGAGGTGGAGCAGCGGCGCGGTCGCCAGCTGCGCCGGGGCGACCGGGTCGAGGTGGACGCCCCGACCGGCACCGACGGCGCCGAGGTCGGCTGACCGCACACCCCGCGGACCCCACGGACCGGGGGTACCCCGCAGACCCGGCGGGGTGGGGTCAGAGCGGTGCGGCAGCCGTCGCGGCGAGGCAGCTCGGACCCAGCAGCGCCTTGAGGTCGCCGTAGAGCGCGGGTGAGCGCTCCACGCGCAGGGTCGGGTCGAGGCGCATCACGGTCGCCCGGCCGGGCCGGGTCAGCCGCAGGTGCACCTCGGAGACCCCGGGGTGGGTGGTGAGCACCTCGCGCAGCCGGTCCACGACCGGGACGGTGGCCCGCGACTCGGGCAGCGTGACCACGACCGGCGCGTCCGCGACCGCCGAGACGTCCGGCAGGGACACCTCCATCGCTTGCAGCTGCATCTGATCGTCGCGGCGGCGTACCCGGCCCCGGACCACGATCACCGCGTCCTCGGACAGCACCGTCGAGTAGGCCAGGTAGGTCTCGCCGAAGAACATGATCTCGACCGAGCCGGCCATGTCCTCCAGGGTGACGGCCGCCCACGGGTTGCCCTGCTTGGACATCTTGCGCTGCAGGGAGGTGATGAGGCCGGCGACCAGCACCGTGGAACCGTCCGGTCGGTCCTCGTCGGCCACCAGGGTGGCGATCGGCACGTCGGCGGCCGCGCTCAGCACGTGTTCCAGACCGGACAGCGGGTGGTCGGAGACGTACAGCCCGAGCATCTCGCGCTCGAAGGCCAGGCGCTGCTTCTTGTCCCAGTCCGGCACGTCGGGCACCTGGACGGCGAAGCTCGGACCGTCGTCGACGCCACCGAGGTCGGCGAACAGGTCGAACTGGCCCTCCGCCTCCTTGCGCTTGACGCCGATCACCGAGTCCACCGCCTGCTCGTGCACCAGCAGCAGCGCCCGGCGGGCGTGGCCGAGGGAGTCGAAGGCACCGGACTTGATCAGCGACTCGATGGTCCGCTTGTTGCAGACCACGGCCGGGACCTTGTCCAGGAAGTCGGTGAACGAGGTGAACTCGCCCTTCTCCTGGCGCGCCTTGACGATCTCGGTCACGACGTTGGCGCCGACGTTGCGCACCGCGGTCAGGCCGAACCGGATGTCGTCGCCGACGGCGGTGAACAGCGCGTCCGAGGAGTTCACATCCGGCGGGAGCACCGTGATGCCCATCCGTCGGCACTCGTTCAGGTACAGCGCCGACTTGTCCTTGTCGTCGCGGACGCTGGTGAGCAGCCCGGCCATGTACTCGGTCGGGTAGTTGGCCTTGAGGTACGCGGTCCAGTACGAGACGACGCCGTACCCGGCCGAGTGCGCCTTGTTGAAGGCGTAGCCGGCGAAGGGCACCAGGGTGTCCCAGACCGCCTGGATCGCGCCCTTGGAGTAGCCGCGCTCCTTCATCCCGGCTTCGAAGGGGACGAACTCCTTGTCCAGGATCTCCTTCTTCTTCTTGCCCATCGCGCGGCGCAGCAGGTCCGCCTGGCCCAGGGAGTACCCGGCGAGCACCTGCGCCGCCTTCTGCACCTGCTCCTGGTACACGATCAGGCCGTAGGTGCCGTCCAGCACCTCCGCCAGCGGCTCGGCCAGCTCCGGGTGGATCGGGGTGATCTCCTGCAGGCCGGTCTTGCGCAGCGCGTAGTTGGTGTGCGAGTTCATGCCCATCGGGCCGGGGCGGTACAGCGCGATGACGGCGGAGATGTCCTCGAAGTTGTCCGGGCGCATCTGGCGCAGCAGCGCGCGCATCGGGCCACCGTCGAGCTGGAACACGCCCAGGGTGTCACCGCGGCCGAGCAGCTCGTAGGTGGCCTTGTCGTCCAGTTCGATCTCGTCCAGCTCGATCGCCGACTTGTCGTTCGCCACGATGTTGCGCAGCGCGTCGTCGAGGATCGTGAGGTTCCGCAGTCCGAGGAAGTCCATCTTGATCAGGCCGAGGCCCTCGGACGTCGGGTAGTCGAACTGGGTGATGATCGCGCCGTCCTGCGGGCGCTTCATGATCGGGATGATGTCCAGCAGCGGCTCGCTGGACATGATGACGCCGGCCGCGTGCACGCCCCACTGGCGCTTCAGGTTCTCCAGGCCGCGCGCCGTCTCCAGCACCCGCTGGGCCTCCGGGTCGGCCTGCACCACCTGGCGGAACTCCTCCGCCTCCGGGTAGCGCGGGTCGTCCGGGTTGTAGATGCCGGACAGGGTGATGTCCTTGCCCATCACGGCGGGCGGCATCGCCTTGGTCAGCTTCTCCCCCATCGCGAACGGCAGGCCGAGCACCCGCGAGGAGTCCTTGAGTGCCTGCTTGGCCTTGATGGTGCCGTAGGTGACGATCTGGGCCACCCGGTCGTCGCCGTACTTCTCGGTGACGTAGCGGATGACCTCGCCGCGCCGACGCTCGTCGAAGTCCACGTCGACATCCGGCCAGGAGACGCGCTCCGGGTTCAGGAACCGCTCGAAGATCAGCCCGTGCCGCAGCGGGTCGAGCTCGGTGATGCCCATCGCGTAGGAGGCCATCGACCCGGCGGCCGAACCACGGCCCGGCCCGACCCGGATGCCCTGCTTCTTGGCCCACTCGATGAAGTCGGCGACCACGAGGAAGTAGCCGGAGAACCCGAGCTGGACGATGACGCCGGTCTCGTAGTCGGCCTGGCGGCGCACGTCGTCGGGGATGCCACCCGGGTACCGGTTGTGCAGCCCGCGCTCGACCTCCTTGATGAACCAGGAGTTCTCGTCCTCGCCCGCGGGCACCGGGAAGCGCGGCATGTAGTTCGCGTCGGTGGGGAACTCGACCTCGCACCGCTCCGCGATCAGCAGCGTGTTGTCGCAGGCCTCCGGCAGCTCGGACCAGGTCCGGCGCATCTCCTCGGCGGTCTTGACGTAGTACCCGTCACCGCTGAACGCGAACCGGGAGCCGCCGTTGTCGTAGGTGGGCTCGTCCAGGGTGGAGCCCGACTGCACCGCGAGCAGCACCTCGTGCGCGTGGGCGTCGTCCTTCTTGGTGTAGTGCAGGTCGTTGGTGGCGACCAGCGGAGCGCCGATCTGCTCGGCGATGGAGAGCAGCCCCTTGATCGTGCGGCGCTCGATCTCCAGGCCGTGGTCCATCAGCTCGATGAAGAAGTTCTCCTTGCCGAAGATGTCCTGCAGCTCCCCGGCCGCACGGAGCGCCTCGGCCTCGTGGCCCAGCCGCAGCCGGGTCTGGATCTCGCTGGACGGGCAGCCGGAGGTCGCGATCAGGCCGTCGGAGTACCGCTCGATCAGCTCGCGGTCCATCCGCGGCCACTTGCCCATCTGCCCCTCGATGGAGGCGAGCGAGCCGAGCCGGAACAGGTTGTGCATGCCCTCGGTGGTCCGGGACAGCAACGTCATGTGGGTGTAGGCACCGCGGGCCGAGACGTCGTCGGACGCCTGGTGGGCCTCGCCCCAGCGCACCCGGTTCTGGTCGAAGCGGCTGGTGCCCGGGGTGACGTAGGCCTCGACGCCGATGATCGGCTTGATGCCGCGCTTACGGGCCTGGGCGTAGAAGTCGTAGGCGCCGAACAGGTACCCGTGGTCGGTGATCGCCATCGCGGTCTGGCCGACCCGTTGCGCCTCGTCCAGCAGCTCGCCGATCCGGGCCGCACCGTCCAGCATCGAGTACTCGGTGTGGACGTGGAGATGAACGAAGCCGTTGTCTGCGCCGCCAGCCGATGCCATGCCGACCATCCTAAGGTCGACCTCCGACGCCCCCGGACCAGATCGTGGGGTCAGCGGTAGGAGTCGCGCAGGGTGTCCAGCGCCGACTGCAGATCGGCCGGGTACTCGCTGGTCAGCTCCAGGTACTGGCCGGTCGCGGGGTGGTCGAAGCCGAGCTTCATCGCGTGCAGCCACTGCCGGGACAGGGCGACCTTCTCCGCCAGCGTCGGGTCGGCGCCGTAGGTCAGGTCACCGACCAGCGGGTGCCGCAGCGCGGAGAAGTGCACCCGGATCTGGTGGGTGCGGCCGGTCTCCAGATGCACCTCGCACAGCGACGCGGCGGGCAGCATCTCCAGCACCTCGTAGTGCGTCACCGAGGGCTTGCCGTCCGCGACCACCGCGAACTTCCAGTCGTTGCCGGGGTGGCGGCCGATCGGCGCGTCGATGGTGCCGGTGGTCGGCTCCGGGTGCCCCTGGGCGAGCGCGTGGTAGATCTTGCTCACGGTGCGCTCCTTGAACGCCCGCTTGAGCACCGTGTAGGCGTGCTCGGACTTGGCGACCACCATCAGGCCGGATGTCCCCACGTCCAGCCGGTGCACCACGCCCTGGCGCTCGGCGGAACCGCTGGTGGCGATCCGGTAGCCGCGGGCGGCGAGCACGCCGACCACGGTCGGTCCGGTCCAGCCCGGCGACGGGTGGGCGGCGACGCCGACCGGCTTGTCCACGACCACGATGTCCTCGTCGTCGTGCACCACCCGCAGCTCGGGCACGTCCTCGGCGATCACGGCCGGGCCCACCGGTTCGGGGTCGGGCAGCTCGACCTCCAGCCAGCTCTCCGGCAGCAGCCGCGCCGATTTGCCGACCGCCACGCCGTCGACCCGGACGTGTCCGGCCTCGGCGAGTTCGGCGGCGCGGGTGCGGGACAGGCCGAGCATCCGGGACAGGGCGGCGTCGATCCGCTCACCGGCCAGCGCGTCGGGGACCGGGAGGCTGCGCAGCTCAGGCATCGGCGCGCGGGACCTCGGTGGCGGCCGCCTCCGGGGCGGCGTCGGGCGTGCCGGAATCCGCCGTCGTGGCAGTGGGCGCAGCGGCAGGCGCAGCACCGGGAGCAGCGGCGGGCGCCACGGCGCCGGTGGCGGCGGGCGTCGCGGCGACGGGGGCGGCGTCGTCCGCGTCGGTGACCGCGCCCTCCCGGGTGCCGTCCAGCCGCACACCGCGGAACGACAGGATCATCAGCAGTCCGGCGGCCACCACGATGGCGATGTCCGCGACATTGCCGACGAACAGGTTCCCGTAGGCGATGAAGTCGATGACGTGACCGCGGCCGAACGCGGGCTCGCGTACCAGGCGGTCGATCAGGTTGCCGACCGCCCCGCCGAGCAGCAGGCCGAGCGCGATGGCCCAGCCGGTGCTGCCCAGTCGCCGGGAGACCCGCACGATCACCACGATCACCACCAGGGCGATCACGGTCAGCAGCCAGGTGGTGCCGGTGGCCAGCCCCAGGGCGGCCCCGGGGTTGAACAGCAGCTGGATGCCGAGGGCGTCACCCAGGACCGGGTGCCGCACCCCCTCCTCCAGCGCCGACAGCGCCCAGGCCTTGGTGACCTGGTCGATCACCAGCACGCCGACCGCCAGGGCGATCAGCCACCCGATCCGGGCGCGACGGGCAGGAACGCTGGGGTGCGGGTTCGTCGACATCGAGCAGGAGTCTACGCAGCGCTCAGCGCCGCTCCTCGCGCTGCTTGCAGGAGACGCAGAGCACGGCACGCGGGAACGCCTGCACCCGGGCCTTGCCGATCGCCTCGTGACAGGAATCGCAGCGGCCGAAGGTGCCGGCCGAGATCCGCTCCAGCGCCCGGTTGGTCTGCTCCAGCATGTCCCGGGTGTTGTTCACCAGGGTCAGCTCGTGCTCACGCTCCAGCGCGGAGGAACCGCTGTCCGCCTGGTCGTCGCCCGCGCCGTCACCGGAGTTGCGCAGCAGCTCGTTCAGCTCCTGGTCGGCGCTGGCCAGCTCCGCGCTCAGGCGATCGGACTCGGCGAAGAGCTCGTCGGCGATCTCCTGCACCTCCGCCGGGGTCCACGGGTCCTCACCGGCACGCACCGGGAAACGGTCGGCGGCGTCGGACAGATCGGGGAGGGCGGGGCGGGCGAGCGACTCGTTCAGGGCCACGGGGAGACGTCCTGTTCTCTCGGGTGAGTCCGCGAAGCGTATGTGTCCCACCCACAACGCACAACACACCACGCCCGACGAGCGGGCGTGGTGTGTTGTGAGGTGACGCGGAGTGTGTCTGGCTCAGATGTTGCTGGCCGGGGCCGCACCCTGCGCGCCACGGGGCGGCAGCGCGGAACCACGGTTGTCCAGGTCGCCGAGCAGGTTCTCCAGGTAGCTCTTCAGGCGGGTGCGGTAGTCGCGCTCGAACACCCGCAGCTCGTCGATCTTGCGGTCGAGCATCGACCGCTCCTCCTCGAGCTGGGCGAGGGTCCGGGCCGAGGTCTCCTCCGCCTCGCGCACGATCCGCGACGCCTGGGTCTTCGCCTCGGTGACCAGACGGTCACCCTCCTCCTGGCCGGAGCGCACGTAGTCGTCGTGCAGCTTCTGCGCCAGGGCCAGCATGCCGGTGGCGGACTCCGGCTCGCTCTGCCGCTGCGGCTGGACCGGAGCGGTGGCCTGCACCGGTGCCGGGGCCGGGGTCGGCACGACCGGAGCCGGCGCGGGCTTCTCAGCCTCGGGCTCGGGCTTCGGGGCGGCGGCGGGGGCCGACTGCTGCTGCGCACCGGCGCGGCTCAGCTCGGCGATCCGACGCTCGGCTGCGGCGAGCTTGCCCTTGAGGTCGTCGTTCTCGGCCTGGGTCTCCCGCAGGGTGTTGACGACCTCGTCGAGGAAGTCGTCGACCTCGTCCTGGTCGTAGCCCTCTCGGAACTTGGTCGCCTGGAACTTCTTGTTCAGGACGTCGTCTGCAGTCAGCAGTGCCATCGTCGTCACCTTCTGTCGAACTGGGTCGTGCCGGTGGTAGTCCGCCGACCACCTCGGCTCACCGTATCGGACAATCACGTATCTGCACGTCCCGGGGGACGTGTTGTGCGTAGTTACACGCCTGCTGCCAGCACTCCGAGGATCGACAGCAGGAACCAACACCCGAGCACCAGCACCATGAAGCCGAGGTCGAGCCGGACCGAACCCAACGTCAACGGCGGGATGATCCGTCGGAGCCAGCGCAGCGGCGGGTCGGTGACGGTGTAGACCGCCTCCGCGACCACCAGCGCGGCACCCCGGGGGCGCCAGTCACGGGCGAAGACCTGGACCCAGTCCAGGACGAGCCGTGCGAACAGCACCAGGATGAACAGCAGGACAGCGACCTGGAGCACCCCGAGGATGATGCGCACGCGTCAGCTCTGGTTGAAGAAGCTGCCGCGCGAGGTCTCGCCCGGACGCTCCACACCGCCGGAGATCTCCACGCTGGCGGGCGACAGCAGGAAGACCTTGTTGGTCACCCGCTCGATCGCGCCGTGCAGACCGAAGATCAGACCCGCGGCGAAGTCGACCAGACGCTTGGCGTCGGAGTCGTCCATGTCGGACAGGTTCATGATGACGGGGGTGCCCGCGCGGAATGCCTCACCGATCTTGCGCGCGTCGTTGTACGAGCGCGGGTGGATGGTGCTGATCCGGCGGACATCGCCCTCGTGCACTCCGGCGGCGTGGTGCTCGGTCGGCCGGGAGGGTGCCGACTGCGGACGCAGCGGGGTCACCTCGGCCTCGAAGTCGTCCACCATCGTTGCCTCCGGCTCGTCGTACTCGTCGACATACTGCTCGTGCTCGCCACGGTCGTCGGCAAGTCCGAGGTACAGCATGGTCTTGCGCAGCGCTCCGGCCATCGCGGTCACTCCATCCTGCGGAAACTGACATTGTCCTGCGCGGTCACGCTAGCAATGCCTCCGGTGCTACTCCGCGCGACACGCCCGGGTGTGTCGTGTGTTTCAGACCAGGGCGATGACTCCGGCGGTGCGACCGGTGAGCAGTCCGGCACGCTGGGCGCGTCGGTGGGAGAAGAACCGGTCGTCGACGGCGGTATCCAACTCGGTGTCCAGCACCCGGGCGACCCCGGACCGCGCCAGGATCGCCTGCACGCCGGCGGGCAGGTCGAGCCCGGGCGTGCCGTCGACGGTGGTGCAGGCGGTCTCCGGCAGGATCGCGGCCGCCTCATCCTGCATCGCGGCGGGGACCTCGTAGTGCGGGCCCCGGATGCACGGGCCGATGGCGGCGCGCATCCGGCCGGCGACGCCACCGTGGGCGATCAGGGTGTCCAGCGCTGCCTGGACCACGCCGGACAGCAGACCGCGCCGTCCGGCGTGCACCGCTGCGGCCACCCCCGCGTCGGGGTCGGCGATCAGGACGGGGACGCAGTCGGCGACCAGCACGGCCGCACCGCGACCGCGGGCGACCACGGCGAGCGCGTCACACTCCCCCGCGTCCGGCGTGCCGTCGACCAGCCGGACGTCGGTGCCGTGCACCTGGTGACCCCAGTTCAGCGGGACCCCTGCCCAGTCCTGCACGAGCAGACGGTTGGTGGCGACCCGGCCCGGGTCGTCGTCCACCATCAGGCCCAGGTTCGCCGACTCCCACGGGGCGGGGCTGACCCCACCGTGCCGGGTCGTGAAACCGGCGCGGACACCGGGGCCGAGATCGACCCCGATGACCGCGCCGTCGTTCAGCGGCACCGACCGCTCACTTGAGGAAGTCGGGCACGTCCAGGTCGTCGTCCCGGCGGCGCTGGACCTCCTCCTCGTAGATCCGCGGCGGGACCTCGAGCTGGGCGGTCCGGGCAGCTGCCTGCTCGGCGGACAGGAAGGCCGGGACGCCCTCACCCTCGGCGTCCGGGTCGACCGGCTGCGGGTGGACCGCGGCGTGCGCACCGGTGGTCGGCGGCACGGCCGGAGCCGCGGGGGCCGGCGGGATGCTGGCGGGCTGGCTCGGGGCGGCCGCGCGGCCCACCTGGCCGAGGGCGCGCTCGTCGCGCTTGGTGGGGGCACCGCCGTCGAACCCGGCGGCGATCACGGTCACCCGCACCTCGTCGCCGAGGGCGTCGTCGATCACCGCACCGAAGATGATGTTCGCCTCCGGGTGCGCCGCCTCCTGGACCAGGCGCGCGGCCTCGTTGATCTCGAACAGACCGAGGTCGGAGCCACCCTGGATGGACAGCAGCACACCGTGCGCGCCGTCGATGCTGGCCTCGAGCAGCGGGGAGCTGATCGCGAGTTCGGACGCCTGGACGGCACGGTCCTCGCCGCGGGCGGAGCCGATGCCCATCAACGCGGAGCCCGCGCCCTGCATCACGGACTTCACGTCGGCGAAGTCGAGGTTGATCAGACCCGGGGTGGTGATCAGGTCGGTGATGCCCTGCACACCGGAGAGCAGCACCTGGTCGGCGGAACGGAAGGCGTCCAGCACCGACACCGAGCGGTCGGCGATGGAGAGCAACCGGTCATTGGGGATGACGATCAGGGTGTCGACCTCGGCCCGCAGCGCCTCGATGCCGGCATCGGCCTGCACGGAGCGGCGACGGCCCTCGAACTGGAACGGGCGGGTGACCACACCGATGGTCAGGGCACCGAGCGACCGGGCGATCCGGGCGACGACCGGCGCGCCACCGGTGCCGGTGCCGCCACCCTCACCGGCGGTGACGAAGACCATGTCGGCGCCGCGCAGGACGTCCTCGATCTCCTCCGCGTGGTCCTCGGCGGCCTTCTTGCCCACCTCGGGGTCGGCGCCGGCGCCGAGTCCCCGGGTCAGCTCGCGGCCGACGTCGAGCTTCACGTCGGCGTCCGACATCAGGAGGGCCTGCGCGTCGGTGTTCACCGCGATGAACTCGACGCCCTTCAGGCCGACCTCGATCATGCGGTTCACGGCATTGACGCCACCGCCGCCGATGCCGACGACCTTGATGACCGCCAGGTAGTTCTGCGGAGCTGCCACGGTGGGTGCCTCTCGTCTTCGTGCGTGTCGGGCAACCTTCACCCTCAACTAGAGGGTTACAGTTATGTCATTTCTGTCCGGGTGCGACGGTATGTGCCGACTCTGCCGGGTTCAATCTGCCACGCCGCGCGTGTCGGTGTGATTCGCCCTCAGCCCACCACGGGCATCGTCGGCGCCGAGACGTCGTACCGGGTCGAACCGGCGGTCTCCGGTGCCGCACGCAGCGCCGACAGCACCGCGGCCTTCAGCGCCGAGTCCTGGCTGCTGCCCCACTCGACCGCCGCGCCGTCCCGCAGCGTGAAGTTCACCGAGTCCTGGGTGGTCGCCGACACCTGACCCACCTGCGCGAGCAGATCGGCCGGCAGCTGCTCCAACACGCCGAGCACCGCGCTGAGCACCCGCTCCTCCCCCACCGGCACCTCGACCACGGGCAGTCCCTCCGGTGCCTCGTCGGCGCGACCGACCTGGACCCCCTCCTCATCCACCAGGGCGAAACCGGTGCCGGTCGGGGTGCCCTCCGCCGACTGCGCGACATCCGAGCCCTCCGGCACCGCGGCCACCGGCTCCCGGGCGACCAGCGCCACACTCAGCCCGTGCGGCCACTCCCGGGTGACGGTGGCGTCCCGGACACCGGGCACCTCCAGCAGCTCCGAGCGCAGGGCGGCGGTGTCCAGCCGGGGCAGCGGCACCCGGTCCCGGGCATCGACCACGGCCCGCACCTGGTCGACGGCGACGACGCTGTCGGCACCGGTCACCTGGACCTGGGCCGCGTGCAGCGCCAGCACCGGGGAGAAGAACAGCAGCCACGCCAGGCCACCGGCCGCGACCAGGGCGCCGAGCACGATCAGGATCCGGCGCTGGGTGAGGCGTCGGTGCGCGCGGGCACGTTCGGCGAAGCGGGCGGCCGACCCCTGGGCGACGACGCCACCGGCCGGGGTGCGGGGGGCGGCGGTCGAGCGGGTGAGGCCGCGCCCGGTGGCGCGGCCCGACGTCCGGGCGGGCGTGCGGGGCGCGGTCCGGTCGACGGCGGATCCGGCGGTGCGGCGGGGGGTGCCCGGTGTGGAGTCGCCGGCCGCGGTGGTGGTGGCGCGGGTCGTGGACCGGGCGCGTGTGGCGGCGCTCTCGGCGCGGGGAGGGCTGCTGGCCCGGGGGGTGCTGGTGGCGGGGGTGCTGCCGGCGCGGGCGGCACCAGTGGCTGGGGTGGTGCCGGTGCGGGCGGTGCCAGAGGTTCGCGGGCCGGTGGTGGGCAGCGCGGCGGTGGTCTCGTCGGATCCGAGGAAGACGTCCTCGGATCCGTCCGGGGCGATCCGTTCCGGCGTCGCGGAGGGGGCGGCGGCGCGACGTGCCGTGCCGCGTCCGCCGTCGCCGGCGTCCCGGGCGGGCGCGGGTCGCGGTGTCGCGGGGCGACGGGGCGACGCGGGCCGACCGGGCTGCGGCGGACGGGGACGCTGGGGTGCCACGGGTCAGTCCCGCTCCGTGGCGTCGGGGTGCCGGTCGGTGGGGTCGGGCACGGCGTCGTCGGCCACGGCGTTCTCAGGCACGGCGTTCTCGGGCACGGCGTTCTCGGGCACGGCGTCGTGGGACGCGCTGGGCGCCGTGGGCGCTGTGGGCGCGGCGGACGACTCCGGAGCCGTGTCCCCCTCCGCCGCCAGCTCGGCCAGGATCACGGCGCCGAGGGCGGTCACGTCGCCCGCACCGACGGTCAGCACCAGGTCACCGGCGGCGGCGGCACGGGCGATCTCCCGCGCGGCCTCCTCCCGGTCGGCGACGAAGCGCAGCGTCTCCGGCCGGATCGCCTGCCGCACGATCGTGTCGCCGGAGACCTCCGGGTCCGGGTCCTCGCGGGCGGCGTACACGTCGGTGACGACGGCCAGATCGGCCAGGTCCAGGGCCGCGGCGAACTCCGAGGCGAAGGTCCGGGTGCGGGAGAACAGGTGCGGCTGGAACAGGACCAGCACCCGGCCGTCGCCGACCACGGTGCGGGCGGTACGCAGCAGTGCGGCGACCTCGGTCGGGTGGTGCGCGTAGTCGTCGACCACCCGGATGTCGCGGGCGGTCCCCCGGTCCTCGAACCGCCGGCCGGTGCCGCGGAACTCGGCCAGACCCTGCACGGTGTCCACGACGTCGGCCCCGGCGGCCCACGCGGCCAGGTAGGCGGCGGCGGCGTCGGCGGCGTTGTGGTCCCCGGGCACCCGCAGGTCCAACGTGGCGCCGGGCAGTCCGTCCAGCGCGGAGGTGAGCGGGGTGCGCCAGACGCCACCGGGCGCCTCGACGGTCTCCCCGAGCAGCAGGTCCACGTCGCCGGTCCGGCCGTAGGTGAGCATCCGCACCCCGCGCCCGGTCAGGTCGTCGGCGGTGCGCTCCAGCAGGCGCCGCACCCCCGGGTCGTCGGCGCAGACCACCAGTGCGCCGCCGGGGCGGATCCGCTCGGTGAAGTCGACGAATGCCTGCTCGAACGCATCGACGGTGCCGTAGTGGTCCAGGTGGTCCGGCTCGATGTTGGTGATGACGGCGACCGCGGGGCGGTAGTTCAGGAAGGAGCCGTCGGACTCGTCGGCCTCGGCGACGAACGCCTGTCCGGTGCCGGTGCGGTGGCCGGGCAGCGGTCCGGCCTCGGTGCGGATGGTGGCACCGATCGCGTAGGACGGGTCGAGCACCGCGTCGCGGCGGCCCACGGCGGTCAGGGCGGCGGCCGCCATCGCGGAGGTGGTGGTCTTGCCGTGCGCACCGGCGACCACGACGGAGATCCGGTCGTCCATCAGCGCGGCCAGCGCCTGCGAGCGATGCAGCACCGGCAGGTCGAGGGCGCGGGCGCGGGCCAGCTCCGGGTTGGTCTCCCGGATCGCACTGGACACCACCACGGTGTCCACGCCGTCCAGGTGCGCGGCGTCGTGACCGATCAGCACCGTGATCCCGGCGGCGCGCAGGCCCGCGACGGCGGGGCCCTCCTGGGCGTCGGAGCCCTGCACCGCCAGGCCGCGGTCGGCCAGCAGTCCGGCGATGGCGGACATCCCGGCGCCTCCGATGCCGATCAGGTGGACGGTGCCGAAGGTGGTCGGGTCGGCGGGGTCGATCCGGGCGGCGGGGCTGACGGTGCCCATCGCGACGGTGTCCGCGGTGTTACCGGTGCCCTCGGTGGTGACGGCGGGGCCGGACGGCGCGTGCGAGGCGGGGTCCGACGGGGCGGCGTCGGTCGTCGACGGGGCGGTGTCCGGAGTCGACGGGGCGAACGTCGGGGCGGCGTCCGGGACGGTCGGTGCCGACGGCGTGGTGGCGTCGATGGCCGGGTCCGCCGCCTCCTCGTCCACCGGCAGCAGGTCGTCCGTCGCGGCATCCCCGGGGTCGGTGGCAGACGTGTCTGCGGTCAGGTCGTCGGTGTGGGTCGGCCCGTCGTGGGTGGCGTCGTCGTGGGTGGTGTCGTCGGCGAGCTCCGCCAGCCGCTGCGCGCCGACCGCCAGCGCGTCCTCGACCAGGTCGGCCACCTGACGCGCGGCATCCGGGACGCCGATCGTCGCCGCGGCCTGTCCCATCTGCTCACGGCGCCCGGCCGAGTGCGGCTTCAGCAGCGGCACCAGGTGCTCGGCGAACCACTCGGGGGTCAGGTCGTCGTCGGCGACCAGCAGGCCACCGCCGGCCGCGACCACCGGCTGGGCGTTGAGCTTCTGCTCGCCGTTCCCGACCGGCAGCGGGACGTAGACGGCCGGGATGCCCAGCGCCGCCAGCTCGGACACGGTGCCCGCACCGGACCGGCAGAGCACCAGGTCCGCGATGGCCAGCGCCTGCTCCATCTCCCCCAGGTACTCGCGCACGTGGTAGCGCTCGGCACCCGGCACGCCACGGACCGCCGCGCGGACGGCGTCGGCCTTCCCGGCGCCGGTCAGGTGCAGCACCTCGGCGCCGGTGCCCAGGACGGCGGATGCCTGCGCGGCCACGGCGGTGTTGATCGACAGCGCGCCGAGCGACCCGCCGGTGACCAGCAGCACGGGGCGGGTGGGGTCGATGCCGAGCTCGGCCGCGGCCCGGCGGCGGGTGCCGACCAGGTCGGCGGCGCGGTCCTCGAGCAGGTCGAGGATCTCCGGTCGCAGCGGCAGGCCGGTGACCACCGCACCGGGCAGCCGGGTGCCCGGGAAGGTGACCGCCACCGACGCGGCCCACCGCGCACCGAGCCGGTTCGCCAGCCCGGGGCGGGCGTTCTGCTCGTGGATCACGACCGGCAGACCCCGGTTGCGGGCCGCGAGGTAGGCGGGGGTGGCGACGTAGCCGCCGAAGCCCACCACCGCCTGCGCACCGATGGTGTCGATCGCCTCACCGGCGGCGTCCACCGCCGCCCGCAGCCGACGGGGCAACCGGAACCAGTCCGGGGTGGGGCGACGGGGCATCGGCACCTTGGGCACCGTGAACAGCTCGATGCCGCGCTCCGGGACCAACCGTGACTCCAGGCCCTCCGCGGTGCCGAGGGCGGCGATCCGCAGTTCGGGGTCCCGGGCACGCAGTTCCTCCGCGACCGACAGCAGCGGGTTGACGTGTCCGGCCGTCCCACCGCCGGCGAGCAGCACCGCGCGGGGCGATCCCAGGTCCTCGACGGCGGGCTGGTCGGGTGCGGTCACAGTGTCCTCCGGGACGGTCATGCGGATGGTGCGGGGAGTTGAGGGGGCGCGGGTCAGCGCCGGACGCGCCCGATCACGGCCAGTGACCGGCGCAGCACATGCGGGCGGGCCGCCAGCGCCTCGGCGGCACCGGGCTCGCTGCGCGCGAAGGAGATCACCACACCGAGCGCCGCCATGGTCATGATCAACGCCGATCCACCGGCGGACACCAGGGGCAGCGGCACCCCGATCACCGGCAGCAGGCCGACGACGACACCCATGTTGATCAGCGCCTGGCCGATCACCCAGGCGGCGATGGCACCGGTGGTGATCTGGGCGACCGGGTCGGGGTGCCGGGCGATGATCCGGAACATGCCCAGGGCCAGCAGCGCGAACAGCAACAGCACCAACAGGGTGCCGATCAGCCCGAGCTCCTCCCCGATCACCGCGAAGATGAAGTCGTTGTGCGCCTCGGGCAGGTAGGACCACTTCTCCCGGCTCTGCCCGAGGCCGAGGCCGAACCAGCCGCCGGTGGCCAGCGCCTGGGTGCCGTGCAGCGCCTGGTAGCCACCGGCGCTGAGGTCGGCGTTGCCGCCGAACTGGTCGATGATCCGCTGCATCCGGTTCTCGCTGGTGATCGCCAGCACCGCGACGGCGGCCGCCGTCGCCAGACCGGTGACGGCGAAGACCCGCATCGGCACGCCGGCGACGAACAGCGCCCCCGCGACCAGCATCATCATCACCATCGCGGTCCCGAGGTCGTTGCCGACCAGCACCACGCCGATGGCGATCGCGGACACCGGCAGCACCGGGATCACCGCATGGCGCCAGTCCAGCAGCAGGGCGCGTTTGCGGGAGAGCACGGCACCGAGCCAGATGGCGAGTGCGAGCTTGATCGCCTCCGACGGCTGCGCGGTGAACCCGGCGATCGAGATCCAGTTCCGGTTACCGCCCTGCCCGATGCCGAGCGGGGTGAACACCAACAGCTGCATCACGACCGCACCGGCCAAGATGAACCAGGCGAACCGGCTGTAGAACCGCAGCGGCAGCCGCGAGGCCACCCACATCAGCGGCAGACCGATCAGCGCGAACTGGGCCTGGTTGAAGAACACCGCGTAGGGCGATTTGCCGTCGGCCAGGGAATCGACCGAGGACGACGACAGCACCATCACCAGACCGAGCACCAGCAGCAGGACGGTGGCACCGGTCAACAGGTAGTAGCTGGTGACGGCGGAGTTCCACTGGCCGAGCCGGGAGCCCCGGGGCGACGCCTCGACACCGGGGGTCGCGCCGGTGGGCACCGGGGCCTCGGTGGTCTGTGCCATGCCCGGTCTCCTCACCGCTCCGGATCGAGGGCGTGCACCTCGGCCGCGAAAGCCTCTCCCCGCTCGGCGTAGGAGGAGAACTGATCCATGGAGGCGCACGCCGGCGCGAGCAGAACCGTCAGTCCGGGCACGGCGGCGTCCACCGCCAGACGGCGGGCCTCCTGCACGGCGCGGTTCATGGTGCCAGTGTCGCCGGGATCGATCCTCACCACGGGAACCTGCGGGGCGTGTCGGGCCAGAGCATCCGCCAGCGGCGCCGAGTCCACCCCGATCAGCACCACGGCGCGCAGCCGGTCGCGTCGGGCCGTGATGAGCTCGTCGAAGCTGGCGCCCTTGGCCAGTCCCCCGGCGATCCAGACCACCGACTCGGGGGCGAAGGCCGCCAGCGAGGCAGCAGCGGCATGGGCGTTGGTCGCCTTGGAGTCGTCGACCCAGCGCACCCCGTCGATCTCGGCCACGGTGGCGATCCGGTGCGCGCCCGGACGGTAGGCACGCAGGCCGTCCCGCACCGCGACCGGCTGGACACCGTGGGCCAGTGCCAGGGCCGCGGCCGCCAACGCGTTCTGCACCGTGTGCGGAGCCAGCGCCGCGCCGCCCGGCGCCAGGTGGGCGAGGTCCGCGAAGGTGGCGAGCTCGGCGGCGTGGGTGCGCCGGTCAGCAGTGAAGCCCCGGTCCACCAGCACGTCCTCGACCAGGCCGACCTGGCCGAGTCCGGGGGTGCTCAGGGTGAATCCGACCGCGACCGCCCCGTCGGCGACATCGGCCTCGCGCACCAGCTCCTCGGTCACCCGGTCCGCGCTGTTGTACACGCAGGCGCACTCGACCCCGGTGAAGATCCGTCCCTTGTCCGCGGCGTAGGCGTCCATCGACCCGTGCCAGTCGAGGTGATCGGCTGCCAGGTTGAGCACCGCGGCCGCCTCGGCGGCCATCGAGTACGTGTGGTGCAGCTGGAAGCTGGACAGCTCGACGGCCAGCACGTCCAGCGTCGGGTCGGTGGCGGCGAGCACCACCGGGGTGCCGACATTGCCGACCGCGGCCGTGCGCTCCCCCCCGGCGGTCAGGATGCTGGCGAGCATCTCCACCGTGGTGGTCTTGCCGTTGGTGCCGGTGACCGCGAGCCAGGGCGCCGGTCCGCCGCCGCCCGCGCGGTCCACCCGCAGCTGCCAGGCCAGCTCGACCTCGCTCCACACCGGCAGTCCGGCGGCGCGGGCGTCCGCCAGCAACGGATGGTGCGGCGGGATCCCCGGGGAGACGACGATCAGGTCGACCTCGGACAGTCGGTCGCGGGCGGCGTCCAGGCTGAGGTCGCCCACCCGGTCGTCGGCGGTCAGCACCGTGGCGCCACGGTCGAGCAGGACGTCCCGGGCGGCCCGGCCGGACAGGCCCAGGCCGGCGACCAGCACCCGGTTCAGGTCGGTCAACCCGCCACCCACTCGGCGTAGAAGATGCCCACGCCCAGGGACACGAACAGGCCGGCGATCAGCCAGAACCTGATCACGATCGTGACCTCGCCCCAGCCGGACAGCTCGAAGTGGTGGTGCAGGGGTGCCATCTTGAACACCCGCTTGCCGGTCAGCTTGAAGAAGCCGATCTGGATGACATCGGAGACCACGATGATGACGAACAGCCCGCCGAGGATCGCCGCCAGGATCTCGGTGCGGGTGACGATCGACATGCCGGCCAGCGCACCGCCGAGGGCGAGGGAGCCGGTATCGCCCATGAAGATCTTGGCCGGGCTGGCGTTCCACCACAGGAAGCCGAGACAGGCACCGGTGATCGCCGCCGCGACCACCGCCATGTCCAACGGGTCACGGGTGGCGTAGCACCGGGCGGCCAGATCGGCGCCGCACCGCTGGTTGAACTGCCAGACGCAGACGATCACGTAGGCGCCGAAGACGATCAGCGAGGCACCGGTGGCCAGGCCGTCCAGCCCGTCGGTGAGGTTCACCGCGTTGGACCAGGCGGTGATCAGGAAGTTCGCCCAGATCACGAACAGGATCGCGCCCACCGCCACCCCGGCGAACGCCAGGTCCAGGTGGGTGTCCCGGATGAAGCTGATCTGCGTGGAGGCCGGGGACCTGCCCAGGGAGTCCGGGAACTGCAGCGCGAGCACCGCGAAGGTGATGCCGACCAGCCCCTGGCCGATGATCTTCCACCGGGCCTTGAGGCCGAGCGACCGCTGCCGGGAGATCTTGATGAAGTCGTCCAGGAAGCCGACCACGCCCAGGCCGGTCATCAGGAACAGCACCAGCATCGCCGAGGCGCTGGGCGTCGTGCCGCTGAACAACACGGCTGCCAGCCAGCCGAGCAGGGTGGCCGCGATGATGACCACGCCGCCCATGGTCGGGGTGCCACGCTTGGTGAGGTGGGCGGTCGGGCCGTCCTGCCGGATGAACTGGCCGTACTGCTTGGCGACCAGGAACCGGATGAACAGCGGAGTGGCGAACAGCGCCACCAGCATGGAGACGCCACCGGCGACCAGGACCGAGATCACGCGGAGACCTCCACGTCGGTCAGCAGGTCACCGAGCCGCCACAGGCCCGCGTCGTTCGAGGACTTGACCAGCACCACGTCGCCGGGTCGCAGCTCGCTCTCCAGCACGCGGGTCGCCTCGTCGACGTCGTCCACGAACAGCACCTCCTCGCCCCAGGACCCCTCCCGGACGGCACCGGCGGCGATGGCACGCGCGCCGTCACCGACCACGACGGTCAGTCCGATGTTCAGCCGGACCACCTGCAGCCCGATCGCCTCGTGCTCGACCCGGCTGTCGGCGCCCAGCTCCATCATCTCGCCCAGCACCGCCACCGAGCGGCGGTCCCGCCCGGCGAGCACCGCCAGGGCCTTGAGCGCCGCCCGCATCGAGTCCGGGTTCGCGTTGTAGGAGTCGTCGATCACGGTGATGCCGTCCGGCCGGTCGACCACGTGCATCCGGTGCGGGGACAGCGCGTCGGCCTGGTTCACCGCGGCGACCACGTCGGCCAGCGGCAGTCCGGCGGTGACGGCGGCGGCGATCGCTGCCAGCGCGTTGTGCGCGTGGTGCTCGCCGACCAGCCGTAGCGCCACCTCGGCGCGCTCGCCCCGGTGCTCGACGGCGAACTGGGCGCGACCGGCGCGGTCCACCCGCAGGTCGAAGGCGCGCACGTCGGCGGCGTCGGTGGTGCCGAAGGTGAGCACCTCCCCCGGTGCCTTGACGGCCATCGCCGCCACGCGGGAGTCGTCGGCGTTGAGCACCGCGACCCCGGTGGGCAGCAGCCCGGCCACGATCTCCGACTTGGCGGTGGCGACGGCCTCGATGCCACCGAATCCGCCCAGGTGCGCGTGCCCGACCACCAGCACCACCGCGATGTCCGGCGGCGCGATCCGGGTCAGGTACTCCAGGTGGCCCATCCCGCTGGCGCCCATCTCCAGCACCAGGAAGCGGGTGGACTCGTCGGCGCGCAGCACGGTCAGCGGCAGGCCGATCTCGTTGTTGAAGGACTTCTCCGGTGCGATGGTCGGTCCGGCGGCGGCGCAGATCTGGGCCAGCAGGTCCTTGGTGGTGGTCTTGCCCACCGACCCGGTGATCCCGATGACGGTCAGCGGCTCCCCGCCGGGCACCTGGGTGGCCTCGCGCAGGGCGGCGAGCACCCCGCGCGCCAGGTCGCCGAGCGCGACCTCGACGTCGGGCACGATCACCGACGGGACGCCGGGCAGCTCGCGGGAGGCCAGCACCAGGTGCGCACCGCCCTCGGTCACCGCGCGCTCGGCGAAGTCGTGCCCGTCGACGTGCTCACCGGGCAGGGCGACGAACAGCGACCCCGGCTCGACCTGCCGGGAGTCGGTGACCACCGGTCCCGTGACCAGGGTCGCCGGGTCCAGGTGGGCCAACCGTCCTCCGGTCGCCTCGGCCACCTGCTGTGCGGTCCAGGCGATCACGCGGGGGTCCCTCCGAAGTCGTGCTCGAGCAGGACGTCGCGGTCGTTGTACCGGTGGAACACCCCGGCGATCTCCTGGGTCGGCTCGTGGCCCTTTCCGGTGATGATGATGGTGTCCTGCTCCTCGGCCAGATCGAGTGCGTCGTGGATCGCCTGTCGGCGGCTGGTGGCCTCGTGGACGTCCGCGAGGGTCGGTCGCTGCTCGCGCACCCCGGACAGGATGGCGGCGCGGATGGCGGCGGGGTCCTCGGACCGGGGGTTCTCGTCCGTGACGACCAGGACGTCGGCCAGCCGGGCGGCGATCTGCCCCATGATCGGGCGCTTGCCCTGGTCCCGGTCGCCGTCGGAGCCGAAGACGATGATCAGGCGGCCCGGCGTGATCGGGCGGACGGCCTCCAGCGCGAGCACCAGGGCGTCCGGGGTGTGCGCGTAGTCGACCAGACCCAGCGGACGACCGGGGGCGCGCTCGATCACGCGCTCCATCCGGCCCGGGATCTGGTGGGCGTGCGCCACGGCGTCGATGGCGACGTCCAGGTCCACCCCGGCCCGGTGGGCGATGACGACGGCCAGCGCCGCGTTCGAGACGTTCACCAGGCCCGGCAGCGGGCTGGCGGCGGTGTGCCGGGCGCCGTCCGGGCCGCGCAGCACGAAGGAGGAGCCGACCCCGTCCAGGCCGATGTCCGCCTCGACGACCGCCCAGTCGGCGGTCTCGCCCTCGGGTGCGCCGACGTGGGTGGCCACGGTGTCCACCGGGATCGTGGTCTCGGCGGCCAGGCGGCGGCCCCACTCGTCGTCGACCACGATCACGCCGTGCCGGGCGTGCTCCGGGGTGAACAGCTGGGCCTTGGCGCGGAAGTAGCCCTCCATGTCGCCGTGGAAGTCCAGGTGGTCGCGCTGCAGGTTCGTGAACCCGGCGACCGACAGCACCAGGCCGTTCATCCGGCCCAGGGCCAGCGCGTGCGAGGACACCTCCATCACTGACGCGGGCAGACCCAGCTCCCGGCCGCGGGCCAGCATCGACTGCACCACCGGTGCCTCGACCGTGGTCCGGGGGCTCTCGATGGTGTGCGCGCCGATCCGCAGCTCCACGGTGCCCATCAGCACCGTCTCCCCCAGCGCCCGGCGCAGGGCAGCGTCGACGAAGTAGGTGGTGGTGGTCTTGCCGTTGGTGCCGGTGATGCCGACGGTGGTCAGCGCCTCACCCGGGTGCTGGTGCAGGACGGAGGCCAGGTGTCCGGCCAGCGCGCGCGGGTCGTCGGCGACCAGCACCGGCACCCCGAGGTCGCTCACCAGCGTGGCACCCGCCCGATCGGTGACGACGGCGACGGCACCGGCCGCGACCGCGTCCTCGGCGAAGCGCGCACCGTGCGCCTTGGCACCGGGCACCGCCACGAAGACGTCGCCGGGCTCGGTGTCCGCACTCGACACGGTGACCCCGGAGGCCAGCAGGTCGGACGGCAGCGGCGCACCCTCCACCGGCAGCGCGAACGCCTCGGCGAGGTCGGCGACCCGGGGGCGGTGAGGCTGCTCGGGGCGCAGCCGACCCTGGGGGGACGTCATGGGCACGAATCTACCGCCAGAAGCCGCGGCGCCCGACCCGAGGGTGGTGGCGCTCACCACTCGGTCGGGAACAGCTGGGCCGGAGCACCGGAGGGCGCGATGCCCAGTTCGGTCAGCGCGTAGCCGGCGATCTGGCTGAACACGGGGCCCGCGACGGTGCCGCCCCACTCCGAGGTCTTCGGGTTGTGCAGCACCACGGAGACCGCGATCTGCGGGTCGTCGGCGGGCGCCACCCCGATGAAGGAGGACGTGATGCCCTGGTTGCCGTTCTGGTCCCAGTTCTGCGCGGTACCCGTCTTCCCGGCGACGCGGTAGCCGGGAATCGCCGCTGTCGAACCGGTGCCCTCGTCGACGGCGCTCTCCATCATGGTGAGCACGGTCTGCGCGGTCTCCGGCGACACCACCTGGGTCTGCTCGGCGGCGACCGGGGTGGTGAGGTTGCCCTGGTCGTCCGTCCAGCCCTTGACCAGGTGCGGCTGGATCCGGACCCCGCCGTTGGCGATGGTGGCGAAGACCTCGGTGGCCTGCAGCGCGGTCACGGACAGACCCTGACCGAACAGGACGGCGTACTTGGTGCGGCCGTCCCAGTCGTCCGCGGGCTTGAGGCTGCCGGCGGACTCGTTCGGCAGTTCGATGCCGGTCTTCTGACCGAAGCCGAACTTGTGCAGGTAGTCGTACCGGGTCTGCTGCGGGATGTTCTGGCCGATCATCACGGTGCCGGTGTTGGACGACTGGGCGAGGATGCCGGTGGTGGTCAGCTGCATCCCGGCGTGCTCGTGCGAGTCCTTGAAGGTCTGCCCGTTCGCCGTCGTGTAGGTGTAGGGCACCGTGAACTGGCTGTAGGGGTCGGCGATGCCGCTCTCGATCGCGGCGGCCATCGTGATGACCTTCGCGGTGGAGCCGGGCTCGAAGACGTTGGAGACCGACTTGGACCCGCCGAGCAGGGTCTGGTCCGCGCCCGGGTTGTTCGGATCCACCGTGGCGGACTCGGCCAGCACCAGGATCTCCCCGGTCTTGACGTTGATCGCGACGATCGAGCCGGACTCGGCACCGGTGGCCTGCACCTGGGCCTGGATCGCCTGCTGCGCCCGGTACTGCAGGTCGGTGCTGATCGTCAGCTGCAGGTTCTTGCCGTCCTGCGCGGGGGTGGTCTCCTCGTAGCCGCCGGGGATCAGCTGACCACCACGGCCGCGCTCGTACTCGGTCTCCCCGTTGGTGCCGGACAGCTCGTCGTTCAGCAGCTGCTCGATGCTCTGCGCACCCACGCCGTCACCGTTGACCCAGCCCAGGACGTTGCCGGCGGTGTTGCCGTTCGGGTAGACCCGCTCGGCGACCTGCTCGGCACCGATGCCGTTGATCCGGAACTCGCGGACCGCCTTCCAGACCTCGGGCAGCACCTTCTTGGCGACGTACTTGAACCCCGCGTCGCCCTGCAGCGTCGCACCCAGTTCGGCGGCCGGGATGTCCAGGATCGGGGACAGCAGCTCGGCGGCACCGGCCGCTCCGGAGTAGGTGGTGCCGTCCTGCACCATCGACCAGGTCGCGATCTGCTTCTGGTTGACGTAGATGTTGTAACGGTCGACCGAGGTGGCCAGCACCACGCCGTTGGTGTCGGTGATCTGGCCCCGGTTCGCGATCAGCACCGAGGTGGACATCCGGCTCTGCTTGGCCTCGGCCGCGATGGCCGGTCCGGCGATGCCCTGCACGTAGATCAGTCGTCCGGCGAAGACGCTGAGCAGCGCGGCGACGAACACCACCAGGACCGTGCGTCGACGGGAGAAGTTCGCCAGCCGCGGACCGACCCGGTCGGAGATCGGCGCGTGCGGTCGCTGCGGGGCACCACGACGGGCGCCACCGGACCGGGCGTTCCCGGCGCGCTGCGCACCGGCACGGGGGCCGCCGACCGGGCGGGCGCTCACTGCCCCGCTCCGCGCACCGTTCCGTCGGACAGCCGCAGCCAGCCGGTCGAGCCCGCGGGCACCATGCCGAGACCCGCCGCGCGCTCGGCGAGCTGGGCGGGCGAGCTGTTGGTGTCCAGCTGCGCCGACAGGTCCTGCTCGGTCCGGGCCAGCTCGGCGAGCTGCACGTCCAGCTGGTGCTGTTCGTAGGCACCGGCGGCGAGCCGGGTGTTGAGCAGCAGGGCGGTCAGCAGCGCGGCGATCAGCACCGCCATGCACACCACCACGAAGGGCACGTGACTGCGGGCCTGCGCCGGCGGGCGGACCAGGCGCAGCCGCGGCGCGCTGCGCGGCGTCGAGTCCGGTTGGACCGACGGCCGCGGGAGTGCCCGGGCGCGGACTGCCTGCTCGGCGCTCATGCGGTTCTCCTGCCGTGCGTGGTGTGGGGCGTGAGGTGGGACGGGGTGGGACGCAGTCGCTCCGCGGCCCGCAGCCGGACCGACTGGGAACGCGGGTTGCGGGCGAGTTCGGCCTCGTCCGCCTCCTCGGCGCCGCGGGTGAGCAGGCGCAGGTACGGGGCGTGGTCCTCCGGGATCACCGGCAGCCCGGGGGGCGCACTGGTGGTGGCACCGGCGGCGAACGCCCGCTTCACCAGGCGGTCCTCCAAGGACTGGTAGGACTCCACCGCGATCCGGCCGCCGATCAGCAGAGCCTCCACCGCGGCCGGGATCGCCCGGGCGAGGACGGCCAGCTCGTCGTTGACCTCGATCCGCAGCGCCTGGAAGGTGCGCTTGGCCGGGTTGCCGCCCTTCTGCCGCGCGGCCGCCGGGATGCTGGCCCGGATCAGGTCGACCAGCTCGCCGGAACGCAGGATCGGGGTGGTCTGCCGGGTCTGGACGATCCGGCGGGCGATCCGGCCGGCGAACCGCTCCTCGCCGTACTCGCGCAGGATCCGCACCAGGTCGGACTCGTCGTAGGTCGCCAGCACGTCGGCGGCGGTCCGGCCCCGGGTCGGGTCCATCCGCATGTCCAGCGGGGCGTCCTGGGCGTAGGCGAAACCGCGCTCCGCCTCGTCCAACTGCAGGGAGGACACCCCCAGGTCCATCAGGACGCCGTGCACGCCGGGCAGTCCCAGCTCGTCCAGCACGTCCGGGATCTCGTCGTAGACGGCGTGCACCGGGGTGAACCGGTCGCCGAAGCGGGCCAGCCGGGCCGAGGCGAGCTCCAGCGCCTGCGGGTCGCGGTCGATGCCGATCACCCGCACGGTGTCGATGGCGTCCAGCACACCCTCGGTGTGACCGCCCATGCCGAGCGTCGCGTCGATCATCACCGCGCCCGGCTGGGACAGCGCGGGGCCGAGCAGATCGAGGCAGCGTTGCAGCAGTACGGGCGTGTGCCGACGGGCGGCGTCGCTCGTGCTCATGCGCTGGTCCCTTCTGCGTGCTGGTGACGGTGTTGGTCGGACGGCCCCTCCAGCCGTCCGACCAGATCCCCCACCGGACCTCTGCCACCGGGGAAGTGGCGTCAGAAGAACGGGGAGAGACCTCATCGGGCGGATGCGGGACTGCTGGTGGTGCGGGCGGTGCTGGTCGAGCTGGTGCTGCTGGGTCGAGCGGGTGGTACGGGGTGGGTCAGAACGCGCCGCCGGGGAAGACCTCCTCGGCGGTCTCGGCGTATCCGGCCTCCTGGGCTGCCAGGTAGGTCTCCCAGGCCTGCAGGTCCCAGACCTCGACCCGGGTGCCGGCACCGATCACCGCGACGTCCCGGTCGAGACCGGCGTACGCCCGCAGCATCGGGGGGATCGAGACCCGGCCCTGCTTGTCCGGCACCTCGTCCGAGGCTCCGGAGAGGAAGACGCGCAGGTAGTCACGGGCTTGCTTGCTGGTCACCGGCGCCTGGCGGAGCTTGTCGTGCATCCGCGCGAACTCGTCGAGCGGCAGCAGGAACAGGCAGCGGTCCTGGCCCCGGGTCATCACCAGACCCTGGGCGAGTTGCGGACGGAACTTGGCGGGGAGGATCAACCGTCCTTTCTCGTCCAGGCGCGGGGTGTGGGTGCCGAGGAAGGGGACGCCGGTGCCGAGCCCGGCCATCGCCTGCTCCAACCCCATGACGTCACCTCCCCGATGCGTCGTCGCGGGCACCCGTCGGCACCCGATGGCCCCACGGTACTCCACTTCGCTCCACCTGCATCGGTGCAACGGGTGAATTTCGTGCGTCCGGATCGTGTTTTCCCTGGTCAGCGCGCGGGGAGCGATGTGGAGCGATTTCGAGCCCAGCGCGTCGCACCGGGGCGACTTCTCGGCTTCTGGGGTGGTTTGCCGGGTCCGACCGGGCACCCGCGCACCCCGGAGGGGAGGGATGTGGAGGATCACCCCCCACCACCGGGCCGCTCGCCCGTACGCTCATCCCCACCACATCCGACTGAGGGGTTCTCCATGCCACACCCGGACCGGGACGACACCGCCGAGCTGCTCGAGGTGGCCGCCGCCATGCGCACATCGGTGGAGCGCGTGGTCACCGGGCGCCCCGACCTGGTCCGGATGACCGTCGCCGTGCTGCTCGCGGGCGGGCACCTGCTGCTGGAGGACGTCCCCGGGGTCGGCAAGACCACCCTCGCCAAGGCCATCGCCCGCAGCATCGACTGCACGGTGGGCCGGGTGCAGTTCACCCCGGACCTGCTGCCCGGCGACCTGACCGGCGTGACGATCTACCGCGCTGCCACCCAGGAGTTCGAGTTCCGGCCCGGCCCGCTGTTCTCGCACGTGGTGATCGGCGACGAGATCAACCGCGCCTCGCCCAAGACCCAGTCGGCGTTGCTGGAGTCGATGCAGGAGGCCCAGGTCACCGTCGACGGGCGCACCCACCCGCTGCCCCGCCCCTTCCTGGTGATCGCGACCCAGAACCCGGTCGAGATGGAGGGCACCTACCCGTTGCCCGAGGCGCAGCGGGACCGGTTCATGGCCCGGCTCTCGCTCGGGTACCCCTCGGCGGCCGACGAGCTGGCGATGTTGGAGGTGCAGGAGACCTCCGACCCCCTGGCCGACCTGGCACCGGTCACCGATGCCACCCAGGTGTCCCGGCTGATCGAGGCGACCCGGGGGCTGCACGCCTCCGCCGCGGCCAAGCAGTACGTGGTCGACCTGGTGGGCGCCACCCGCGCCGACGGTGCGCTGCGCCTGGGCGCCTCCCCGCGCGCGTCGATCCAGCTGTTGCGTGCGGCGAAGGGGCTGGCAGCCGTGGACGGGCGGTCGTTCGTCCTGCCGGACGACGTGCAGGAGCTCGCCGTCCCGGTGCTGGCCCACCGGCTGATCCCCTCCGCCGAGGCCCGGTTGGCCGGTCGCGGACCGCAGGACGTGGTGCGCGACCTGGTCGCCCGGGTCCCGGTGCCGACGGTCCCCGGCGAGGACGACCGTCCCGGCCGGGTGTCGCTGCGTTCCGCCCTGCGCTGATGCGCTGGCGTCCGACCGCTCGCGGCGTGGGCATGGTCGTGCTCGGCCTCGCGGTGATGGCGGCCGCGACCGCGATCGGATCGACCGACCTGCTGGTGCTCGGGGCGATCCCGGTGCTCGCCGCCGCGGCCGGATGCGCCCTGCTGGTGGTCGAGTTGGCGCGTGGCCGTCGCCGGGGCCACGAGGTGCGCCGCACCGTCCGCCCGGACCCGGTGCACGCCGGGCGGATCGCCGAGGTCGAGGTCGAGGTCACCGGTCACCGTGCCGAGCAGCTCCGGCTCCGCGAGCAGGCAGCCACCGAGCTGTCCGGCGGACGACCGTTGCGCGCCCGGGTCTCCCGCACCGACGACCGGATCCGGCTGCGGTACCAGGTGCTCGCCGGACGGCGCGGGCGGTGGACGATGGGGCCGCTCACCGTGACCCGCACCGACCCGTTCGGGGTGGCCAGCATCCGGGGAGCGCTCGGCGTCGAGCAGGACCTCAGCGTGTGGCCGGACGTCGAGGAGCTGCCGGTGCCGCGCACCCTGCTGCTGGCCGAGCCCGACCGCGCCGTCACCGGTGCGCACTCCCCCGGTTCGGACGACGCGGCACTGCGCGAGTACCAGGTGGGTGACGATCTGCGCCGGGTGCACTGGCCGTCGTCGGCCCGCCGCGGGTCGCTGCTGGTGCGCACCGACGAGCACGCCGGGGTCCGAACCGCCTCCGTGCTGCTCGACCCGTCGCCGGAGGGCGAGGCCCTGGAGTGGAGCATCCGGATGGCGGCGTCGGCGGCGATCGCCCTGCAGGCTGCCGGGCACCCCACCCGCCTGCTCACCGACGGCCCGCATCCCGGCACCGGCGACCGGACCGCCCTGCTGGACGCCACCGTCGACCTGGTCGGACAGCCGGACCGGGACGCCGCCGACCGGTCGCTGCTCGCCCAGATCCGCACGGTCGAGGGCACCGACGGGGGTGTCGGGTTGGTCGTCGCCGTGCTCGGCCCCCAGCACCCCACCCTGCGAGCGGCCCTGGCCGGCCTGAGCACCGCCCGCCCGTGCTGGGCGATCGTGCGCGGCACCGGTGAGGAGGCCACCGCCACCGCCCGCGACCTGCTGCGGGCCGGGTGGCGCACCGTGCAGGTCGAGGTCGGGGCCGACCTGACGGCGACCTGGCTCAGCCTGGGCAGCGTGGCATGAACGACCGGATCCGACCCGGCACCCCGCGCGCGCTGCTGTCGACGGCAATCCTGATCGCCGCCCTGCTCACTGGGCTGGGCGCGTTCTCCGCCCTGGTCACCACCACCGGGCCCTGGCTGATCCACCTCGGCCTGGCGCTGCTCGGTCTCGCCGCCGTGGTGTCGCTGACCCGGGCGGTGACCACCTCGGTCTGGCTGCCCTCGATCACCGGCCTGGTCGTCGCCGGGTACGGGATGCTGATCGCCTACGGCCCCGGCGCACTGCCCCTCCTGCCGGACACGGCACGCTTCACGGCGGTGGTCCGGGACGGCATCGCGGCGGTCCGGGACGGGGTGGTGCCGCTGGACGTCCAGCGACCGGTCGAACTCCTGATCATCGGCGCGGTCCTGGTGCTCTACCTCGCCGCCGACCTGCTCGCGGTCGGTGTCGGGATGCCCGCCCTGGCCGGTCTGGCACTGGCCACGCTCTGGGTGCCCGCCGCCGCGCTCGGCTTCCCCGGCAGCACCTGGGCCCTGTTCGGCACCGGGGTGCTCTACCTGGCCCTGATCCTGGTCGGACGGGAGCAGGGACCGCGCACCACCCGCAGCCGGACCGTCCGGGGCGTCGCCGCCACCGGAACGCTTGCCGCCGCACTGGTCGTCATCGTGGCCATCGTCGGGGTGCCCCACCTGACCGCGCTACCGGTCTGGTCCTGGTCCGGTCCTCCGGTCTCCGGCACCGGGGCGATGGGCTCGGTCCGGCTCGCCGACGACCTCGACCTGCGCGACAGCCTCGGACCGCAGTCCGAGCAGGTGGTGCTCCGGTACCGGGTCGACCCGGTCGGTCAGACCGACGACGACGCGCCGCGGGCCACCGCCACCCTGGCCGGACCGCTGCGGTCGTTCACCCTGCGCGACTTCGACGGTCGGTCCTGGTCCCGCGACGCCGAGGGCGAGACCACCGACTGGGACCGCGACACCCTGCTCGCCTCCGACCGCTCCCTGCTCGGCACCACCCCCGACCCCAGCCGCGGCACCCTCGTCGCACTCGACCTGGTGGTCGGCGCCCTGCGCGAGGAGCGCCTTCCGGTCACGGTCTTCCCGCGCACGGTCGACATCGGCAGCCCCTGGGTCTACGACGTCGACCGGGACGAGGTGGTCGGCGGCCGGACCGACGTGAGTGAGCGCTACACCATGGTGGTCCAGGTCCCCGGCCTGACCGCCGACCTGCTGCGTTCCGCCACCGGTGAGCTGCCCGAGGACATCGACCCCTACCTCGACGTGCCGGGCACCGAGCATGAGGACGACCTGCGCGCACTGGCCGCCGACATCACCGCCGATGCCGCGACCCCCTTCGACCAGGCGCTGGCCCTGCAGACCTACTTCCGCGACACCACCCGGTTCCGCTACGACACGGACATCGACCAGGGCGACTCCGACGACGCGGTGTGGGACTTCCTGCAGAGCCGGCGCGGCTACTGCGTCCAGTACGCCACCTCGATGACCCTGATGGCACGGATGCTCGGCATCCCGGCCCGGCTCGGCGTCGGCTTCCTGCCCGGCAGCCTGGCCACCGACGGCGACTACGAGATCACCGGCTCCGACGCCCACGCCTGGCCCGAGCTGTACTTCCCCGGCGTCGGGTGGGTCCGGTTCGAGCCCACCCCCGCCGTGCAGACCGGCGCACCCCCGAGCTGGAGCAACCCGTCCACCGCCTCCGCCCCCACACCGTCGGCCGCATCCACCGTCGCCCCCAGCGCCGCCGCCTCCGCATCCGCCGCGGCCAGCGCTTCGGCCAGTGCCGCGGCCCAGCAGGCTGCCACGGCGGCCCAGGACGCCGACCGGGTGGAGACCGGGCCGATCGCGGCTCTGGTGAGCCTGCTGGTCATCGGGGTGGTCACCGGCGTGCTGCTCACCCGGCGACGGGCCGCCCTGCCGCTGACCCCGGAACGCGCGTGGGCCATGCTGCGCACCGGGCTGCGCCGGTCGTCGATCACCTGGTCCGACGCGGTGACACCCCGGCAGGCGGCGCAACACATCCGCGATCAGGTCGACCAGGCGCGCGGGCGACCGCTGGGGACCGCGGCCTCCGAGGCGCTCACCGCCCTGCTGCACGCGGTCGAGTCGGCGCGGTACCTACCGGAGCCCGAGGCGCCGACCCCGGAGGTGCTGCGCGGGTGGGTGGACACGGTGCTGACCGACCTGCGCGGCGACCGGAGCCGACCCCTGGGCCGTCGGGACCGCGGGTCGGCGGACCCGGCCACCGTGTCCCGTCGGTGACGTCGGCGCGTCGTTCGGCCATTGGACGAACCCCGCGGACGCGGCACCCACCGGTCCTGTCGGGCACGTCGGCGCGTCGCTCGGCCATCGGACGCACCTCAGCGGACGCGGCACCCACCGGTCCTGTCGGGCACGTCGGCGCGTCGCTCGGCCATCGGACGCACCCCAGCAGACGCGGCGACCGCCGCCCGTCGGCGACGTCGGCGCATCGTTCGCTCATCGCACGCGTCCACGGGGAGCGGCCTCGCGCCCGACGGGCATGTCGGCGCCTCGTATGTCGCCGTCGCCACGCGGCCCAGGACGTGGCGGTCCAGGACGTGGCGGTCCAGAAGGGTGGCGGTCCAGGTGGCGGCCCGACGCATGATCGTCGGCGCCCGGACAGCACGAAGCGCCGCGCAGGACTGCTGCGCGGCGCTTCGTCCGACAACTGGATTCGATCAGCGACCAGATGACCCGCTGTGGGTCAGCGGCCGCCCTCGCCCCGCCGGTCCCAGCGTTCTTCGATCCGGTCCATGAATCCCTTCTTCGCGGGCTTCCGGCCGGCGGCGGGGCGCGGGGCCGTGCTGCCGTCGGGGCGGACCACACCGGCCGGGCCGGACTTGCGCGGTTTGGTGAAGGCCACCGCCACCGCACCGAACATCACCAGGAACCCGATCACGCCGAGCCACACCAGTGAGGCAGCAGCGCCGATCACCAGCAGCAGCAGGCCGACGAGCGCGCCGATTCCGCCCAGGATGTATCGCAGGACCGGCTTGCGACCGCTCGATGTGAGCGTGGTCGCGAGCCGGGGATCATCAGATGTGAGCTGCCGCTCCATCTGCTCCAGTACACGTTGCTCGTACTCGGAGAGAGGCATATCAACCCCCGTGCTCCGCCGTCGGGACTTCTTCGCCTCAGGATAGAGGGCGTTTTGGATTGCCGGTAGTCGAGCGCTCATGCCTCGTCCCGCCGGGGACCGCCACCGGAGCTCAGTCGGTACTTCCTGGGCAGGTCCCGGGCCAGGCGTTCCGGGGCCAGAGCGGCCTCCGGGCCGGATGCGGCTGCCGCATGCGGTGCCTCGCCACGTTCGCCACCAGCGGAGCCGTCCGGCTGCACGGCCTTCGAACTGACGTGCCGCGCGGCCACCGCACCACCGCCGGCGCCGCGGCCGACCGCTCGGGTCGCCGACCCGATGGCCGCCCGGCCGAACCGCTCGCGCACCTGGTCCATCACCAGCTCGGCCTGTCGCTGCGCCTCGCCCTGCCCGGTCATCGCCTCCTCCAATGTGGGCTGCTGCACCACGTGCTCGGCGGCGACCAAACCCTCGGCCCGCACGCCGATCAGCCGGATCGGCAGCCCGGCGAGGTCGACCCCCGCCAACAGCTCGCGGGCGGCGAGGTACAGCTCTCGGGCGACGTCGGTGGGCTGGGTGAGGGTCCGCGACCGGTTGAGGGTGCGGAAGTCGGAGGTGCGGATCTTGATCGCCACCGTCTTGGCCATCACCTGCTGCGCCCGCAACCGACCCGCGCACCGGTCGGCCAGGTCGAGCAGCTTGCTCTCCACCTGCCGCAGGTCGTGGATGTCGACGGCGAAGGTCTCCTCCGCACCGACGCTCTTCTCCTCCCGACCCGGGCTGACCGGCCGCGGATCACGTCCCCAGGCCAGGTCGTACAGGTGCGCCCCGGCGGTCTTACCCACCGCCTGCTGGACGGTGCGCACATCGGAGTCGGCGAGTTCGGCCACGGTGCGGATCCCCCACCGCTCCAGATTCGCCGCGGTGCGCTCGCCCACGCCCCACAGCGCGCCGACCGGAAGCACCCTCAGGAACTCGACCGTGGCAGCCCGCGGGATCAGCAGCACCCCGTCCGGTTTGGCGTGGCCGGAGGCCAGCTTGGCGACGAACTTGTTCGCCGCGATCCCGACCGAGCAGGTGATGCCGTGTTCGGCGCGCACCCGCTCCCGGATCATCGCGGCGATCCGGGTCGGTGGACCCAACCGCCGACGCGCCCCCGCGACGTCCAGGAACGCCTCGTCCACGCTCACCTGTTCGACCAGGGAGGTGACCTCGTGCAGCACTGCCATCACCGAGCGGGAGACGTCGTAGTAGGCGCCATGGTCCGGCGGGATCACGATCGCCTGCGGACACAGCCGCTGCGCCACCGCCATCGGCATCGCCGAGTGCACCCCGAAGGCCCGCGCCTCGTAGGTAGCGGCGAGCACCACCGACCGCTGCGACCCACCGACGATGACCGGCCGTCCGCGCAGGTGTGGGCGGCGCGCCAGCTCCACCGAAGCGAAGAACGCGTCCATGTCGACGTGCAGGATCGAGGCGCCCTCCTCCTCGTGACCCCAATCGCGACGCGCGCCCTCGGCCCGCGGACCCCGGCTCATCAGCCCGCGCGGCGGCCGCCGGGCGCCACCGGGTCCGCACCGGACTGCTCGGCCCACGCCTCGAGCTCCGCCCGGACCACGTCCAGGAAGTCCTCGGCGTGGCAGAGCACCTGCTCCGCGCGCTCGTCCGAGACAGCGTCGAACCGACCGGCGTCGACAGCGGCTCGCAGCGCGGCGCCACCCGCGAAGTACGCGGTCCAGCGGGCCAGCTCGGGCATCACCTGGTCCAGCAGCTCCCACACCGTCCGGGTCTGGCGTCGCCGGGACAGCGGCTGCCGTTCCGCCAGTACGGCGGCACCGGCGCGCAGGGCGGCGAGGTGGGCGTGGGCGAACTTCTCCCACGGCTCGGAGGAGAACTGGGCGGCGACCAGCTCGGCATCCGCCCGGGACAGCAGCTCAGCAGTGCGCCCGGACAGCCCCGGGGCCGCGGCCCGTGCGACGTGCAAGGTCCTGACCGACATCCCGCACCTCCCTCTCTCGTCCACCCAGTATCGAACACCTGTTCGAATAGGTCAACACGTACGGTGGGTCCGTGGCCCACCGTGAACCGCGACGTGCGCAAGCTTCCCACCGGGCACCGACACGCCCGGCGGACGCCTGGCCGCGCGGTCCGGTGCCGATCGGTTCCGGCACCGCCGAGCTCGTGGTCACCCCGGACGACCCCACCGCCGTGACCCTGATGGTGAACGGCGTGCCCAGCTCGCACCTCGACCTGGCCGACCCGCTGCGCCTCGACTTCGAGTACATGCAACAGATGGCCGCGGTGCTGGACGCGATGCCCGCCGGGGACGGGCCGTTCCGCGCCGTGCACCTCGGCGCCGCCGGGTGCGCGATGGCCCGCTGGGTGGACGCCCGGCGACCCGGTGCCCGGCAGATCGCCGTCGACCTGGACCCGATCCTGGTCGACCTGGTGCGCGGCTGGTTCGACCTGCCGCGCTCCCCCGCTCTGCGGCTGCGGGCCGGTGATGCCCGCACCCAGCTGGACACCCTGGCCGACGACTCGGCGGATGCCGTGCTGCGGGACGTCTTCGCCGGAGACCGCACGCCGGAGCACGTGACCACGGTCGAGTTCACCGCCGTCGCACACCGCGTCCTGCGACCCGGGGGCGTCTACCTGGCGAACTGCGCGGACCGGCCGCCGCTCGGACTGGCGAAGGACGAGGTCGCCACGGTGGCGGCGGTGTTCGAGCACGTGGGACTGGTGGCCGAGCCCGCGGTGCTGCGTGGTCGCAGGTACGGCAACCTGCTGCTGATCGGCACCGACGACCCGGACCTGCTGGACGACCCGGGGCTGGGGCGGGCGCTGCGCTCCCTGCCGGTGCCGGCGCGGCTGCTGGTCGGCGACGAACTGCACGACTTCGCGCGCCGTGGCGCATCCTTGCGCGACAGCGCCCCGGTGCGCGACGCCGAGGAGTAGCCGGACCGGGTCGGCGGCACCACCCGAGTCGCTGGTCGCCGACCGCCCGCCGGACACAGCACGAGGGCCGCACCCCGGAGGATGCGGCCCTCGTCGAACGATCAGTCGTCAGTGACAACCACTCGCGCGTGTAGCGAGATCAGAGCGGGCGAACCTGCTCGGCCTGCGGGCCCTTCGGGCCCTGGGTGATCTCGAACTCGACTCGCTGGCCCTCTTCGAGGGAGCGGTAGCCCGAGGAGTCGATCGCGGAGTAGTGCACGAAGACGTCGGCGCCGCCGCCGTCCTGGGCGATGAAGCCATAGCCCTTCTCAGCGTTGAACCACTTGACAGCACCCTGTGCCATGTTCTTGTCCTTCTTGTCCATCCGGTGACGGCGCGTGACCCGTGTGGCCTCGAACCGTGCCGCAATGCCAAAACCACGTCCTGCACCGGAGGACCAGCCAAGGCTGGCGGTGCCCGATCGGGAGACCCCGTCCGGACGCCGGTCAAGCGTCAGTACGTCACTGCAACACCGCGATCCTCTCACGGCCGATGGCCCGGCGCTACGTGCATTGCTGACCGGAACGCGACGTTTCGGACAACGTTTTGGTCACGGCGCGGTCACGGAACAACACAGTGATCCCACGACCCGACGGTCAGAGGTCGATGCCCGGGTGTCGTCGGCGCAGGGTCCGCGCGCCGTGCAGCATGCCGACCAGCCCCACCGTCCACGGCAGTGCGACGCAGGCGAAGGCCACTCGGAAGGCGGCCAGGTCGCGCACGCCGCCACCGGCCCGGTCGAGCACCAGCCCGATCAGCAACATGGTGACGAAGGCGCCGATGAACCCGCCGGTGTTGACGAATCCGGTGGCCGCGCCCAGCCGGGACAGCGGATTGCTGGACCGCGCCACGTCGAAGGACACCAGCGAGATCGGCCCACCGACCGCGACCACCACGACGAACACCGCCAGCACCCACCAGGGCACGGGCCGGGACGGCAGCAGCACCGCCAGCCACATCACCCCGATCACCAGCAGGGTCCCGATCGCCAACGGCACCCGCAGCCGCGGTCGGCGACCGACCAGCGCGCCGATCACCGGGCCGGCGATCACCCCGGCGATCACGTTCACCGTCAGCAGAGCGCTGGCCTCCCCGGCCGACCGTCCCTCGCCCTCGACGAAGAACGCGTACCCCCACAGCAGCACGATCACGTGGTTGCTGAACTGACCGGAGAAGTGCATCCAGAACGCGAGTCGGGTGCCCGGTTCGGCCAGGACCGCGCGCAGCGCACCGGGATCACGGGGCGCCGCCGAGGCGGCACGCAGCCGGGCCAGGAAGCCCACCCGGTCCCCCGGCGGCACCGTGTCGTCGACGGCATCGGTGGCGGAGGCCGGTGGGGCGTCCCGGATCACCGCGAGCGCCAGCGCCGACGCCAGCACCCCGACCGCCGCCACCGCGAGGAAGGTGGTCCGCCACCCCTCGGCGTGCAGCAGGGCGACCACCGGGATCGCCGACAGCACCTGGCCCAGCTGACCGATCGAACCGGTGAGCTGGGTGATGACCGGGACCTGTCGGGGCGCGAACCAGGCCGGCACCAGGCGTACGACCGACACGAAGGTCAGCGCGTCGCCAGCACCGACCAGCACCCGGCCAACCAGGACCCAGCTCGCCACAGGGGCCACCGCGAGCACCGCCTGGCCGATCGCCATCACCAGCGCGCCGGAGGCGACCAGCACCCGGGGGCCGTAGCGGTCGAGGAGCACCCCGACCGGCACCTGCAGCGCGGCGTAGACCACCAGCTGGGCGACCGCCATCGAGGCGATCAGCGCCGATGACACCCCGAACAGGTCCCGCACCTCGAGGGTGGCCACCCCGAAGGACGACCGGTTGAGGATCGCGACCACGTACGCCGCGACCCCGACGCCCCAGACGATCAGGGCGCGACGGGGCTGCGGTACGTGGCTCACGTGGGGTCATTCTGCCCCGTGGTCACCGGTCGGTGTCGGGACCCTGTTCGGCGAGGAAGCGCTCGAACTCGGCACCGAGCTCGTCCGCGGTGGGGATGTCGCTGGTGTCGGCCAGGAGGTTGGGCCGACCGATGTTCTTGCTGAAGGCGTCGTACTGCTGCTCCAGGGCGTGCACCACGGCGGCGACCTCCGGCGACTCGGCGACCTGCCGCTCGACCTCCAGCATGGTGTCCTGCGCCGACTCGGTCAGCTCGGCCAGGTCCAGCTCCAGCCCGGTGGCCCGCTGCACCTGCTCCAGCGCCATGATCCCGGCCTGCGGGAAGGACGACTGCGCCAGATAGTGCGGGACGTGCACCGCGAACCCGAGTGCGTCATGGCCGGACTCCCCCAGGCGGATCTCCAGCAGGGTGCTCGAGTCGGCGGGGACCTCGACGGTGCCGAACCAGGGCATGTGGTCGGCGACCAGCTCGGCGCGGTTGGCGTGCGCGGTGACCGACAGCGGCCGGGTGTGCGGGATCCCCATCGGGATGCCGTGGATGCCGACGGTCAGCGGCACGTCGAAGCGCTCGACGATCTGCCGGACAGCGGCCACGTACCGCTCCCACTGCACATCCGGCTCCATGCCGTGCATCAGCAGGAAGGGCACACCGGCCGAGTCGCGCACCAGGTCGACGACCAGCTGGGGCTGCTCGTAGCCGGACCAGCGGTTGGCGTCGAAGGTCGCGGTCGGTCGCCGGGACCGGTAGTCGATCAGCTGGTCGGTGTCGAAGGTCGCCAGCCGGGCGGTGTCGTAGGTGTCCGTGAGGTGCTCGGCGGCCAGCCGGCCGGCGCTGCCGGCATCCATGAAGCCGCGCACGGCGTGCACGAGCACCGGGCCGTCGCCGCCCGCGCTCCGCGCCTCCACCTCGGCGGCCACCACCGGGTCGATGGCGTAGATCTCGCTCGGGTCCAGCATCGGTCCTCCTGGTGAACCTGATTCGGGGTACGCGGCATGTAACGCGCCCACACCGGCGATCCTTCCCACCGGCGTGTTCGCCCGCAGCGCACGGCCACGAACCGGCCACGCACACGGCATAATGGACGGCCGCTCGCCTGGGTCGAGCGCGGTGAGGGCGACAGACGGAGCACGGGTGAATTCCATCGACAAGCAGCTGCGTGCCGAGCAGGACGTGGTGGACGGTCTGTATCGACGGCTGGACGAGTTGCGCGCCCAGACCCGGGACCGGCTGGCGCGAGTGCGGCAGGCGGGTCCCTCGGGCTCGCCGCAGAACCGCTCGGAGCGGGACGCCTTCGCCACGCTGTACGAGGACCGGGTGGCCCGGTTGGAGGCGGTGGAGGACCGTTTGGCCTTCGGTCGACTGGACCTGGCGGGGGGCGAGCGCCGGTACATCGGCCGGATCGGGCTGAACGACGAGGAGCACGCGCCGCTGCTGACCGACTGGCGCGCTCCCGCGGCGCAGGCCTTCTACCGCGCCACCGCCGCACACCCGGACGGCGTCGTGCTGCGGCGGCACCTGGTGACCCGCGGCCGAGCGGTGACCGGGGTCGAGGACGAGCTGCTGGACCTGTCGGCGGTGGACGAGGACGACGACCGACAGCTGTCCGGCGAGGGTGCCCTGCTCGCGGCGCTGGCGGCGCGGCGCACCGGCCGGATGGGCGACATCGTGGCCACCATCCAGGCCGAGCAGGACGCGGTGATCCGCTCGGCCCTGCAGGGCGCACTGGTGGTGCAGGGCGGGCCGGGCACCGGCAAGACGGCGGTGGCGCTGCACCGCGCCGCCTATCTGCTCTACAACCACCGTCGGGTGCTGGAGCGCTCGGGTGTGCTGCTGATCGGCCCGAGCCGCACCTTCCTGCGGTACATCGACCAGGTGCTGCCGTCCCTGGGTGAGACCGGTGTGGTGTCGACGACGGTGGGCGAGCTGTTCCCCGGGGTGGTCGCCACCGGCACCGAGGACGACGCCGTCGCCGAGATCAAGGGCCGCGCCGTCTGGCGCGAGGTGATCGAGCGAGCGGTCAAGCAGCGCCAGCGGGTGCCCGCCGAACCGGTGCGGGTGGTGATCGACGGCCACACGGTGGTGGTCAAGCCCGCCGACGTGCGCGCCGCGATCCACCACGCCCGGCGCGGTCACCGGCCGCACAACCAGGCACGGGTCACCTTCGTGCGGGACATGCTGGGCCGACTGGCCGACCAGTACATCAGCCAGCTGGCGTTCGCGGTGGCACCGGAGGACCGGGGCGAGATCCTGGAGGAGCTGCGCAGCACCCGGGAGATCCGGATCGCGCTGAACCTCGCCTGGATGCCGTTGACCCCGCAGGGGCTGGTGTCGTCGCTGTTCGCCAAGCCGCAGCGCCTGGCCGACGCGGCGGCGGGTGTGTTCAGCCGGGCGGAGCGCCGCCGACTCGAACGCCCGGCGGACGCGCCGTGGACGGTCGCGGACATCCCGCTGCTGGACGAGGCCGCCGAACTGCTGGGCGAGGACGACCAGGCCGCCAAGGCGCAGGCCCGCCTCGACGCCGAGCAGCGCCACCAGGAACTCGACTACGCCCGCCAGGTCCTGCAGCAGTCCGGCAACGCCCTGGTGTCGGCCGAGGTCCTGGCCGACCGCTTCGCCAGCAGCGGCCCGGTGCTGACCACCGCGGAGCGCGCCGCCGCCGACCGGGCGTGGGCCTACGGCCATGTGGTCGTGGACGAGGCGCAGGAGCTGTCGGCGATGGCCTGGCGGATGATCCTGCGCCGGGTGCCGACCCGCTCGCTCACCGTGGTCGGCGACGTGGCGCAGACCTCCACCGCCGCCGGGACCCGGGACTGGTCGGCGGTCTTCGACCGACTGCTGGCCGGGCAGTGGCGGCAGGAGACCCTGACCGTCAACTACCGGACCCCGGCCACCGTGACCCGGGCGGCCGAGGCGGTGGGGCGCGCGGCGGGTCTGCCGCTGACCACCAGCGAGGCCGCCCGCGACGTGCCGGACGCCCTGGTCACCGAGCACGTGGCGGCGGAGGGACTGGCCGCGGCCGCCGCGCGCTGGGCGGTCACCGAGGTCGCCGCCGTCCGGGACGCCTCCGGTGCCGGCCGGGTCGCGGTGATCGCCCCCGCGTCGCTGATCGGCCCGGTGCGGGACGCCCTGGTCGCCGGTGGACACGGGGACCTGATCGGCGCGACCCGGGCAGGGACGCCGGATCTGGACGCCGCGATCACCCCGATGACCGCCGAGCAGTCCAAGGGGCTGGAGTTCGACGCGGTCGTGCTGGTCGAGCCGGACGCGGTGCTGACCGACGGCGGTCCGGGCGACCTGTACGTGGCGATGACCCGGCCGACCACCGCGCTGCGGGTGGTGCACCACCGCCCGTTGCCCGAGGGGTGGCCGTCCGCCTGACGGGACCGGTTTGGCCGAATGGCGGCGGGGGTGCACCCTAAGCGCGTGCTGCGCGCCCTGTTGCTGGAGAATCTGCACCCCCAGGCCCGGACCATCCTGGAGGCCGCCGGATACGAGGTCGAGACCCGGACCGGTGCCCTGGACGAGTCCGAGCTGTCCGAGGCCCTGCAGGGGGTGCACCTGCTCGGGATCCGGTCCAAGACCCAGGTCACCGAGGCGGTGCTGGAGTCCGCGACCGACCTGATCGCGGTCGGCGCGTACTGCATCGGCACCAACCAGATCGACCTGGCGGCGGCCGCCGCCCGCGGTGTGGCGGTGTTCAACGCGCCGTTCTCCAACACCCGCTCGGTGGTCGAGATCGCCCTCGCCGACATCATCGCGCTCACCCGTCGCCTGACCGTGCTCGACAAGTCGATGCACGACGGGATCTGGAACAAGTCGGCCGACGGCTCGCACGAGGTCCGCGGCCGCACGCTGGGCATCGTGGGCTACGGCAACATCGGCACCCAGCTGTCGGTGCTGGCCGAGAACCTCGGCATGTCGGTGGTCTTCTACGACACCCAGGAGAAGCTGGCGCTCGGCAACGCCCGCCGCGCCGAGACCCTGGACGAGCTGCTGGACGTCGCGGACGTGGTCACCCTGCACGTCGACGGCCGCAGCGGGAACGCCGGGATGTTCGGTGCGCAGCAGTTCGCCCGGATGAAGCCGGGCGCGATCTTCCTCAACCTGTCCCGGGGCTTCGTGGTCGACTACGCGGCGCTGCGGGACGCGGTGCTCGACGGCCGGGTGGCCGGGGCGGCCGTGGACGTCTTCCCGGTGGAGCCCAAGCGCAAGGGCGACCCGTTCGAGTCCGAGCTGCGCGGGCTGGCGAACGTGATCCTGACCCCGCACACCGGTGGCTCCACCGAGGAGGCGCAGGAGGCGATCGGCCAGTTCGTGTCCAACAAGCTGCGCGACTACCTGAACACCGGCACCACCACGCTGTCGGTGAACCTGCCGAACCTGACCCTGGAACCGCGACCGGCCGTGCAGCGGATCGCGTACCTGCACCGCAACGTCCCTGGTGTGCTGGCGGCGGTGAACCAGACCCTGGCCGAACACGGGGCGAACATCGAGGCCCAGCTGCTGGCGACCCGCGGCGAGGTCGGCTACGTGGTCACCGATGCCGGTTCGGTGGAGGAGACGGTGCTCGCGGCGCTGCGGTCGCGTCCGGAGAGCATCCGGCTGCGCGTGCTGTCCTGAGCGGTGCTGGCCTGCGCTGTCCTCTGCCGTCCTGGGCAGTCCTGGTCGGCACGGGCCGCCGATCCCCGCTAGCGTCGCGGTGTGAACCGAGCCGCTGACCGTCTTCCCCTCCGCCGGGCCGGCCGCACCGGCCTCCAGCTGCCGGCCGTGACCCTGGGCCTGTGGCAGAACTTCGGCGACGCCACCCCGTTCGCGGACCAGCGCGCGCTGGTACTGGCGGCGGTCGACGCCGGGGTGGTGCACCTGGACCTGGCGAACAACTACGGACCGCCGCCGGGGGCCGCGGAGGAGTCGGTCGGTCGGCTGCTGTCCACCGACCTCGCCCCGTACCGCGACCAGCTGTTGCTGGCCACCAAGGCGGGGTACCGGCAGTGGCCGGGGCCCTACGGCGAGTTCGGGTCGCGCAAGTACCTGCTGGCGTCGCTGGACCAGTCGCTGCGGCGGCTCGGCACCGAGTACGTGGACGTCTTCTACAGCCACCGCTACGACCCGGACACCCCGCTGGAGGAGACGCTCGGTGCGCTGAAGACCGCGGTCGACTCCGGCAAGGCGCTGTACGCGGGCATCTCCTCCTACTCGGCGGACCGGACGGCCGAGGCGCTGGCGGTGGCCGACCAGATCGGGCTGACCCTGAGCCTGCACCAGCCGTCGTACTCGCTGCTGAACCGGTGGATCGAACAGCCCGGGGCCGACGGTCGCTCGCTGCTGGACGTGGTCGGCGAGGCAGGAATGGGCGTCATCGCGTTCTCCCCGCTGGCGCAGGGGATGTTGAGCACCAAGTACCTGAACGGCGTACCGGAGGACTCCCGCGCGGCGACCGGGACGTCGTTGCGCGCGGAGTACCTCACCGAGGAGAACCTGGCACATGTGCGCGCCCTGAACGAGATCGCCGGTGACCTCGGCATCTCCCTGCCGCAGCTCGCGATCGCCTGGGTGCTGCGCGACCAGCGGATCAGCTCGGTGACCCTCGGCGCGCGGACGCCGGAGCAGCTGCGGGAGAACCTGGCGGCGACCCGGATCGACGCGCTCTCCGACGACGATCTGGCCCGGATCGACCAGCACGCGGTCGACGCCGGGATCAACCTCTGGGGCGCGCGGTCCAGCGATCTCTAGGGCCCATACAGGGAAACCTACGGTTGCGTAGGTTATCGTTCGTCACGTGACGAGTTTCGAACGTTCCTGGCACCGGTCCTACGCCCCGTGCGTGTCCGGTGACATCGTGATCCCGGACGAGCCGGTCGGCTTGGCGGTCGAGCGATCAGCCGCGGACTTCCCGAACCGGATCGCCGTCGACTTCCAAGGCGCGACCCTGACCTACGCCGAGCTGGCCGAGCGGATCGCCCAGGGCGCCGCCGCCCTGCACGACCTCGGGGTGCGCGCCGGTGACCGGGTCGCGATCGCTCTGCCGAACTGCCCCTCGCACGTGGTCGCGTTCTACGCCGTGCTCCGGCTCGGCGCCGTGGTCGTCGAGCACAACCCGACCTACTCCGGTGCCGAGCTGGCCCACCAGCTCGCAGACTCCGGGGCGACCGTCGCCCTGCTCTGGCAGAAGGCGGTGCCCGCGGTCCTGGAGCGCCAGGCCGAGACCGACCTGCGCACCGTGGTCGCGGTGGATGTCGCCGCCGACCTGCCGCGCATGAAGCGGATCGCGCTGCGGCTGCCGGTGAAGGCGGCCCGCCAGACCCGCGACGCCCTCTGCGGGCCGGTCCCGGCGGAGATCCCGAGCTGGCACCGACTGGTCGCCGCCGCTTCCCCGCTGCCGAGCGACCACCCGTGGCCGACCGCGCAGGACGTGGCGCTGCTGCAGTACACCGGCGGCACCACCGGGACACCGAAGGGCGCGGTGCTCACCCACCGCAATCTGGTCGCGAACACCGTGCAGGGCCAGGAGTGGACCCAGCACGCGCCCGGCACCGAGACCCTGTACGCGGTGCTGCCGTTCTTCCACGCCTTCGGCTTGACCCTCTGCCTGACCTACGCACCGCGGATCGCCGCCACGCTGGTCGCCTTCCCCAAGTTCGACGCCGCCTCCGTGCTCGCCACCCAGCGCCGCCGTCCCGGCACCTTCCTGCCGGCCGTGCCGCCAATGCTGGACCGGCTGTGCGCAGCGGCGGAGAAGTCGAAGGCGGACCTGTCGTCCTTCCGGTACGCGATCTCCGGTGCGATGGCGCTGCCCGCGGCGACCGCCGATCGCTGGGAGCGGTTGACCGGCGGCCTGGTGATCGAGGGCTACGGCATGACCGAGACCAGCCCGGTCGCGCTCGGCAGCCCGCTGTCCCCCGACCGGATCCCCGGGGCGCTCGGCCTGCCGTTCCCCAGCACGGACGTCCGGATCGTCAGCCAGGAGGACCCGACCCAGGACGTCCTCCCCGGCGAGTCGGGTGAGCTGCTGATCCGGGGCCCCCAGGTCTTCCAGGGCTACTGGAACCGGCCGGAGGAGACCGCCGAGCAGTTGCTCGCCGACGGCTGGCTGCGGACCGGCGACGTGGTGCAGATGACCGAGGACGGCTTCGTGGTCCTGGTCGACCGGATCAAGGAGATGATCGTCACCGGCGGGTACAAGGTGTATCCGTCCCAGGTCGAGGAGCACCTGCGCAACATGCCGGGTGTGCGGGATGTCGCGGTGGTGGGGCTGCCCGGTGGGGACCTGGGCGAGAAGGTGGTCGCGGCGGTCGTCGTGGACGCCGATCACCCGCAGATCGACCTGCAGGCGGTCCGCGACTGGTGTCAGCAGAAGCTCGCCCGGTACGCGGTGCCGAAGGACCTGGTCATCCTGCCGGACCTGCCGCGATCCCAGATCGGCAAGGTGCTGCGCCGGGTGGTGCGGGACAACCTGCTGGCGGCGCTGCCCACCCCGGCCTGAGGCACCCGACAACCGAGAGGCCCGGTCGATCCGCACTGGATCGACCGGGCCTCTCGCTGTGCCAGCTCAGACCGGCAGGTGCTCCGACCACCAGCGCAGCACGTGGTCGAACCGGACCTTGCGGTGCTGCGGGCGGCCGGAGCGGGTCAGCTCGTGGCCCTCGCCCGGGAACAGCAGCAGCTCGGCGGGCACGCCGCGGCGCTTGAGCTCGACGAACCAGCGCTGCCCCTGCTCGACCGGGCACCGCCAGTCCTGCTCGGAGTGGATCACCAGCGTCGGCGTCGTGACCCGGTGCACCTGGGCCATCGGCGACTGGGCCGCGACCGCCGCACGGTCGGCGTCGGTGTCACCGTCGCCGAGGTACTCCAGCCCAAAGAACCAGCCGATGTCCGAGGATCCGACGAAGCTCACCGGGTCGAGGAAGCCGCGCTCGACGATCGCCGCCTGGAACCGGTCGGTCTGCGTGGTCAGCCAGGCGGTCATGTAGCCGCCGTAGGACCCGCCCATCACGCCGACCCGCTCCCCGTCCAGCGCCTGGTCGGTCAGGGCCAGGTCCAGCAGCGCCAGCACGTCCACCGCATCCACGGTGCCGAATGCCTGCCGGATGCTGCGCCCGTGCTCGCGGCCGTATCCGGCGGCGCCGCGCGGGTTCCCGTAGACCACGGCATAGCCGCGCTCGGCCAGGGTCTGCACCTCGTCGAAGAGCCCGACGGTGTACTGGGCGTACGGGCCGCCGTGGATCATCAGGATCGTCGGGTGCGGTCCGGCGCCGAAGCGCTCCGGGTCGGGGGTGACCAGCCAGCCGTGCACGGGATAGCCGTCCGGCGCGGTGCCGTTCAGCTCGCGCGGCGCCCGCAGCCGCCCGGTCTCCCGCAGCGGTGCCGACCAGTCGGTGAGCCGGCGCTCGACTCCGGTGCTCAGGTCGATGGCGTGCACCTCGCCGCTGGTCAGCGGGCCTGCCGCCGAGGTCACCACGGTGCCACGGGCCTGGTCGGCGCCGTGGGCCACCAGGCCGGTCAGCAGGTCGCGGGAGCTGCCGTCGCGGCGGATCTCCCGCAGGCGGACGGTGCCGCGGTCCAGTTCCCCGACCAGCACCCCGTCCTCGGTGGCCGCGAAGGTCCCCGGGTCCAGGTCCACCGCGTCGGCGTCGGTGAGTCGCAGCGGCACGCCGTCGGCACGGGGACCGTCGGCGCCGTCGGTCAGCGGCAGGCGGAACAGCCCGGTCTGCGCGGCGACGAAGTCCCGGCCGTTCGGCCCCATGTCCTGCGCGAGCAGCCACAGGCCACTGCCGTCCGTGGCCTCCAGCGCGGCGGCCACGGCCAGCGTGCTGCCCTGGTCGGCATCGGTGAGCGGGCGCAACGCGTGGTCCGCGTCGGGCCGCACGTCCACGGCGGACACGTCCACCCGCAGGTCCTCGTCCGCACCGGCGTGCCGGGCCGCCACCACGGCGACGTGCGCGGAGTCCGCGAGCCAGGCGACGTCGTTCACCTCCAGGTCGGTGGTGATCTGTCGCGCTTCCGGCCGGTCGCCCTCCCCGGGCTGGGCGGGCAGGTCGATGACGAACAGCTGCGGCTTCTTGTCCAGCGTGAAGCCAGCACCGTCACCGCGGTAGGTGTAGGTGGTGATGTGCCGCGGCGCCTCGGCGGCGGGGTCGCCGTCCGGGAGGTAGCGACCCTCCTCCGGCACCCGCGCCAGGTAGGCCAGCATCCGGCCGTCCGGGGAGAACCGCAGCGCCGAGACACCGAGGGGCACCTCGGTCAGCTGCACCGGCTCGCCGCCCTCGGCCTCGACCAGGAACACCTGCGGGCGACCCTTCGGCTCGGTGCGCAGGAAGGCGATCCAGCGGCCGTCCGGGGAGAAGCGCGGCGCCGTGTCGCGGTGACCGCGGGTCAGCGGCGTCGGGGCGGCGCTGCCGTCGGTGGGCAGCCGCCACAGTCGCCCGACGTACTCGTCGGCGGCCAGGTCGGGGGCGGTGCGGGCGACCACGGTCCAGCGCCCGTCAGGGCTGATCGCGGGAACACCGGGGGTGTGCAGGAGGTCAAGGTCAGCGGGGATCACCCGATGACCGTAATACCCCTGACCGCACGGCCGCGCACGGGTCGCCGTTCAGTCGGTCGTCGCTGGCGCGGTGTCCTCGTCGGCGTCGGCTCCGTCGGCCCGGCGCGCCTCGGCCTCCTCGTTCTCGGCGCGCAGCGCGGTGATCGCCGCCTCGAAGTCCTCGAGGGAGTTGTACGCCTGGTACACGCTGGCGAACCGCAGGTAGGCGACCTCGTCCAGTTCCCGCAGCGGTCCGAGGATGGCCAGGCCGATCTCGTACGCGTCCAGTTCGGCGGAACCGGAGGCGCGGAGCGTCTCCTCGACGCGCTGGGCCAGGACCGCCAGGTCGTCGTCGGAGACCGGTCGACCCTGGCACGCCTTGCGCACGCCGCCGACGATCTTCTCCCGGCTGAACGGCTCGGTGGCGCCGGAGCGCTTGACCACCGAGAGGCTCGCGGTCTCCAGGGTGGTGAAGCGACGGTTGCACTGCGGGCACTGCCGACGCCGACGAATCGACAGACCGTCGTCCGAGGTCCGGGAGTCGACCACCCGAGAGTCCGGGTGCCGGCAGAACGGACAGTGCATGCGTGCCTCCTCCTCGCGCCACCCACCCGGTTCACCGATGGGCGGGGGTCACTGTACCGGGCGGAGACCGGCACAGGACGCCGCCTGCCCTACCGGCGCGCGGCGGTGGCGAGGCATTTCCGGGTCGACGCCCTCCGGACAGACGACGAGGGTGGCCGCGTGTTCTCGCGGCCACCCTCGGTGGGACGCCCCCGTCCCGTCACGCCGTGGCGACTCGCCTCGCCTCAGCGTTGTAGATCACGCGCGGCGACACTGTCACCAGTGCCGAAATCGCGTCCCTCGGGGCGAGCCCCCCAGCCAGCCGTCGAGGTGGCACCACAGTAGAGCGCGCTCCCCGAATTACGCAAGCAGCGACTTTCGTAATCTCACCGTGACCCCGGATGAACCGCTCCGACGCCTGTCAGGCGTCAGCGGTCGGGCATCCAGGGCAGGGCGTCGGGGGTCGAGTCAGGGGCAGGACGTCGCGGGTCGGGCGTCAGACGTCGGCCGGGAGCAGGAGCACCTGCCCGGCGAGCAGCGAGGTGTCGGCCAGGTCGTTCAGCCGCTGCAGCTGGAGCACGACGTCGCGGACGTCCTCCCCCGGCTGGGCCACTCCCTGCGCGATGCTCCACATGGTGTCGCCGGTCTGCACGGCGTAGGTCTGCACCTCGACCGCCTGCTGGGGCGACTCGGCCACCGCACGGCCGCCCATCACCCCGGCGACCGCCAGCAGCAGACCGAGGGCGACCACCACCACCCGACCGCGCCGGGTCAGGCGCAGCCGGCCGTCCGGAGCGGACTGCGACGCGACGGGCCGGGGCCGCGGGTGCGCGGTGGATGCGACGGGTGCGGTGACCCGGGTGCGTCGCACGGGGGCGACCTGGCCGATGATCCGCGGCTGCGCTGCGATGGTGCTCATAGCCACCACTTCCCTCCTGCCACCCTGGCTGGGTGACCGTCCGTCCGGTCGAGTCGAACAGGTGTTCGTCGAACGCTTGTACGAAGACTGCCACGATCCGGCGGGAAATGTCGAGACACGATCGAACACATGTTTGATCCGGCGCGTCCCGACCCCTAGGCTCGGGGCACTGGGAACACCCGATCACGAGGCACTGACACGCCCGCCGATCGCCCGCTCACCAGGGCGGTCGTCCGGCACGGCGGCCCGGGACCGGCAGTGGGCACGAAGGACGGAGAGGCGCATGGCACCGAAGGCGACCGAGGACGAGGCCGAGATCGGTCTCGGCGACGGCCTGACCCCGCGGCAGCGGCTGGTGCTGGACACCGTGCGCGCCTCGGTGGAGAGCCGTGGGTACCCGCCGAGCATGCGCGAGATCGGCGACGCCGTCGGCCTGACCAGCCCGTCCAGCGTCAAGCACCAGCTGACCGCCCTGGAGCGCAAGGGCTACCTGCGCCGCGACCCGAACCGACCCCGGGCGATCGAGGTCGTCCAGCCGGACGACTCCCGGCCGGTCGGAGCGCTGCCCGGCGCGCTCACCAGCCTGATCGGCGACGAGGACACCGCTGCCCGGGAGGGTGCACCCGCCGCCGCCTACGTGCCGGTGGTGGGACGGATCGCCGCCGGCGGCCCGATCCTGGCCGAGCAGCTGGTGGAGGACGTGTTCCCGCTCCCCCGGCAGCTGGTGGGCGAGGGCGAGCTCTTCCTGCTCAAGGTGGTCGGCGACTCGATGGTGGACGCCGCGATCTGCGACGGCGACTGGGTGGTCGTCCGCCGCCAGCCGGTCGCGGAGAACGGTCAGATCGTCGCCGCCATGCTGGACGGCGAGGCCACGGTGAAGACCCTCAAGCGCACCGACGGGCACGTCTGGCTGCTGCCGCAGAACCCGGCCTACTCGCCGATCGACGGCGACCAGGCGCAGGTCCTCGGCCGCGTGGTGTCCGTGCTGCGCAGCCTGTAGGCCACACCGTCCGATTAGGGGATACCGGAGCATCAGGGCGTCCGGGACTGGCACGCTTCACCCTTGTGACCACTGCACCTGCACCCGTCAGCATCCTCGGCACCGGCTCCGTGCTGCCGCGGCGCGAGGTGACCTCGCTGAGTCTGGACCAGCGGTTCGGGCGTGAGCCCGGGACGTCCGAGCGGCGTTCCGGGGTCCGGGTCCGGTACTGGGCCGACGGGGCCGACCCGGCGGAGACCAGTTCCGGGCTGGCGACGGCCGCGCTGGTCCGCGCGCTGGACGCCGCGGCGCTGACTGTCGACGACCTGGACGCGGTGATCGTCAGCGCGGTGGCACCGCAGCAGCCGATGCCCACCACCGCGGTGCTGGTGCTGGCCCAGCTGGGCGCGACCGGCGGCCGGTGCGAGGCCTTCGACCTGAACGCCTCCTGCGTCGGGTTCCTCACCGGCCTGGACCTGGCCACCACCGGGATCACAGCGGGACGCTGGCGGCGGGTCGCGGTCGTCGCGAGCGAGCTGGCATCGCCCGCCCTCAATCACGAGGACCCCGAGTCCTCCGCGCTGTTCGGCGACGGTGCCGCGGCGGCGGTGCTCGGCCCACCCGTCGGCGACTCGGCGGTGCTGGCCCGGCATTCCGCCGTCTGGCCGGAGGCGTGGCAGGCGTGCCGGATCGAGTCCGGCGGCACCCGGTACAACACGATGCGACCCTCCCCCGACCCCGGTGACCAGTTCTTCCGGATGGACGGTCCGGCGTTGCTGCGGGCGGTGGCCCGGGCGATGCCGTCCTTCGTCCGGGAACTGGACCGCCGCCTGGGCGGTGTGCGGCCGGACGTGGTGATCCCACATCAGGCGAGCGCTGTCGGGCTGCGCTACCTGCGGGAGCGGTCGGGGATCAGCGCCGACCGGGTGGTGGACATCCTGGCCGATCACGGGAACCAGGTCTCCGCCTCGATCCCGACCGCGCTCGACCACGCCGTGCGGTCCGGGCAGCTGCGCCGAGGCGACACCGCGCTGTTGCTCGGCACCGGGGCGGGCCTGAGCCTGTCGGCTGCCGTGGTGCGCTACTGATGGCGCGGGTGGAGCTGCTCACCGCGGGCTGGACCGAGCATCCCGGAGCGGTGGCCCGGCGCGGCGCCGGATGGGCGCCGGTGCGGTTCCCGGCACTGGTCGCGCTGATCGAGCACCCCCGGGGCCGGGTGCTGTTCGACACCGGGTACGCGCCCCGCGTGCCCCGGCTGCTGCGGCGCGGGATCGACCGGGTCTACGGCACGCTGCTGCCGGTGCACCTCGACCCGGCGCAGTCGGTGCCGGCGCAGCTGCACGCCCGCGGCCTGGACGCCGCGGACATCGACTGGGTGGTGCTGTCCCATCTGCACGCCGACCACGTGGGCGGACTGCTCGACTTCCCGACGGCGCGGGTGGTGGCCGATCCGGGAGCAGTGGCGCAGGCCCAGGCGTTGCGCGGACTGGGACGGTTGCGGCGTGGGGTGGTCGGTGGCCTGCTGCCGCCCGACCTGCTCCGGCGGGTGGTGGACCCGGCGACCCTGCCGGTAGGGAGCACCGACGACTGGGCGCCGCTCGGCCCCGCCCACGATCTGCTCGGCGACGGGGAACTGCAGGTGCTGCCGTTGCCCGGACATGCGCCGGGACACCTCGGGCTCGCGGTGCGTACGCATGTCCCCGCGCACCCCGAGCTCCTGCTGATCGGGGATGCCGGGTGGCACGCCCGCGCCGTCAGCCACGGTGAGCTGCCCCACCCGGTGACCCGGATCGCCACCGAGGATCCGACCGGATACCGGGCGACACTCGCACAGCTGGGCGACCTCGCCCGACGCCGCCCGGGCCTGATCGTGCTGCCCTCGCACGATCAGGCGGCGATCGACACCGCGCGCGGGCTGCTGGCATGAGTCGGGCGCGGGTGCTCGCGCACTACCTGCGCGCCCGTCGCCGCCGGTTCGCCGACCGCGAGGCGGTGGAACGCTGGCAGCGGCGCCGCCTGCGCCGGGTGCTCCGGCTGGCACCCTCCCGGTACGCCTTCTACCGCGAGTGGGGCGGTCGGCCGCTGACCGAGCTGCCGGTGGTGGACAAGGCCGAGGTGCTGGCGCACTTCGCCGAGCTGAACCGGCGGGGCCTGGACCTGGAGACCTGCCTGGCGGCGGCGCGGGCCGCCGAGCGTGGGCGGGACTTCGGGACCGAGCTGGCGGGCCTGAGCGTGGGGCTGTCCTCCGGCACGTCGGGTCGGCAGACCGCCTTCCTCACCTCGGCGGCCGAACGCGACCGCTGGGCCGGTGAGGTGCTGGCGAGGGCGCTGCCGGACGGCCTGCTCGCCGGTGCCAGGATCACGCTGGTGCTGCGCGCGGGCGGCCCGCTGTACGCGGCGGTGACCGGGGGCAGGATCAGCTTCCGCTTCGTCGACCTCGCGCTGCCATTGGACCGGCTGCTGGCCGAGATCCGGGCCGGGGACCCGACGGTGCTGGTGGCGCCCCCGTCGATCCTGGTGCACGCCGCGACGCTCGGCCTGCGTCCACGACAAGTGTTCTCGGTGGCGGAGGTGCTCGACCCGGAGGACGAGCGGACGATCAGCGACGGCTTCGGCGTGCGGGTGGGACAGATCTACCAGGCGGCGGAGGGCTTCCTCGGGATCAGCTGCCCGCACGGGACGCTGCACCTGAACGAGGACCTGCTCCGGTTCGAACGCGAGGAGCTGGGCGACGGGCGCTGGGTGCCGGTGGTCACCGATCTGGTCCGGGACTCCCAGGCGGTGATCCGGCGCAGGCTGGGTGACGTGCTGGTGGACGGCCCCGCCTGCACCTGCGGGAACCCGATGCGCACCGTGAGCGCCATCGTCGGGCGCGCCGACGACGTGCTCTGGTTGCCGGCGCGGGAGCGGGCGGGGTCGAGATCGTTCCATCCGGACTTCGTGCGGGCGGCCGTCCTGCGCACCGCCGGGGTGCTGGACTTCCGGCTGGTGCAGACGGCGCCGGACACGGTGCGGCTGGCGGTGGTGCCCGCCGCACGTTTCGCGGCGGCCGCGCGGGAGCTGACGGCCGACCTCGACGCCGCCGGGATCGGTGCGGTCAGGATCGAGGTCGGGGAGCTGACGGCGCAGGACCCGTTGGTCAAGCGCCGTCGGGTCACGCGCGCGCCGGGGGTCCCGGCGGGCGAGGCGTCCGCCCGGTGACCCGGAACAGGGTCTGGGCGGTGGCGGTCACCGGGTCGTAGCCGGCCGAGGCCGACCGCAGGGCGTCCAGTCGGCTCCGGTCGCCGCTCGCCACCCGGGCCAGCGCGGCGGGCACCTGGGACCACCTCCGGACCCGGACGCCGGCACCGGCGGCGTCGATCCGGGCGGCGAAGTCGAACTGGTCGTAGTCCTGGGGCAGCACCACCGCCGGGACACCGGCCTGGATCGCGGCATAGGTGATCCCGGCCCCACCGTGGTGCACCACGGCCACGCAGCGGCGCAGCACCCGGTCGTAGGGCAGGTGACCGTAGACCTGGAGGCCGGTGCGGTCGACGATCGGCGGTCGACCCCGGCGGGCCGCCTCGCCGAGCGAGACCACCACGGTCGTCCCCGGGATCGCCCCGACCAGGGCCGCGGCACGCTCCGGCAGCTCGTCCTTGGCCCAGCGCAGGTGGGTGCCGAGGGTGACCAGCACCAGCGGTCCCTCGGCCAGACCAGGCGGGTCCGGGGTGGGTTCCACCGTGCCGGTCACCGGTCCGATCATCCGGAACGGGGCGGGCCAGTCCCGGTCGAACTCCAGCTCGGTCATGCCCAGACCGAGGATCGCGGTCGGCGAGTAGGCGGCCTCGCTGCCGTCCGGGCGGTACACCTGGGCGCCCGCCGCCGCGAACCGGCTGCGCAACACCCGGGACATCCCGCGTTTGGTCCATCGGGTCACCGATCGGCCGGCCGCGTCGCGCATCCGGTGTCCGGCGTGCCGGGCCGGTCCCCACCCGCCGCAGTACGAGGGGGTGCCGGCGCGGGTCTCCAGGGCGAAGGGGGTGGGCATCGTGGTCACCCAGGGCAGCCCGTGCCGTTCGCCCACCATCCCCGCCACCGGCGCGGTGAAGTCCGCCAGCACCGCGTCCGGTCGGTGCCGGGTGATGGCGGCGTCGATCTGCTGCGCGGCGCCGGGGAACAGGTCCAGATTGGCGGCCAGCTGCTTGACCAACGACAGCGGACGCGACCGGACCGGGCCCGGGGTGTCGGAGATCCGGTCGAAGACGCCGGGGTCGTCGGGGAACAGCGGGACGACCGGCAACCCGAGTTCGGTGACCAGCGGCGCCTTGCTGACACCGGTGACCACCACCGGCTCGATCCCGAACCGGCGCAGCCCGAGGCCGAGCACCAGCAGCGGGTGCAGGTGCCCGGCGAACGGCGGCGCAGCCACCAGGATCCTCATCGCGCTGCCTCCCCGGCCCAGTCGCGGATCGTGGCCAGCGCCTCCGGCGATGCGGTGGCGGACAGGTGCCCACCCGGCACCGTGCGGTCGGAGCGGCCCGGGTAGCCGAACGCGCTGATCGCGTCCCACCGACCGCGCAGCACCCGCACCCGCCACGGAGCACCGGGCAGCCGTCCCACCGGACCGACGCCGATCACCTCGACCCGCAGGCCGGGTGGCAGCTCCAGCAGCGGCGCGGCCGACGACAGCAGCCGGGCACCGGCCGATCCGGCGAGCACGATCAGCCGTCGCCGGGTGCCGGTGACCAGGGGTTGCAGGCCGGCCGCCACCTGGGCCGCCAGCCCACCACCCGGGCGGCCCGCCAGGAACTGCCCGGCGTTGCGGATCGAGGCCCGGAGCAGGGGCGCTTGCACATACCGGGCGGCCGGATCGGGCTCGTCCCATGGTTGCCCGACCCGCACGGTCGACCAACCGAGCTCGGCCAGCGCGTCCAGCACCCGGTGCTGGACCGGTGACAGCAGGGCCGAGCGCGGGTCGCTGCGTCCGGTCAGCCAGAGCGCCCGAGCGTCGACGGTCATCGCCGCGCTCCCTCGGCGCGGGTGGCCGCGTCCCGGCCGCGGGGTGTCAGGAACCCGCTGCCGACGGCGACCGAGCGGCCACGCCAGCGCACCCGGCGCGGGCCGAGCACCGCCGCCAGGGTCAGCACCGGCGTCAGCAGCGCCGCCACCGGGAGCAGGGCGGAGCCGGAGCGCGGCCCGCCGGTCAGTCGACGCGCGACCGCCGCACCGGTCAGCACCGCTCCCAGCACCCCGGCCGTCGCGCGGGGCGAGCGGGCCAGCGCGGCGGCGGTCAACCCCACCGTCGGCAGCGCGGCGGGCAGCACGGCGGCGGCGAGCACCCGTGGCGTCCCGTCGTGCCGGATCACCTCGGTGCCGAACAGCAGCCACCGGCGCATCAGCCGCAGGTACTCCCCCGGTCCGGACACCGTGGTGGCGACCTCGGCCCACTGGGTGGTCTGCACGATCCGGCCACCGGCCGCCCTGACCGCCCGTGCCAGCGCGTAGTCGTCACAGGTGGCACCGGCGATCACGCCGAGACCACCGATCCGGTCCAGCGTGCCGCGGTCGATCAGGAGCACCATCCCGTTCACGGTGACCGGGTCGTCCGCGAGCGGCAGATAGGTCAGAGCGGCCGAACCGTTCACGAAGGCCGCGACCAAGCGGGACCACGGGCCGCCCTGCTCCCGGTAGCGCGGCAACCCGGTCACCAGCCCACCGTCAGCACCCTCGGTGCCCCGGCCATCGAGAGCGGTGACAGCACCGAGAGCACCACGCAGTCGGGCCAGGCCCCGCGGTGGCAGCACGGTGTCGTCGTCGATCAGGGCGACCGGCCCCGGTGCCGCGACGGCGGGGGCGATCAGCTTGTGCACCTTGGGGTTGACCCCCGGTGGCGGCGGTGCGCACCGCAGCACCCGGACGTGCGCCTGGCCGCGCGCGGCCTGATCGGCGGCCGCGATGCCGTCCGGGTCGTCCTCGTCGACCAGCAGCTCCACCCGGGCCGGGGCCAGGGTGCGCACCGACGCGGCCAACGAGGCCGCCAGCAGCGGGTCGCCGGAGCGGATCGGCACCAGCACCGTGACATCGGTCGGTTCGGCACTCGGCGCGTCGGAACCCGCCGCGATCCGAGCGGCGGCGGACCGGCCCCGCCAGCCGGTGAGCAGCACCGACCCGGCCGCCGCCCACCAGGCGACCGCCTCAGCTGTACGCATGCACGATCCGTCGCACGCCCTCGTCCAGCGACACCGCCGGAGCACCCAGGTCCCGCACCGTGCTGCGCACGTCGAAGGTCTTGGACCGGGACAGCACGCTGACCCCGAACCGGGTGATCGGCGGCTCACGCCAGTCGAGCAGGGTCGCCGACACCTGCTCCGCCAGGGCAGCGGCCGCTCGCACCACCCGGGGCGACACCCGCACCGTGCGTGGCTGGGCCCCGAGCCGGTCCAGCACCTCCAGGACGAACGGGTACAGCCGCACCGGTGCGGCATTGGTGAGGTTGTAGGTCCCGACGGTTCGGCGGGCCACCGCCTCGGTCAGGTAGTGCGCGCAGGTGTGGATCTCCACCAGGTCGATCGTGACCGGCCGGGCCGGGTCCTCCATCCGGGGCAGCACGCCGCCCTGGGCCAGCCGCAGGATCCGCGGCAGCAGCACGGTGTCCCCGACCCCGAACACCGCCCGGGGCCGCAGCACGGCGAGGTCGCCGTCGTAGCGGGCGGCCACCCGCTCGCCGATCGCCTTGGTCCGGGCGTAGACGTTGATCTGCTCCGCGTCCGGGACGACCGGGCTGTGCTCGGAGAGGTCGAACTGATCCGCGTCCCGGTAGAGCACCGAGGTGCTCGACACGTGCACCACGTGCGGTCGCCCGTGCGCGCGGGCCCAGCGGATCAGGTGCCGGGTGCCGTCGACGTTCGCCGCGACGAACTCCGCGGACCGCGCCCACGGCGACGACAGCCCGGCGCAGTGGATCACGGCGTCGACGTCACCGGGGATCGCGTCGGGCACCAGCGGCCGGGCCAGGTCGTGCCGGACGTAGTCGTCGACCGGGGTGGTGGGCCGGGGCGCGCGCCCCAGACCCACCACCTGCCAGCCACGCTGCCGGGCGTCCGCCACGACCGCCCGGCCGACGAACCCGTTCGACCCCGTGACAAGAACGCGCATGCCCGGAGCCTAGTGGCAGGTCAGAAGCCGAATCGGTGCGCGACCGCGCGCAGCGACTCCGCCGACCGGCGCAGGCCCGCGAGCTCGTCGGCGCTCATCGGCACCTCGAGCCGCTCGCCCACACCCTCGCGCCCGACCACGCTGGGCACCGACAGGCACACGTCGTTGATGCCGTGGTAGCCCTGCAGCAGGGAGGACACCGGCAGGATCCGGTGCTCGTCCTTGAGGATCGCCTCGATGATCCGCGACCCGGCCAGCGCCACCGCGTAGTTGGTCGCGCCCTTGCCCTCGATGATCCGGTACGCCGACTCGACCACCTCGCGGGCGATGGAGTCGCGGACCTGGCCGGTGAGCGGCACGTGACCGTCCAGGCCGTTCCAGTCCAGGATCGGCACGCCACCGATGGTCGCGGACGACCACAGCGGCAGCTCGGTGTCCCCGTGCTCACCGGCGATGTAGGCGTGCACGTTCTGCACCGCCACCCCGGTGTGCTGGGCGATCAGGTAGCGCAGCCGGGAGGAGTCCAGCACGGTGCCCGAGCCGAACAGCTGGGTCGGCGGCAGGCCGGAGATCTGCAGCGCCGCGTAGGTGACGATGTCCACCGGGTTGGTGACCATCACGTAGATCGCGTTCGGGGCGACCTGGACCACCTCGGGCAGGATCTTCTTGACCAGGGAGATGGTCGCCTCGGCCAGGTCGATCCGGGACTGACCCGGCTTCTGCTTGGCACCGGCGGTCACCATCACCACGTCGGCGTCCGCGCAGACGTTGATGTCGTCCGAACCGACGACCTCCGCCATCGGCATGAACTGGATGCCGTGGCCCAGGTCGAGCGCCTCGGCCTCCACCTTGGCCTTGTTGATGTCGTAGAGCGCCACGGAGCGGGCAGCACCGCGCATCAGGGCGGCGTAGGCCATCGTGGAGCCCACCGCCCCGGCGCCGATCACCGCCAGCTTGGTCGTCCGGCGGGTGCCGGCGGTGGCGCTGGTCAGGCCGAGCTCGTCGCCGTCGTCAGTCTGCTGGCTCACAGGTCCTCCTCGCAGGGGTCGGCGCAGGTCAGGCACCTCCGCCCGGACACGAGGCTAGACGACCGCAGGCTATTCGGCCTTCGCCGTGTCGTCGCTGGTCAGTCGGCGCAGCGCCCCTTCGGCGACGGCTCGGTCCGAGGTGCGCCAGAACGGCGGCAGCGAGCGGGCCAGGAACTCGCCATAGCGGGCGGTGGCCAGGCGCGGGTCGAGCACCGCCACCACGCCGCGGTCACCGGTCGACCGGATCAGCCGACCGGCGCCCTGGGCCAGCAACAACGCCGCATGGGTGGCGGCCACCGACATGAAGCCGTTGCCACCGGAGGCCGCCACCGCCTCCGACCGGGCCGACTTCACCGGGTCGTCCGGCCGGGGGAAGGGGATGCGGTCGATGATGACCAGGCTGTTCGACCGGCCGGGCACATCCACGCCCTGCCACAGCGACAGGGTGCCGAACAGGCAGGTCGGCTCGTCCTGCGCGAACTGCCGCACCAGGGTCGGCAGCTGGTCGTCGCCCTGGACCAGGATCGGCACGTCGAGCCGTTCCCGCATCGCCTCGGCGGCCGCCAACGCTGCCCGGCGGGAGGAGAACAGCCCCAGGGTGCGACCACCGGCGGCGGTGACCAGGGCCTCGATCTCGTCCAGCTGCGCGTCGGTGGCCGGTTCGCGCCCGGGCGGCGGGAGTCGTCGGGCGATGTAGAGGATGCCCTGCTTCGGGTAGTCGAACGGGCTGCCGACGTCGATCCCGTGCCAGGGCAGCTTCGCGGGAGCCTGGCTGGGTGCCTGCTGATCCGCCGCCGACTCCCGACCCTCCGGCACCGAGTCCGCCAGCACGGCCGCGGAGGCGGTCGCGGTGGCGGCAGCGCCCTCGGTGGCCCCGGCGAGTCCGACCGCGCGCGCCGTGGCGTCGAACTGCCCGCCCAGGCTGAGCGTGGCGGAGGTGAAGATCGAGGCGCGTCCGGCGAGCAGGTTGGTGCGGATCAGGCCGTTCACCGCCAGCGGTGCCGCGTACAGCCGGGTGGCGCCGTCGCCCCGTGGCCCGTCCTGCCGGGAGCACCACATCACGGTGTAGCGCTGGTCCTCCGGGTCGGCCGCCATCCGCTCGGCGACCTCGAACAGGGCCAGCACCGCGGAGCTGGCGAGCTTCAGGCCGGTGTCCTCCTGCTCGCCCTTCTGCGGCTTCAGGTCGCTGAGCAGGCCGCGGGCGGCGTCCCGGACCATCGCCACCGCCTGTCGCGCACCCTCCGGCAGTCCGGCGGTGAACCGGCCCTCGGGCAGACCGATCAGCACGGTGCCCAGGACGGTCGCGGCCTGGTCCAGCTCGGTGGTGACGACGCCGCCGTGGCGCCGCGCGCTGCGGGCCGCCTGCTCGACGGTCCCCACGGACAGTTCGGCGGTGGCCTGGGCGGTCACCCGGTCGGAGAGCTCGTGCGCCTCGTCGACGATCAGCACCTGGTGCTCGGGCAGCACATTCGGCGAACCGCCAGCCGCGATCCCGAGCATCGCGTGATTCGTCACCACCACGTCGGCGGCACGGGACACCGCACGTGCCTTGTCCGGGAAGCACTCCTCCAGCAGCGGGCACTTCTGGCCCAGGCACTCCAGCGCCGTCACCGACACCTGCCGCCACGCCCGGTCGCTCACCCCGGGCACCAGGTCGTCGCGGTCACCGGTGTCGGTCTCCTGCGCCCAGTCCCGCAGCCGCATCACCTGGGCACCGAGGGACTCCCTGCCGTCGTCCCCCTCGGCCGGGTGCTCCGCGGGTTCGGGCGCGTCGGCCACCGCGAACAGGGTGCCCTGGTCGTCATCGGGGTAGCCACCGGCGATCTTGTGCACGCAGACGTAGTTGTGCCAGCCCTTGAGCAGGGCGATCTTCGGCGGACGGGGCAGCCGCGGGCCCAGGGTGTCGGCCACCAGCGGCAGGTCACGGGTCATCACCTGGCGTTGCAGCGCGAGGGTCGCCGTGGAGACCACGACCCGCTCCTCCGCCGTCACCGCGTGCCGCACCGCCGGGACCAGGTAGCCCAACGACTTCCCGGTGCCGGTGCCGGCCTGCACCATCAGGTGCTCGCCGGACTCCACCGCCTCGGCGACCTCGCGGGCCATCGTGCGCTGGCCGTCCCGGGGCGCGCCGCCGAGCTTCGCCACCGCCAGGTCGAGCAGGGCATCGACGTCGGGGGTGGGATCGGGCACCGAGACAGGGTAGGCGACCGGAGGGGGTGCCCGGGCCCACCGATCCTCCGGTGCGGCCCGGGCGTGCGGACTCAGGCCGAGCGGACGTCCACCGCCGCGAGCTCCGCCGCCAGGCCGGCGTCGACCCGGCCCCGGAGCACGGTGCCGTCGGCGATGTGCTCCTCGGCGTCGATGTCGCCGTGCTCGTGTGCCCGGTGCACCAGGTCGCCCCGGTCGTAGGGCACCACGACGTCGATGGTCACGCCGGGACGGGGCAGCTGGTCGGCGATCAGTGCCTGCAGTTCCTCGATGCCCTCACCGGTGTGCGCGGAGACGACGATCGCCCCGTGCTCCCGCGAGCGCAGCCGGGCGACGGTCTCCGGTTCGGCCAGGTCCACCTTGTTCAGCACGATGATCTCCGGCACGTCCATCGCGCCCGGGATGGTGCCGAACACCTCGCGCACGGCGGCGATCTGGCCCTCCGGGTCCGGGTGCGAGGCATCCACGACGTGCAGCACCAGATCCGAGTCGGCGACCTCCTCCAGCGTGGAGCGGAACGCCTCGACCAGCTGGTGCGGCAGGTTCCGGACGAAGCCCACCGTGTCAGCCAGGGTGAACACCCGGCCGTCGGCGGCCCGTGCCCGGCGCACCGTCGGGTCCAGGGTGGCGAACAGCGCGTTCTCCACCAGCACCCCGGCGTCGGTCAGCCGGTTCAGCAGGGAGGACTTCCCGGCGTTGGTGTACCCGGCGATCGCCACGGACGGGATCGCGTTCTTGCGCCGACTGGTGCGCTTGGTCTGCCGGGCCGGCTCCATCGCCGCGATCTCCCGCCGCAGCTTGGCCATCCGGTTGCGGATCCGGCGCCGGTCCAGCTCGATCTTGGTCTCACCGGGTCCACGCGAGCCCATGCCGGCACCGGCCCCGCCGACCTGACCACCCGCCTGCCGGGACATCGACTCGCCCCAGCCGCGCAGTCGCGGGAGCAGGTACTCCAGCTGCGCGAGCTCGACCTGTGCTTTGCCCTCCCGCGACTTGGCGTGCTGGGCGAAGATGTCCAGGATCAGCGCGGTCCGGTCGACCACCTTCACCCGGACCACGTCCTCCAGCGCACGACGCTGGGACGGGGCCAGATCACCGTCGACCACCACCGTGTCCGCACCGGAGGCGGCGACCAGCTCGGCCAGCTCGGCCGCCTTGCCGGAGCCGAGGTAGGTGCTCGGGTCCGGGTTCTGCCGCCGCTGGATCAGCCCGTCCAGCACCTCGGAGCCGGCGGTCTCGGCCAGCGCCGCCAGCTCGCGCAGCGACACCTCCGCGCCCTCCAGCGTGCCCTGGGTCCAGAGCCCGACCAGCACCACCTTCTCCAGGCGGAGCTGCCGGTACTCGACCTCGGTCACGTCCTCCAGCTCGGTGGACAGTCCGGCGACCCGGCGCAGCGAGGTGCGCTCGGCCAGGTCCAGCTGGTCGCCGTCGTGACGGGTGTGCACCGTGGCACCCTCGTGCACCGCGGTCCCGGCCCGTGCGAGCACCCGGGCGACCACGTCGTCCGCGACCCGCTGGGCGTCCCGCGCCTCCTGCTGGGGGTCCTGTGCGGTCGTCGTCTCGTCCATGTGGTCGCGTTCGGTCACGGGGGTCCTCTCGGGGGTGCGGTGCTGGGTCCGTGCGTGGACGTCGGGGGCCTGGCGACCCGGCGGCGTCCGGTGCTGATGCCAGACTGACACGGGGCGGGGACGGGGCGCGACTGGATTCGCGCACGGCGCAGCACCCGGGATCCCGCGCACTAGGGTCGAGGGGTGTCCGACCACTACTTCACCGCCGAGCCCGCCTCCCCCGACCAGCGCCGCAGCCGCACCGTCCGGCTGCGCGGCGACGAGGTCGCGGTGGAGACGGCCGGCGGCGTGTTCTCCCCCGACCACGTGGACACCGGCACCGAGGTGCTGCTGCGCAGCGTGCCCGAACCGCCGGTCGAGGGCGACCTGCTCGACCTCGGCTGCGGCTGGGGTCCGATCACCCTGAGCCTGGCCGCCGCCAGCCCGTTGGCCACGGTGTGGGCGGTGGACGTGAACGAGCGCGCCCTCGACCTGACCCGGCGCAATGCCGAGGCGGCAGGCGCGGCCCGGGTGCATGCGGTGCGGCCCGAGGACGTCCCGGAGGACGTGCGCTTCGCCGCGATCTGGTCGAATCCGCCGATCCGGGTCGGCAAGGAGGCGCTGCACGCGATGCTCCGCCTGTGGCTGCACCGGCTGCTGCCCGGTGGCGAGGCGCACCTGGTGGTGGCCAAGCACCTGGGATCGGACTCGTTGCAGCGCTGGCTGGACACCGAGCTCGGGGCGGAGTTCGGCGCCGACCGGGCCGCCACGTCCAAGGGCTTCCGGGTGCTGCGGGTGACCCGCGCGGGCTGAGCGCCGGGTGCCGACGCCCGGCGCGGCTCAGCCCAGGGTGCTGACGGCCGCGCGAGCCTGCGCCAGGCTCGGGACACCGGCCAGGCGGGCCAGCGGGGCACCCTGCGGGTCCAGCACCACGACCAACGGCGTGGCGGTGACCGCGAACCGCTCGGCCAGCTCGGCGTGATCGGCGACATCGACCTCGACGTGCGCCACGCCCTCGCTGGTGTCGACCACCCGGTCCAGCACCCGACGGGCGGCCCGGCACGGGGCGCAGAAGCCGGTGGAGAACTGCAGGAACGTCAGGCGGTCGCCGAGCGGGGCACCGAGGTCGGCGGCGGTCAGCGGTGCGGCGGGCATGTCAGCTCCAACCCGGGGCGGTGACAGGGTGTTCCCGGCCCGACCCGGGCGGAACGTGTCGGCTCAGACCGCGGCCAGGGCGTCGAGGTCCACGTACAGCTCGGCGACCAGCACCGCGGGTCCGGCGAGCTCCACCCGGCCGCCGGGAAGCGCGGTGACGCGCACCGTGCCGCCGGGCACGTCCACCAACCACACCGCGGGCGATCCGTCCCCCGCCCAGGTGCGGACCGCGAGCGCCGCTGCGCAGGCCCCGGTGCCGCAGGACCGGGTCTCGCCCACCCCGCGTTCGTGCACCCGCATCCGGAGCCGACCGACCGGCGTCCCGTCCTGGTCCACCGTCTCCCCCAGCGGCACCACCAGTTCGACGTTCGTGCCGTGCGGCGGCACCGGTCGCACATCGGGCGCGGCCGTCAGGTCGGCGGCGGCGAGCTCGGCCTCGTCGGCCAGCGCCAGCACGGTATGCGGGTTGCCCAGGTCGACGCTCAGCGCCGGGCGGGGCACGGCGAGCCCGGCCACCGTCACCTCGGCGTCGGCACCGACAGCGGCCGCCTGCTGACCGGCGGGCAGGTGCCACTCCCCCATGTCGACCGCGTACCAGTCGGCCGCCGGCGATCCGGTCGGCGGCTCGACCCGACGCACCCGGCGCACCCCAGCACGGGTGCCGAGCACCAGGTCACCGGCGGCCGGGTCCCACATGCCCAGCGACCGGGCGTAGTCGGCCACCACCCGCACCCCGTTGCCGCACATCTCCGCGATCGATCCGTCGCCGTTGCGGTAGTCCATGAACCAGACCGCCCCCGGCTCGGTGCGCAGCAGCGCGGCCCCCTCGGGCAGCTCGGCGGAGGCGGTCAAGCGGATCACGCCGTCCGCACCGATCCCGGCGCGGCGGTCGGCGAGCGAGCGCACCAGCGCGGTGTCCAGCGGCGGGGTGGTCCGGCCGTCCAGCAACACGAAGTCGTTCTGCGTGCCGTGACCCTTGGTGACGTGCAACGGGGCGGTCATGACCCCAGACTACGGCGCGGCGCCGGGTCCGCCGTGGCCGGTCCGAGGGTGCCCGCGTCGGCGGCGGCCACCAGCGCCAGGGCCCGGTCCACCAGCGCGGGGTCCCGGGCGTCCAGCCAGTGCACCCGGGGGTCACGACCGAACCACCCCATCTGCTTGCGGGCCAGCCGCCGGGTGCCCGCGACGATCTGCTCCCGGGCCTCGTCCAGGGTGATCTCCCCGCGCAGTGCGGCCAGCACCTCCGCGTAGCCCACGGCGCGGGCGGCGGTGCGGCCGATCCCGCCCCGGGCCAGCAGCTCGCGGACCTCCTCGACGAGTCCGTCCTGCCACATCCGGTCCACCCGCAACTCGATCCGGCGGTCCAGTTCCCCGCGGTCGCAGTCCAGGCCGATCTGGACGGCCGGTCGGTGGTAGTCGTGGCCGGGGAGGTTGGCGGAGTACGGCTGCCCGGTCAGCGCGATGACCTCCAGCGCCCGGACGATCCGCCGGGTGTTGCGGGGACCGATCGACGCGGCGGCGACCGGGTCCGCGGCGTGCAGCTCGGTGTACAGCGCGCGGGTGCCGTCGCGTTCGGCGCGTTCCTCCAGGGCCGCCCGGACCTGCGGATCGGTGCCCGGGAAGTCGATCTGGTCCAGCAGCGCCCGCAGATAGAGCCCGGACCCCCCGACCACGACGGCGCGGTGACCCCGCTGCTCGATCGCCGTCACGTCGGCGCGTGCGGCCGCCTGGTAGGTCGCGACCGTGGCGTCCTCGGCGGGGTCGAGCACGTCCAGCTGGTGGTGTGGGATACCCCGCCGCTCGGCGGCCGGGAGCTTCGCGGTGCCGATGTCCATCCCGCGGTAGAACTGCAACGCGTCCGCGTTGACGATCTCACCGTCGAGGCGCTCGGCGAGGTCGAGGGCCAGGTCGGACTTGCCGGTGGCGGTGGGGCCGACGACGGCGACGATCACGCTCATGCCGGGACCTCCCACCGGGCGACGGCGTGCTGCGCGCCACCGGGTGTGCCGGACCAGAGCAGCTCGGCCCGGGCGTCCGGCAGCGAGGCGTCGCCGGCCAGCAGCGACAGCAGGGCACGCCACGGTCGGGCGCCGGTGATCGCCAGCCGGTCGGACGCGGGCAGGTGCAGCTCCCCGAACACCTCGGCCAATGCCCGGGGCCCGGCCGCGAACGCGGTGAGCAGGGCGACGTCGGCGGCGATCGCGGCAGGGTCGTCAGGCAGGGGGGCGTCGGGTCCGTGCCGGGCGGACAACGACCCGACCACCACGATCAGCTGCGGATCGCTCGGCAGGACCGGTGACCCCGCCCGCTCGTCCGGGTCGGTGGCCGTGGGGGCGACCTCGACCACGGTGGTGCCGCGGTCCGGGTCGTGGCCCGCCGCCCGCAGCACCGCGAGCGCGGCGGCGGCACCGACCCCGGGGACCGCTCCACCGGTGCCGCTCCCCTCCGGCGACCGGAGCAGCCGCGACCCGTCGATCCCGGCCGCAGCCAGCCCGTCGCCGAACGGTCCGGTCAGCACCCGGGACGACCGCCCGGGCGCGATCAGCAGCACCCGGGCACGCCGCGGCACCGACCGCAGCACCCGCAGCGCGGCGTCCCGCGCCTCGGCCAAGGGGTCGGCCAGCGCCCCACCGGCCCCGGGGACCAGCAGGGCGGAGTCGGGCAGCAGCAGGACGGTGGGCACGTGCGAACGCTACCGAGTCAGCTCACGATCTCCCGCGCCAGCTCCTCCGCCCGGGCGGTCTGACCGGAGTCGCGCAGCACCCGCACCAGCAGGCTGGCGACCTCACCCCACGGCTCCCGCTGCCGGACGTGGCCGAAGCCCTCCAGCGCGGACTCCAGGTTCCACACCGCGTCCTCGACCTGGCCCAGCTGGTCGTACAGCCGTCCGGCCAGCCAGAAGGCGTGCGCGGCATCGGCCACCGCACCCAGACCGCCGTAGGCCTCGGCCGCCGACTGGGCGGTGCCGGCGGCGAGCGACAGCTGCTCGGGTGCGTCGGCACCGGCATCGGCCAGCAGCCGGGCGGCGGCGTCCTCCAGGTCGGCGGCGGCGCGGCGCCGGGTGGCTCGATCCCGGGCCGCCAGCTTCTCCTCCGGGGTGGTGGCTGCCTGCGACCCGTCGACCGTGGCGGCGGCGTCATCGAGGGCGCGCAGCGCTGCCAGGCAGCGGTCGATCTCCCCGAGGGCGTCCTCGGCGGTGCCGAGCTGGGCGGCGGTGGGCGCCCAGGCGACCAGCACCTGCACCAGCAGCTCGGGCGCGAGCCCACCGGCGCGCAGCCGCGGCACGGCGGAGCGGTACCCGGCGTCCGCCCCCTCCTGGTCGTCGAAGAGCTGCGCGATCCGGGCGCACTCGGCGTAGGCGAAGCCCGCGTCCACCAGTCGACCGTCGGTGTCCGCGGCACCGGCGGCGGCGATCCAGGCGACGGCCGCGCGCTGCGGCTCCCCGGCCTGCAGCAGCCGGTCGGCCCAGGCGCCGGTGTCCTCGTCCGGCCGCTGGGCCAGCGGGTCACCCGCCGCCGGGTCAGCACCGGCACCGACGGTGGGCAATGTGGGCACAGTGGGCACCGTGGGCGACCCGTCCGGGGCCGGTGCCGCACTGAAGCCGCGGGGCAGCACCTCCAGGTCGAGGGCGACCGACGCCGCTTCGGTGGACCATGCCTGGCGCACCAGGTCGCTCTGGTGGTCGGTGCCGTTGCGGGCGTCGAAAGCGGCAGCCAGCCGCTCGGCCTTCGCCCGCAGCCAGTCGTCCAGGGCCGCGACGGTGGGCCGGTCACCGAGCTCGCTCACCGCGGTGATCCGCAGCGCGCGGTCGGCGTGCTCGGCGCGCAGCACGTGGGTGGCGGCGCCGACCAGCCGGGCGAAGGACAGTTCGTCGTAGGGGGTGTCGGCCTTGACCAGCAGGTGCTGCTCGGCCTCCAGCGCCCGGATCGCCCGCTCGGGCTGACCCCCGCGCGCCAGCAGCCGGATCCGCTGCCCGCGCGCCGAGGCCATGTCGCCCTGAGTGCCCGCGAGCTCGGCCACCGCCTGGCGGTGCGCCCGCACGGCATCCTGCGGGCGGCCCAGGTCCAGGTAGGCGTCGGCGAGGTCGGCGAGCATGTCGGCGGGCTCGGAGGCGCACCGGGGCCGCTCCGGCAGCGTCTCCTCGATCAGCCGCACCCCCTCCTCCAGTCGACCGGCGGAGATCAGGTACGCGGCCCGGTCACCCGGGTCGCAGGCCTCGCACTGGGAGAAGTCGTCCCGCGGGGTGGCCACCCACCGGGCGAACAGGTCCTCGGTCTCCGGGGCGCCGCGCCGGTTCGACCAGGAGAAGCGCTCCAGCGCCACCGCGTCCATGCCGTTCCCGGCCAGCGCGTAGCGGCGCTCCATGTCGTCCAGGGTGCGCTCGATCTGCTCGGCCGGGACGTTCGGGAAGTCGGCGAGACCCGAGACCATCCACTTGAACGCCCAGAACAGCGAGTGCTGGTCGTCGGTGTCGAACATCTCCGGTCGCTGGTCCCACCAGCGCAACAGCTGGGCGAAGGGCACGTAGCCGCGCTCCGGCTCACCACCCCACTGGTACGCGTCGATCAGGGTGAACAGCGCGAAGGCCTTCGCCTCGTCCGGACCCTCCGCCTCGACGAGCTTGACCTGCTCCTCGGCCGCCTGGGTGTGCGCGAGGCCGTAGGGCATCTGGCGCACCCGGCTGATCTCGAGGTTCGCCTGGTCGAGCGTGCGGGTCATCGGTGGTCCTTCTCGGGGTCGTCGGTGCGGGGAGGGAGGGTGCCGGCCAGACCGGCGCGGAGCAGGGCCGCCATCGAACCGGTCATCAGCTCGGACTCGCGGGCGCGCAGCGGCTCACCGGCCAGCAGTAGGGCGGAGACGTACAGCGAGCGCAGCCCGGCCTCGAAGACCTCCCCCGGCGGCGCGGCCAGCAGGTCGCGCACCAGCGGGGCGGCGTCGTTGAGCACCAGCTGGCGGGCGGCCACCGGCTGCGCGAAACCGGAGAGCACGTCGCCCCACAGGTCGTCGGCCTCCGCCTGGGTGCGCCGCAGCGCACGCTGGTGGTCGCCGTCCCGGTCGTGCAGCAGGACCGCGGGCAGCTCGGCGGGTTCGAAGGTGCGCAGCACCAGTTCGCAGTCCTGGTCGGCCAGCACGGTGTTCCCGGCGGCCACCGCGTCCAGGGTGGCGAGTTCGCGCTCGGGGGTCACGGGGCTGAGCACCTGGGCGATGTCGCCGGTGGCCAGCGGGCGCACCGTGCCGGGCCGGCGCTGGGCCAGGCGTGCCAGCAGATCGGCGTCGTAGACGTATCCGGCGTTGACCACCGCCATGCCCTGGGCTCGGGCGACCGGGGCGATCCGCTTGTACTCCTCCAGGGTCGCGGCGTAGACCACCGCCCCGTGCTGCTCGGCCACCTCGTCCAGGGTGAGCTGTCCGTCGGTGGTCTCGTAGGGCAGGATCCGGGCGGCCAGGTCCAGCATGGTGTCGTCGGTGAGCGCCAGGGAACGCACGGCGAGGTGGTGGGTCCGGACGAACTGGGCCGCCTGACCCGAATCCGATTCCAGGGTGGTCAGCAGCCAGCTCCGGATCGACGCGGCCAGCGCCTCCTGCGTCGCCAGCAACACCTCGTCGGAGTAGAGCTGCTCGCGCGAGGCGGTGGGCCGCAGGCCGGAGGCGTCGATCACGCACCGGACGAAGAACGCCCACTCCGGCAGCAGGCCCTCGACCCGGGTGCCCAGCAGCATCCGCTTGAGATAGACCCGGTGCGCCCCGGAACCGCCCGGCGGCACCGCGGTGGGCAGCACGTAGGCGACGCCACTGACCCCGGCCAGCGGCACGTCCAGGTCGATGGCGGCCAGCGGGGTGAAGCCGAGCGCCCGCTCGCAGTACCGGGTGAGGGCGGCGGCGCGGCGACCAGCGTCGGGGTACTCGACCTGCCAGGGCAGCGCGGGCTCGGAGATCCGGCGCCACACCCGGGCGGCCGTCCCGTCCTCCAGGGGCACCTCCACCGCCAGGTCGACCGGCAGCAGCGAGCCGAACTCCTCGGCCAGGGCCACGACGGTGCCGACCTCGAGCCAGTGCTCGGCGTCCCGGCGCGGGCGCAGCAGCACGGTGGAACCGGCCGGCACGTCGGCGTCGGCGGGCAGTTCGGTCAGCTCGTAGGACCCGTCGGCGTGCCCGATCCACCGCACGGCGGGGGCCTGCGGGTCGCGCGCGGACCGGGAGGTGAGCTCGATCCGGTCCGCGACCATGAAGGCCGACAGCAGTCCGATGCCGAACTGCCCCAGGTACTCCTGGCGGGCCAGCCCGAGGTCGGCGTCCCGCTTGGACGAGCGGCCGACGGTGGCGAGCAGTTCCTCGGCCTCGGCGGCGGTCAGCCCCACGCCGGAGTCGGTGACCGCCAGCGCACCGTCCGGCAGCGGGCGGATCCGCACCGTGGCCGGGGCATCGGGGTCCAGGCGGCGGCGCGCGGTGATCGCGTCCACCCCGTTCTGCATCAGTTCGCGCAGGTACACCCGCTCGCCGGAGTACAGGTGCCGGGCCAGCAGGTCGACCACCCCGTGCAGGTCGACCTGGAACGCCTTGCTCTCGCTCATCGGTTCCTTCCGTGCAGGCGACGGGGCCGTGACGCCAGTGTCGTCACGGCCCCGTCGTCGTCCGCGTCACTCGGCGTCGTACTCGGCCTTCGCCACCGCGGCCTCGGCCGGGTATGCCTCGTCCAGCTGCTCGAAGAACTGCAGCGTGGTCATGATGCCGCAGGCCAGGTGCTGGTCGAGCTGCTCGTCGGTGAGCCCGGCCTCGTAGTCGACGGTGTGCTCGCCGTAGACGCCGAGCACCTCGTCCTCGACCCGGACGTAGACCTTCGGCCACAGCTTGGTGGCGTTCCACTCGTTGACCGCCTCGGTCACCGCGGCGAGCTGGTCGACGCCGACCTTGCGGTTCCAGCGGCCACGGGTCTGCAGGTACTCCCCGTTCTGGCCGAGCTGGAAGAAGAAGAACAGGTGCCCGTCCCAGTAACCACCGATGTCGCCGTCGTCGTCGACGCCGTAGTTCATCTCACGGCTGTCCAACACCGCCTTCATCCGGTCCTTGGTCAGCGGGGCCAGCGCACCCGCGGGGGTGGCGTCCGGCTTGGTGAAGAAGCCCATGATGATCCTCGATGGTCGTGCGGTCAGGGTCTGGCGCGACAAGACACTACCGAATCGGACGTTTCCCTCCAGGTCAGGGGGTCACCCGGCCACCCGAGCCACGGATGACCTGCCCGGGTAGTGTGAGCCCATGGGTCTCTTCCGGAACCGCCGGCGGCCGACCACATCGGGCGACGCACGGGGTGGGATGCTCGACGCCGCCCTGCTGGACGGCCGTCCGACGCCGCTGGCCACCGAGCGGATCATCGCCTGGCTGAAGGACAACGACTTCCACTACTTCACCGATGACGACGGCGACATCGGCGGCCTATGGAAGGGTCGGCTGTTCTTCTTCTTCCTGCTCGGCGAGAAGCAGGAGATCCTGCAGATCCGCGGCCAGTGGCACCGGGACATCGCCCTCGAGCGCCTGCACGAGGTGCTCGACGTGTGCGAGGAGTGGAACGCCGAGCGGATCTGGCCCAAGGCCTACGCCCGGGTGCGGGACAACGGCATGGTGAACGTGGTGGCCGAGACGTCCACCGACCTGGAGCACGGTGTTACTCAGGAGCAACTCGATCAGCTCCTCTCGTGCGGCCTGAGCAGCGCGAACAGCTTCTTCGACAGCATCGACCAGCTGTACCCCGACCCCGCGGCGGTGGCCCCGTGACCGGCCCGGGCTGGCTGTCCCGGGTGCTCGGCGCGCAGCAGACCCCGACCCGCCCCGCGCAGGCCCGACCGACCACGCTCACCCAGGACCGGGTCGCCGCCGCGCTCAGCGCGCACGACTACCACTTCCGGGTGGACGACGACGGCGACCTGACGGGGGTGTGGAACCAGAACCGGTTCTGGTTCTTCCTGCTCGGCGACGAGCAGGAGGTGTTGCAGGTCCGGGGTCGCTGGCACCGGCAGCTGCCGGTCGAGGCCCGCCGCTCGGCGTCGCTGGCGCTCAACGACTGGAACCGGGACCGGATCTGGCCCAAGCTCTACCTGCGCGAGGAGCAGGGCCAGCTGGCGTTGTACTCCGAGGTCTCCACCGACCTGGAACGCGGGGTGACCGCTGAGCAGCTGGACCAGCTGATCTCCTGCGGACTGGGCACCGGGGTGCAGGCGTTCGAGGCACTGGACGGGTTGCTGCCCCCGGTCGGCTGAGCGGGCCGTCCCGCCCGGCGGCTACTTGAGCGTCGGCAGTCCGAGCAGCACCGGACCCGCCGGGGCGCCGGTGCCGCAGGCGTCGCCCGCCTCGCCGTGGCTGTGCTCGTCGCCGCGCGCCCAGGCGTCCCCGGCCCGGGTGCGCCGGACCGCGAAGCCGCCACCGGTCAGCCCGGAGTCGGCGACCAGGAAGTGCGGCGCGGCCCGGGTGACCTCCACGGTCACCAGGTCCCCCGGCCGCGGACGGTCGGCCTCGGCCAGCTCGCTCGGCAGCGCGACGTGCACCAGCCGGTTGTCGGCGGCACGGCCGGACAGGCGGTGCGTGGCGCCGTCCTTGCGTCCCTCGCCCTCGGCCATCAGCACCTCGACGGTGCGGCCGACCTGCGCCTGCATCTCCTCCAGCGCGATCCGGTCCTGCAGGGCGGTGAGCCGCTCGTAGCGCTCCTGCACCACGGCCTTCGGCAGCTGGTCCGGCAGGTCCGCCGCGGGGGTGCCGGGCCGGATCGAGTACTGGAAGGTGAAGGCGGAGGAGAACCGGCTCTCCTCGACCACCCGCAGGGTCTCGGCGAAGTCCTCCTCGGTCTCCCCCGGGAAGCCCACGATGATGTCGGTGGTGATCGCCGCCTCCGGCATCGCCGCCCGGACCCGCTCCAGGATGCCGAGGAACTTGGCCGAGCGGTAAGAGCGGCGCATCGCCCGCAGGATCCGGTCCGAACCGGACTGCAACGGCATGTGCAGGCTGGGCATCACGGTGGGGGTCTCGGCCATCGCCGCGATCACGTCGTCGGTGAAGGAGGCCGGGTGCGGGGAGGTGAACCGCAGCCGCTCCAGCCCGGGGGTGGCACCGGCGGCCCGCAGCAGCTTGGCGAACGCTCCCCGGTCACCGAACTCGACGCCGTAGGAGTTCACGTTCTGCCCGAGCAGGGTCACCTCGATCGCGCCCTGGTCGACCAGCGCCTGCACCTCGGCGAGCACGTCGCCGGGCCGCCGGTCGCGCTCCTTGCCCCGCAGGTGCGGCACGATGCAGAAGGTGCAGGTGTTGTTGCAGCCCACGCTGATGGACACCCAGCCCGCGTAGGCCGACTCGCGCTTGGTCGGCAGCGTGGAGGGGAACACCTGCAACGACTCGGCGATCTCCACCGCGGCGTCCTGGTTGTGCCGGGCGCGGTCCAGCAGCACCGGCAGCACGTCGAGGTTGTGGGTGCCGAAGACCACGTCCACCCACGGGGCGCGCTCGACGATGCCGGTCCGGTCCTTCTGCGCGAGGCAGCCACCGACGGCGATCTGCATCCCGGGCCGGTGACGCTTGATCCCGGCGAGCCGTCCCAGGTTGCCGTACAGCCGGTCGGCGGCGTTCTCCCGCACCGCGCAGGTGTTGATGACGATGACGTCGGCCTCCTCGGCGGCAGCGGCCTCCGGGCTCGCGGCCACATAGCCCGCCTGCTCCAGCAGTCCGGCCATGTGCTCGGAGTCGTGGACGTTCATCTGGCAGCCGAGGGTCTTGACCAGGTACGTGCGGGTCGCCTGGTCGGCAGCGGGGGGCGTCATCGTGCTCATCGCGGACCAGGGTACGTCCAGCTGTTACCTGCCTGTGACCGCACCGAATGGCGCAGGTCACACTCCCCCCCTACCGTCACGGAATGGCTCAGACCGACACAGCGCCGCTGGTGGTGCTCGAGGGGGTGCAGAAGCACTTCGGCGATCTGCACGTGCTGCGCGACATCAACCTGACCGTGCGCACGGGCGAGGTCGTCGTGGTGATCGGCCCCTCCGGCAGCGGCAAATCCACCCTCTGCCGCACGATCAACCGGCTGGAGACCATCGACGAGGGCACGATCAGCGTCGCCGGGACCCCGCTGCCCGCCGAGGGCAAACAACTGGCCCGACTGCGCGCCGACGTCGGGATGGTGTTCCAGTCCTTCAATCTCTTCGCGCACAAGACGGTGCTGGAGAACGTCACCCTCGGACCGATCAAGTCCAAGCGGCAGACCAAGGCCGAGGCGAAGCGATCGGCCCAGGAACTGCTGGAACGGGTCGGCGTCGCCAATCAGGCGGGCAAGCTCCCCGCCCAGCTGTCCGGCGGTCAGCAGCAACGGGTGGCCATCGCCCGCGCCCTGGCGATGAAGCCCCAGGTGATGCTGTTCGACGAGCCGACCTCCGCCCTCGACCCGGAGATGATCAACGAGGTCCTGGACGTGATGACCGACCTCGCCAAGGACGGCATGACGATGATCGTCGTCACCCACGAGATGGGCTTCGCCCGCCGCGCCGCACACCGGGTGGTGTTCATGGACGGCGGCCAGATCGTCGAGGAGGGCACCCCCGACGAGTTCTTCACCGCACCGCGCACCGACCGCGCCAAGGACTTCCTGTCGAAGATCCTCACGCACTGACGTCAACCGGAAGGAAACACGCCATGCACCGCATCGCTCGCACCGGAGCGGCCGTCGCCGCCCTGGGCCTGACCCTCGCCGCCTGCTCGTCCGGGGGCTCCGACTCCGGATCCACCGACGGCGGATCGAACAGCTCCGACAAGCTCACGGTCGGGATCAAGTTCGATCAGCCGGGACTCGGCCTGCAGCAGGGTGGGGACTACACCGGCTTCGACGTCGACGTGGCGCGGTACATCGCCGAGCAGCTGGGCTACTCCGAGGACCAGATCGAGTTCCGGGAGGCCCCCTCGGCGCAGCGGGAGAACCTGCTGTCGAACGGGCAGGTCGACATGATCGTCGCCACCTACTCGATCACCGACGAGCGCAAGCAGACCGTCGACTTCGCCGGGCCGTACTTCGTCGCCGGGCAGGACCTGCTGGTCGCCGAGGACTCGGACATCACCGGCCCCGAGGACCTGGACGGGCAGCTGCTCTGTTCGGTCACCGGCTCCACCCCCGCGCAGCGGATCAAGGACGACTACGCCGGTGACGTCCAGCTGCAGGAGTTCGACGGCTACTCCGAGTGCGTCGAGGCCCTGGCCGCCGGGACGATCGACGCGGTGACCACCGACGACATCATCCTGGCCGGATTCGCCGCGCAGGACGCCTACGCCGGGAAGCTCAAGGTGGTCGGCAACCCGTTCTCCGAGGAGAACTACGGCGTCGGCCTGCCCAAGGACTCCGACATGTGCCAGGACGTCACCGACGCGATCACCGCGATGATCGACGACGGCACCTGGGAGAAGCTGCTGGACGAGAACCTCGGCGACGCGAACTACACCCCGAACGCCGACCTCAACCCGCCGACGCCCGAGTCGTGCAGCTGACCGCAGATGGGTGACTACTGGGCGGACTTCAGCGAGCTGTTCAGCCAGTACAACGTCATCGCCGCCTTCCTGACGACGCTCGAACTGTCAGGACTGGCGGCGGTGGGGTCGCTGGTGATCGGCACCGTGATCGCCGTGATGCGGGTGTCGCCGGTGCCGAGCATGCGGGCCGCCGGGGCGTTCTACGTCAACACGATCCGGAACACCCCGTTGACCCTGATCATCGTGTTCTGCAGCCTCGGGCTGTTCTACACGATGGGCCTGTCGCTGGCGGACCGGGAGTCGCCGACCTTCCTGGACGACAACAACCTGCGGCTCGCGGTGCTCGGGCTGTCGGTGTACCACGCGGCCTTCGTCGCCGAGGCGCTGCGCTCCGGGGTGAACACGGTGCCCACCGGGCAGGCCGAGGCGGCACGATCGATCGGTCTCGGCTTCGGCCAGGCGATGCGGATCGTGATCCTGCCGCAGGCGTTCCGGGGGGCGATCGCCCCGCTCGGCAACGCCCTGATCGCCCTGATCAAGAACACCACCGTGGCCTCGGCGATCGGGGTGGCGGAGGCGTCCGCCCTGATGAAGACCATGATCGAGTTCCGGCCGGACGTGATCTTCGCGGTGTTCCTGCTGTTCGCGCTCGGCTTCGTGATCATCGTGCTGCCCACCGGCGTGCTGATCACCTGGGCGTCCCGACGACTGGCGGTGCAACGATGAGCGACCTGCTGTTCGACGCCCCCGGGCCGCGCGCCCGGCGGCGGATGCTGATCGCCAACATCGTCGCGGGCCTGGTCCTGCTGGTGATCGCGGGCTTCTTCGTCAAGGCGCTCGCCGACAAGGACCAGCTCACCGCCGCCAAGTGGTCGCCGTTCGCCACCGCCGACGTCTGGCAGTACTACTTGCTGCCCGGACTGCGCGGCACCCTGGTGGCGGCCGGCATCTCCATCGTCACCTCGCTGGTGTTCGGCCTCGTGTTCGGCCTGGGCCGGGTGTCCACGCTGCGTCCGGTGCGCTGGTTCTGCGGGGTGGTGGTCGAGTTCTTCCGCGCGGTCCCGGTGCTGCTGATGATGATCTTCGGCTGGCTGTTCCTGGGTCAGCTGCAGATCCTGCCGGTGCAACAGCTGCCACTGGTCGCGGTCGTGATCGGCCTGACGCTCTACAACGGGTCCGTGGTCGCCGAGCTGATCCGCTCCGGTGTCTACGGTCTGCCCCGCGGTCAGCGCGAGGCGGGGCTGGCGGTGGGGCTGACCGAGGGGTCGACCCTGTGGTCGGTGCTGCTCCCCCAGGCCCTGGTCGCGATGCTGCCCGCGCTGGTCAGCCAGCTGGTCGTCATCCTCAAGGACTCGGCGCTCGGGTACCTGATCACCTACGTCGAGCTCCTGCGCCAGGGTCGGCAGATCGGCACCACCTACCAGAATCTGATCCCGGCGCTGATCGTGGTGGCGATCATCTTCATCCTGGTGAACGTGCTGCTCGGGGCGTTGGCGAACCGGCTCGCGCGTCGCCTGCGCGGCCGCACGGCCGGGACGGTGCGGGCGGCGGCACCTGCCGTGGCGGGCGTCCGCACCACGGTGTGACGCAGGACTCCGGTCGGGTCGCGCTCTCGGAAGCGCCGCCCGGCCGGAGGCGTGCTGCGCTCAGCCCGCGGTGGCCGACGCCCGCACCTCGCGCACCACCGTCACCTTGATCTCCCCCGGGTAGGACAGGTCCTTCTCGATGTGCCGCGCGATCTCGACCGCGAGCCGGCCCATCGCCTCGTCCGGCACCTCGTTCGGCTCCACCACGACCCGCAGCTCGCGTCCGGCCGCCATCGCCAATGCCCGCCGCACGCCGTCGTGCCCGACCACCAGCTTCTCCAGCTCGTCCAGCCGCTCGATGTGCTGGTCGATGTCCTCGCGCCGGGCACCCGGTCGGGCCGCCGACACCGCGTCGGCCGCCTGCACCAGCACCGCCTCCACCGTCTCCGGCGGCACCTCCTCGTGGTGGGCGGCCACGCCGTTGACCACCACGGACGACTCCCCGTGCCGTTGCACCAGGGCCGCACCCACCTGCGCGTGCGTGCCCGGCTGCTGCCCGGTGAGCGCCTTGCCGATGTCGTGCAGGAACGCCGCTCGGCGGGTGACCTGCTCGTCCGCACCGACCTCGGTCGCCAGCTGGGCCGCCACCAGCGCGGTCTCGACCAGGTGCTCCAGCACGTTCTGGCCGTAGGAGGTCCGGGTGCGCAGCCGGCCCAGGGTGCGGATCAGCGCCGGATCCAGACCGCTGACCCCGGCGCGTTCGGCCGCGTCGTGACCGGCCTCCTCGTCCCGCTGCTCGGCACCCGCCACCGCGTCGGCGTAGGCGGCCTCGATCCGCTGCGGATTGATCCGGCCGTCGGCCATCAACGACTCCAGGGCCACCTGGGCGACCTCGCGGCGCTCGGCGTCGAAGCAGCTCAGCACCACCGAACCCGGGGTCTCGTCAACCAGCACGTTCACGCCGGTCAGCGCCTCGAAGGTGCGGATGTTGCGCCCCTCCTTGCCGATGATCCGGCCCTTCATGTCGTCCGAGGGCAGCGGCAGGACGGTCACCGTGCTCTGCGCGCTGGTCGGCGCCGCGGTCCGGAACAGCGCGGTCGCGATGATCCGCCGCGCCCGCGCCTCGGCCTGCCGCTTGGCCTGCGCCTCCACCCGGCGGACCGACGCGGCCGCCGACTGGGTCGCCTCCGCCGTCACCCGCCGGATCAACTCCGAGCGGGCCTCCGACGCGGTCAACCCGGAGGCGGCCTCCAGTCGCTCGACCGCTTCCTGCTCGGCGAGCGTCACCCGTTGCTCGGCCGCGCGCTCGGCAGCCGCCGCGCGGGACCGCGCCTCGTCCTCCACCGCTGCCTGCCGGGCGGCCAGTTCGCGCTCCACCCGTGCGGTGCGGTCCGCCAACGCCCGCTCGGTCTCCGCGGTGGCCCGCTGTGCCGCGGCCGCCTGCTCGGCCTCCATCCGGACCGCTCGCTCGCGCTCGGCGAGGGCGCGCTCGGCGGCCGTCATCGACTGTTCCCGCTCGGTCAGACGCTCCTCGCGGCGCTGGACATCGGCCAGGCTGGTGCGGGCCTCGTCCTTGATCGACTGCACGTCCTGCTGGGCCTGCTGCCGGACGGCCGTCGCCTCGCGTCGCGCGATCAGGATCAGCAGCAGGGCGACCAGACACGCCGCCAACATGCCGACGACGATGGCCATGTCACCCATTGCTGCTCCTGACGTGCGGGGGTCGGATCTGACCTCATTGTCCCCTATGGGCTGCGGCGACATCGCCCGTGGCGGACGGACGGCTCCCCACGGCGTCCAGGTGGACGGCTACTCGGCCTCGTCCTCCGCCGCCAGTTCCTCCCGCACCACCCGGGACACCAGGCTGCCGCCGTATCCCTTGCGGCCCAGGGCGCCGAACGCGCGGCGAAGCCGGACCTCCCGGTCCAGGCCGCGGGTGGCGCGGAGCTTCTTGCGCGCCAGCGCCCGGGCGGCGGCCTCCTCGTCCTCGTCGTCCACCTGGTCCAGCGCCGCCGCGGAGTCCTCCGGCGAGACACCCTTGCGACGCAGCTCCATGCTCAGTGCCCGGCGGGACAGGCCCCGCTCGGTGTGGCGCGAGCGGACCAGCATCTCGGCGTAGGCGGCGTCGTCGATCAGCCCCACCTCGGTGAACCGGTCGAGCACCCGGTCGGCCACCCGCTCCGGGATCTCCCGGCGGGCCAGCGCCTCGGCCAGCTGATGGCGGCTTCGGGGGGCGGCGGTCAGCTGGCGCAGCACGATGGCGCGGGCGGCGGACTCGTGTTCCGCGTCGGTGGTCGGCGGGCCGTCCGGCGCGTCCGGGTCGTCGGAGGTCGCGGGGCCGCGGCCGGTGCGGGCTCCCCCGCGCCGGGTCCTCCCGCTGCGTCCCGTGCTGGTACCCGGACCTCCGCCACGGGCGGGCCGTCGGGATGCGGTCGAGGGGCGGTCGTCGGCCTCCGGGTCGGGGAGGTCATCAGCGCGGCCCGCGTCCCCCGGGGCGCCGATGGTCGCGCCGGTGGTCGCGCCGGTGGTCGCGGGGTCGGTCTGCGGCGGGTCGACCGCCGCCGACGCACGGGTGGCGAGCAGCCGCGCCACGCGTTCCTGCTGTGCTGTGCGTCCCTCGGCGGCGTCGAGCGCGGATGCGGGGGTGAGCAGCGCCGCGAGTGCGGTCAGCGAGACGGGTGCGTCGGCACGCGGATCGCCCGCCGCCGTCGACCTCGTGGGCCGCCGCCGGGGGGAGGTCGAGCGCTGGCTCGGGTCCGGCCCGGCGGGTTCGGGAGCAGCTCCGGCACCAGGGTCGGCGGGTCGTCGTGACCGGCCCTGGCGCCCGGGAGTGTCCCCCGCACCCGATTCCCCGGAGTCCCGTGGGGCGCGCCGGGCCGACGTCCGTCGCGCTGGGGCCTGCGGGGACGAGGACCACGCATCACCGTCCGTCGGCTCCACGGACCAGGCGTCCGACGCGTCAGCGTCGGCGGACCATGCCGGCTCGGCGTCGTCCGATGTCCCCCACGCCTCATCCGCACCGGCCGCGGGCTGCCACGGGTCGTCGTGCACGGACACCGGCGCCCAGGGGTCGTCCCCCGAGGCGCCGGTGTCGTGTGGCCGTGCTGTCGACATCAGAAGTCGACCTTGACCTCCTCGGCGGACTCCGCGTCAGCGGAGACCCCGATGCCGAGCTTGGCCTTGATCTTGCTCTCGATCTCCGCCGCGAGCTCCGGGTTGTCCCGCAGGAAGCCGCGGGCGTTCTCCTTGCCCTGGCCCAGCTGGTCGCTCTCGTAGGTGAACCAGGAGCCGGACTTGCGCACGATGCCGTGCTCGACACCGAGGTCGATCAGGCTGCCCTCACGGGAGATGCCGACGCCGTAGAGGATGTCGAACTCGGCCTGCTTGAACGGCGGGGCCATCTTGTTCTTGACCACCTTGACCCGGGTGCGGTTACCGACGGCGTCCGAACCCTCCTTCAGGGTCTCGATGCGTCGGATGTCCATCCGGACCGAGGCGTAGAACTTCAGCGCCTTACCACCGGTGGTCGTCTCCGGGGAGCCGAAGAACACACCGATCTTCTCGCGCAGCTGGTTGATGAAGATCGCGGTGGTGCCGGAGGCGTTCAGCGCACCGGTGACCTTCCGCAGGGCCTGGGACATCAGGCGGGCCTGCAGACCCACGTGGCTGTCACCCATCTCGCCCTCGATCTCGGCCTTGGGCACCAGGGCCGCGACCGAGTCGATGACGATGATGTCGATCGCGCCGGAGCGGATCAGCATGTCCATGATCTCGAGCGCCTGCTCACCGGTGTCCGGCTGGGAGACCAGCAGCGCGTCGGTGTCGACGCCGAGCTTCTTGGCGTAGTCCGGGTCCAGAGCGTGCTCGGCGTCGATGAACGCGGCGATGCCGCCCTGGCGCTGCGCGTTGGCGACGGCGTGCAGTGCGACGGTCGTCTTACCGGAGGACTCCGGGCCGTAGACCTCGACGATCCGGCCCTTGGGCAGTCCACCGATGCCCAGCGCGACGTCCAGCGCGATGGAGCCGGTCGGGATGACCTCGACCGGGACCCGCCCCTCCTCGCCGAGGCGCATGATCGAACCCTTGCCGAACTGACGGTCGATCTGGCTGAGAGCGGCCTCGAGGGCCTTCTCGCGGTCCTGGGGAGCGGGCATGTGTCCACCTCGTCGATATCGAGCAGCGTCTCTCGCTGCGCCTACTGGGGCTGGTCTTGGATGCTGCGACGACGGTATGCCCGACCACCGACATGCCCCGCGAGACCGTCCACAGCAGGCGACACCACCCCCGGTTGGGGACGGGACGTGCCTGCGGTGATCGCACCTCGCGGTGTCATCACGGACGACTGTAGCCGAACATCTGTTCGATTGACCCTCAGCCGTCGGTCGGAGTGTCGGAGTCGTCCAGCGGCAGTCGCAGCCGCTCCCCCGGCATCAGCACGCTGCCCCGCAGCCCCTCCCGCGCGAGGGCCGCACCGAAGGCCGGGCCACCCCGGTCCATCCAGCCCGGCGGCAGCCGACGCGAGGCGGGCGCGTGCAGCGTCCCCCAGTGGATCGGCACCGCGTGCCGGGCGCCCACCAGCGCACACACCCGGGCCGCCTGCACCGGGTCGAGGTGCCCACCGGACAGCCGCGGACCCCACCCGCCCACCGGCACCAGGGCGAGGTCGATCGGCCCCTCGGCGATCTCCGGCAGCTCACGCATCTCCGGGAACGGGGCGGTGTCCCCGGCGAACCACACCCGCAGACCGGGGGTGGTGATCAGGAAGCCGTTCGCCGCGTTCGGCCGGTGCGGCATCGGACGATGACCGTGCACGGCGGTGACGGGGCGCACCCGGGCCGCCCCGTCCCCCACCGGGGACCACTCCCCGGCGGTGATGCCGCGAGCGCCGGTGATTCCGTGGCCGGTCAGCCAGTGTGCGTTGGCCGGGGCGGTGAGCACCGGGGTGCCGCCGAGCAACCGCAAGGAGCCGAGCTCGGCGTGGTCGTGGTGCAGGTGCGAGAGCAGCACCGCGTCGGTGCCCGCCCAATCGCCGGGACGGGGCGGTGCCGCACGGCGCCGGAGCAGCCCCGCGTGCGGTCGCAGCAGCGGGTCGGTGAGCAGGCGGGTGCCACCGATGTCCAGCACGACGGTGGCGTGGCCGAGCCAGCGCACCGTGATCCGGTCCGGTGCGGCCACGTGGGTCCCCTCCGGCGCCCCGGTCACGGTCGGCGCCCCGGCTGCTGGGTTCGGGCCGTCACCCCGTCGCGCAGGCCGAGCTGCCCCGCCCAGCGCACGAGCTGCCGGTGGACGGCGTCCGCGCCGACCAGGATGCCGAACTCGGGGTCCACCAGATCCGGGTCGAGGGCCAGTTCGGTCGGGTGCAGCAGCACGGCGGCGTTCTGCGCGCCGCCGATCCCGCCGTGGGATCCGACCTGCCCCTCGAAGGCGTGCACCCACCCCTCGGGGGTCAGCTCGGACACCAGCACCAGATCGCCGACGTTGCCGAGCCGACCGAGGCGGCGCAGATCGGCTGCCGCGTGCGGCCCGAACGGGGCGAGCGGGTCGATGCCCTCGACGACGGTCGCGTCGGTCTCCGTCGCCGCCTCGCCCGATGCGCGGTCCGGGTGGTCGCTCGGCACCCCACGCATGCCCCGCTCCAGCCAGGCGATCCCGGCCGGACCGACCGCCGCCAGCCCGTGCGCCACCGTGTCGACCAGCACCACCGCGATCCCCGGACTCGCGGCGAGCCCGCCGACCAGCCCCGGCCAGCGTGCGTCGATCTGCTCCAGCGTCAGACGGGACTCGGCCCGGGGGAACCACACCATGCCGAGATTGCCCGACCCGGTGACCGCCACGTCCGGCGGCGGGGAGCCGGTGCGCACCCCGGCGGGTCGGCTGCTGTCGGCGTGCAGATCGCCCGAGCGGTCCTTGCCCTGCGGCCCCAGCACCACCGAGCGGTCCTCGCCATGCGCCTGCACCGTGGCGAGGAAGGCGTTCAGCGGTCCCCACTCCTCGTCGCCCGACGCCTGGACGGCGTCCAGACCCGGCTCCGCCATCAGGCGGTGCACCACGGCGGGCAGCGTCTCCCCCGTGACCTGCTCGAAGGTGGGGCCGAGCGTCTGGCCGTGATCCGACAGCACCACCACCCGGTAGTCCCGCGGCGCCACCTCGCGCACCCGGTCCAGGGTGCCGAGCACCCGGTCCAGACCTTCCAGCGATCGCAGCGACTCCGGGCGGGTCGGTCCGGCGTGGTGCGCGATCTCGTCGTAGTCGACCAGGGAGAGATAGACCACCGGCACGCCGCGGACCAGCTGCTCGGCGGTGAGGGCGGTGGCGAGGTCGCGCAGCAGCACATTGGTGATCCCGCGCAGCAGCACGTACCAGCCGCGCCGCGGCACCCGGGGGCGCACGTCGCGCAGGCGTTGCCGGCGGCCCTGGTACAGCTCCTTGACCACCTCGCCGATGGTGAGGGTGACGGCGCGGGCCAGGACGAACGGGCTGGCGAAGAAGCGCAGGTACGGAGCACCCGGTCCGATCCCCCGTCGGGCCTGGCTCATCACCAGGAACTGGCGTTCCGCGTCCCCGGAGAACATCGTCGCGACCGCGGCACCGCCACCCGCCAGCAGCCCCGCGCCGTCGGTCAGTCGCCGTTCCACCATCGCGGCGTCGTCGGGATGGTTCGTCACCACCAGCCGCCCGGCGGCCCGGTCCCACCACCGGAAGGAACACACCTGGTCGGCCGCCCCGTGCAGGATGCCCGCCTGGCTGGCCGGGGTGGTGGCGGGGATGCGCGCCCACCAGTGGTCGGGTCGGTGGCTGCCGGCGGTGACCCAGCTCGCCATGGTGGGCACCAGCCCGGCGTCCACGGCCTGCGCCAGCACCGGGGCGGCCACCCCGTCGAGCTGCACCACCAGCAGGCCCGGGGGACGTTCCCGCCAACCCTCGACCGCCCCGCCCTCGCCGGATCGGCGCGCCCGGGAGCGTGCCCGCCGGAGCACGTCGCCGACCACGTAGTCCGAATCGCCCGCACCCCACACCCAGCGCCCGATCGCCATCGCCACCGCGGTGACCACCAGGACGCCGACCGCCGCCCACGCGTTGCGCACGTGCACCCCGGGCACCGCCCAGAGCGCGAACCACGCGACGAGCACCTGCGCGCCCAGTCCGGCCGCCAGCGCGCCCATCGCACCGCCGACCCGGGCCAGCACGCGCAGCGAGGGACGCAGCACCAGGTCGCCCAGTCCGACGAGCAGGGCGACCAGCAGCACCGAACCCGGGTTGCTGGCGCTCACCCCGTCGACCAGTGCGATGCCGACACCCAGGCCGAGCGCCGTCACCGCCAGGCCGAGCAGCACGTCGGCGAGGTCGCTCAGCGTGATGGCCCACCAGCGCCGCAACGGAAGACGACCGGTCATGTCCTCAGGGTGCCACGGGCCGACCGGTCAGCGACGGGGCGGTGCCTGACGGTGCTGATCGGTGCCCCAGCGCTGGGCGTCCGGCACGTCCAGCTCGTCGCACAGCGCGTGCCAGATGTCCCGAGGTTCGACGCCCTGCTCCATCGCGCGCTCGGCCGTGACGCCGCCGAGCGCGGGCAGCACGTACTCGCGCACCAGCGAGCGGCCGTGGGCGCTGCCGAACACCTCGTCGACCAACTGCCAGAACTCCCGATACCGCACCGACGTCTCCCGCTCCGCGTCACCCCGGGCTCGGTCCACCGCCCGCCGGGTCGACCGCCGAGGTTAGTCCGCGCTCGCGCGGGCCGCGAGCAGGGCCGCCCCGTCCCCTGTCAGCCGTGCCACCGCGGTCGGGCGACCCGCCATCGCCTGCACCAGGTCGAGGGTCGTCCCGCGGACCGTCGGCCCGTCACCGGCGGCGAAGGCGCTGTCGGTGGCGACCCATCGCAGACCCCGGGCAGCGGTGCGCGAGGGCACCGCAAAGTCCTTCCGGACATATCCCGCCGCCACCGCGGCGACCCGCTCGGGGTCCGGGCGGGTGGCGATGCCCACTGGTTCGCGGATGTCCGCCTGGTGCACGATCACCTCGCCGAGCCAGGCCCAGAGGTCCCCGGTGGGCGCGATCCGGCTCTGGGTCGCGGCCTCGAAGCGGGCCAGGGTCTCCGCCGGGCCGGCGCCACGGTGCTCGGCCAGGCGACGGTCGTTGTGCAGAGCCGGGTCGAACCGCGCCCCGACGATGCTCCGCAGCCAGGCCCAGCGTCCGGTGGTCGCCGCGGCGGTCAGGTGGGCGACCACGTCCTGCACCGACCACCGGTCGCACAGGGATGGGGCGGCCCATTGCTCGGGGGCCAGGGCGCGCAGGTCCGCGGCCAGCGACACCCGCTCGTCGACGATCATGTCCCAGGAGATGGCGGCGCCGCGTGTCGTCATGGCCACCACCCTGACGTACCGCGGTCCGCAGCACCAGACGCAGGACGGCGAGCCGCGAGCAGCGCCGCCCCCTCCCCACGGCGCGGATGTCGGACCCCCGGGCCAGAATGAGCCGGTGACCAGCAGCGAGCGCCCCGCACCCGATGACGTGCTCGGACGGTTCTCCCCGGCCACCCAGGACTGGTTCCGCGGGGCCTTCGCGGAACCGACCGCCGCACAGGCGGGGGCCTGGGACGCGGTCTCGACCGGGCGGCACGCGCTGGTGGTCGCGCCGACCGGGTCGGGCAAGACCCTGGCGGCCTTCCTGTGGGCGCTGGACGGGATCCTCAGCGGCCGGGTGGCACGGGGGGCGTCGGGGGCGTCGGAGGCCCCGCAGCAGGACGAGCCGATGCAGCGCTGCCACGTGCTCTATATCTCGCCGCTGAAGGCCCTGGCGACCGACGTCGAGCGCAACCTGCGCTCCCCGCTGGTCGGCATCCGGCAGGCCGCCACCCGCCGCGGCCTGGACCTGCCGGACGTCACGGTCGGGGTGCGGACCGGGGACACCCCACCGGCCGAGCGGCGCGCGTTCGCGACCAAGCCGCCGGACATCCTGATCACCACGCCGGAGTCGCTGTTCCTGGTGCTGACCTCCGCCGCCCGCTCGGGGCTCTCCGGCGTGCGCACGGTCATCATCGACGAGATCCACGCCGTGGCCGGGACCAAGCGCGGCGCGCACCTGGCCGCCTCGTTGGAGCGTCTGGACGCCCTGCTGGACCGCCCCGGTGGCCCCGGGCCCGCGCAGCGTGTCGGGCTCTCCGCGACCGTGACGCCGGTGGATCGGGTGGCCGGGTTCCTGTCCGGCGCGCGCCTGCCGGCGGACGGTGGCCGTGAGGTCGTGGTGGTGCAGCCGGCGTCCAGCAAGGTGATCGACGTCGACGTGGTCGTCCCGGTGCCGGACCTGTCCGACCTGGCCTCGGCGCCGGACCTCGGTGCCGGTGGGCCGTCCACCGACCGCCTCGACCCTCTGCCCGAGGGCGAACGCGACCTGACCGGGCAGGCAGCCGGGCCCGGCGGGGCGGTCAGCCGACCGTCCATCTGGCCGCACGTCGAGGAACGGGTGGTCGATCTGGTCGCCGCGCACCGTTCCACCCTGGTCTTCACCAACTCCCGGCGGGGCGCCGAACGGCTGACCGCCCGGATGAACGAGATCTGGGCCCAGCGCCAGGGCGAGGACCTGCCGGACCACGGGGAGGTGCATCCCGCGCAGGCGATCGGCCAGTCCGGCGCGGCGGTGGGCGTGGACACCCGCGAGGCCGACGGGATCATCGCCCGGGCGCACCACGGGTCGATGAGCCGCGCCGAGCGCACTCGCACCGAGTCCGAGCTCAAGGCGGGTCGGCTGCCCGCGGTGGTGGCGACCAGCTCGCTGGAGCTCGGCATCGACATGGGCGCGGTGGACCTGGTGGTGCAGGTCGGCGCTCCCCCGTCGGCGGCCAGTGGCCTGCAACGGATCGGCCGGGCCGGGCACCAGGTGGGTGCGGTCTCGCACGGGGTGGTGTTCCCGGCCTTCCGCGGCGACCTGGTCCCGGCGGCGGTGACCGCCGAACGGATGCGGGCCGGGCTGATCGAGCCGGTGTCGGTGCCGGCCAACCCGCTGGACGTGCTGGCGCAGCAGATCGTCGCGATGGTGGCGACCGAGGACTGGTCGGTGGCGGAGCTGGCGACGGTGCTGCGCCGGTCGGCCCCGTTCGCCACCCTCGGCGAGGGAACCCTGCGCGCGGTGCTGGACATGCTGGCCGGGCGCTACCCGTCGGAGGAGTTCGCCGAGCTGCGGCCCCGGATCGTCTGGGACCGGGCGGCGGACGTGCTGACCGCCCGGCCGGGGGCGTTGCGGCTCGCGGTGACCAGCGGGGGCACCATCCCCGACCGCGGGCTGTACGGCGTGTTCCTGGCCACCGGCTCCGAGACCGCCGACGTGCCGGTGGACGCCGAGCGGTCGGGCGGTCAGCTGCGCGGCGGCAAGCGGGTCGGCGAGCTGGACGAGGAGATGGTCTACGAGTCCCGGGTGGGCGACACCTTCACCCTCGGGTCGAGCACCTGGCGGATCGAGGACATCACCCCGGACCGGGTGCTGGTGACCCCCGCGCCCGGGCTGCCTGGCCGGTTGCCGTTCTGGAAGGGCGACTCCCAGGGCCGTCCGGCCACCCTCGGCCGGGCGATGGGTGCCTGGTCCCGGGAGGTCGCGGCCCTGCCGGACGACCAGGCACGGGAGCGAGTGACCGCCGCCGGGCTGGACGAGTGGGCGGGCGACAATCTGCTGGCCTACCTGCGGGAGCAGCGGGAGGCGACCGGGGCGCTGCCCAGCGACGACACGATCGTGGTGGAACGCTTCCGGGACGAGCTCGGCGACTGGCGGGTGGTGGTGCACTCCCCCTACGGGGCCCGGGTGCACGCCCCGTGGGCGCTGGTGGTCGGCGCGCGGCTCCGGGAACGCTTCGGGGTGGACGCGGCCGCGATGCACGCCGACGACGGGATCGTGCTCCGGCTGCCGGACATGATCGCCTCGGGCGACTTCCTCGCCGACCTGCTCGGCACCGGACCCGCCGAGGGCGCCGGCGACGACTCCCCGGTCAGCACCGAGGACCTGCTGATCGAACCCGAGGAAGTGCCGAACGCCGTCCGCACCGAACTGGGTGGCTCGGCGATGTTCGGCGCGCGCTTCCGCGAGGCGGCAGCACGGGCGCTGCTGCTGCCGCGCCGACGTCCCGACCGCCGACAGCCGCTGTGGCAGCAGCGGCAGCGGTCGGCCCAGCTGCTGTCGGTCGCCTCGCGCTACCCGGACTTCCCGATCCTGTTGGAGGCGGTCCGCGAGTGCCTGCAGGACGACTTCGACGTGGACGCGCTGGTCGAGATCATGCGCGACGTCCAGGCGGGTCGGATCCGGGTCGTCGAGGTGACCACCACCCGGCCCTCGCCGTTCGCCCAGTCCCTGTTGTTCGGCTACACCGCCCAGTTCCTCTACGACGGTGACGCCCCGCTGGCCGAACGCCGCGCCGCCGCCCTCACCCTGGACCCCGCCCTGCTGGAGGAACTGCTCGGTGGCGGGGGCGACGCCGCGATCGCCGACCTGCTGGACCCGGACGCCGTGGAACGGACCGAGGCCGAGGTCAGTGCGCTGCATCCCGACCGGCAGGCCCGGGACCTGGAGGGGCTCGCCGACGTGGTGCGGCGACACGGACCGCTGCCGCTGGCGGACGTCCTGGCCCGCACCCGGGAGGACGTGCGCGCGCAGGTGCCGGACTGGTTGACCGAGCTGGAGCAGCGCCGCCGGGTGATCCGGGTCCGGATGTCCGGGGTCGCCGACGCCGACCAGTGGGCCGCGATCGAGGATGCCGGACGCCTCCGGGACGCCCTCGGGGTCGCCTTGCCGGTCGGGGTGCCCGAGGCGTTCACCGAGGTGCTGCCCGATCCGCTGGGCGACCTGCTGCGTCGGCACGCCCGCACCCACGGGCCGTTCACCGCCGCGCAGGCCGGGGCGCGGTTCGGGTTGGGCACCGCGGTGGTGCAGGCGGGCCTGCGCGGACTCGAACGGGCCGGTGTGATCGTGCAGGGCCGGTTGCGGCCGGACGCGCTGGGCGGGACCGGCGACGAGTACTGCGACGCCGACGTCCTGCGCACCCTGCGTCGCCGGTCGTTGGCGGCGCTGCGCTCCGAGGTGGAACCGGTGCCGCAGCAGGCGCTCGCCCGGTTCCTGCCCGCCTGGCAGCACGCGGGCGGCCTGGCGGCCGGGCCGTCGTCCACCGGGCTGCGTGGGGTGGACGGTGTGGCACGGGCGGTCGAACAGCTCGCCGGGACCGTACTGCCCGCCTCCGCGCTGGAACAGCTGGTGCTCCCCGCCCGGGTCCGCGACTACCAGCCGGCGATGTTGGACGAGCTGACCGCCTCGGGCGAGGTGCTCTGGGCCGGGCACGGCACGCTGCCGGGCAAGGACGGTCTGGTGAGCCTGCACCTGGCCGCCACCGCGGACCTGACCCTGCCGCTGCCGCCCGACGAGCTGCCGAGCACCGTCGACACCGACCTGCATCGCGCCGTCCTCGGTGCCCTGGCCGGTGGCGGCGCGTACTTCCTCGGCGCGCTGGCCGACCGGGTGGCGGACCTGCTCGCCGACGACGCCGCCCCGCCCAGCCAGGCGGCGCTCACCGATGCGGTCTGGGACCTGGTGTGGGCGGGTCTGGCCACCAACGACGGCCTCGCGCCGTTGCGGGCACGGCTCGGCGCCGGACGGACCGCGCACCGCACACCGGCGGCCCCGCCCCGTGCCCGGTCGCTGTCCGGTGGCCGGTTCGGCGGCGCCCTGGGACTGCGCGGCGGGATGCGTCCGCCGCGCCCCGTGGTGACCGGCCCGGACGGCGGTGGCCGCTGGTCGGTGCTGCCCCGGCCCGAGCTCGACCCGACCCGGCGCGCGCACGCCCTGGCGGCGCAGCTGCTGGACCGGCACGGGGTGCTCACCCGGGCGGTGGCCCCCGCCGAGGGCGTGACCCGGCAGTTCGCCGGGGTGTACCGCGTGCTGTCGGCATGGGAGCAGTCGGGCCATGTGCGCCGCGGGTACTTCACCGAACACCTCGGCGGCTCGCAGTTCGCCCTGCCCGGCGCGGTGGACGAGCTGCGCGGCGAGGCCCGCCGGATCGAGCAGATCGCCGAGGCGAGCGAACCGGCCGACGCCGACCGGGCCGTCGTCCTGCTGGCCGCCACCGACCCGGCGAACGCCTACGGGGCGGCCCTGGCCTGGCCGCCCACCCCGGCCTGGGCACAGGACGCCACCGGTCACCGACCGGGCCGCAAGTCCGGCGCCGTGGTCGTCCTGGTCGACGGCGCCCTGGTGCTCTACCTGGAGAAGGGCGGGCGCACCGTACTGACCTTCTCCGACCGGCCGGACGAGCTGCGTCTGGCGAGTGCCCGGCTGGCGGACGCGGTGCGCGAGGACCGGCTGGGCCGGATCACGCTGGTCCGCGCGGACGGGGTGGACCTGTTGGTCGCCGGTGGCGGTGACCCGACCCGGCTGGCCCGCGCCCTGGCGGATGCGGGCTTCGTGCCGACGCCACGCGGACTGCGGCTGCGGGGGGCGCGGTGAGGCGGGTAGCCGCTGCCCCGGCGGTCACGCCGGTCGGGACGCGTGCTCGCCCATCTCGCCCGACGCATGGAGCGGAGATCGGCGGGAGGCCGCACGATGCCCGAAGGTGACATCCTGCGGCGCACCGCGACCCGGATGGACGAGGCGCTGGCCGGACGCGTCCTGGTCCGCGCCGACCTGCGGTGGCCGACCGCCGCCACCGTGGACCTGGTCGGGCGCACCGTGCTCGGCACCGTGCCGTACGGCAAACACCTGCTCACCCGCTTCGACGACGGCCGCACCCTGCACACCCACCTGCGGATGGACGGTTCCTGGCGGATCGCCCGCACCGGTTCCCCCGGCGCGGTCGCCGGGTCACCGGTGGTCCGTGCCGTGCTGGCGAACAGCACCTGGACCGCGGTCGGCGAGCTGCTCGGCATGCTCGACGTGCTGCCCACCCGGCAGGAACACACCCTGATCGGTCATCTGGGGCCGGACATCCTGGCCGACGACTTCGAGACCGACGGCATCCCCGAGGTGCTGCGCCGGTGGGCCGACCAAGGCAGCACGCCGGTGTGCGAGGTGTTGCTGGACCAGACGGTGCTCGCCGGGATCGGCACCATCTACATGGCCGAGTCCCAGTTCTTGGAGCACCTGTGGCCGTGGACACCCGCGGACCAGGTGCCCGACCCGGTGCGTCTGCTCCGGGTGGCCCGCGCCCTGATGCAGCGGTCGGTCACCACCGACCTGCCCACCTCCACCGGCGACGTCACCCGGGGTCGGGGCAGCTGGGTGCACTCCCGCCGGGGCGAACCGTGTCGCCGCTGCGGCACCCCGATCCGGCGCGGCACCGCACGTCGGCCGCCCCAGGAGCGGCCGGTGTTCTGGTGCCCGCGCTGCCAACCGGCGGCCGTCGGCGGCGGGCGGACCCCTCGCGAGCCGAGCGACTGACGCCCCCGCGGACCGCCGCCCGGGGACACGGACTACCCGCACCTCCCGGCCCGGGACGCGAAACGACTCCGATGCGGAACGGCCCGGACGCAGAATGTCCTGGACCCAGAACGCCCCGGGCGCGGATCGACCCGCACCCGATCGACCCGGACCCCGAACGGCCCGGACGCGAAACAGCCCGGACGCAGAACGACCCCGGAACGCCGTGTGACGTTCCGGGGTCGTCCCGTCTGGTCTTCCGGTGGGCCGGTCAGCCGATCGGGGCCAACTCGGGGCGTCGCCGTCCCCAGGTGCCTTCGGGGCCGTCCCAGGTGTTGAGGTCGGCCGGCACGGTGTCGGGGATCAGCAGACCCTCGGCCACGGCGATCCGGTCGCTGACCTCACGCAGGACGAGCGACATCGGGGTGTCCAGTGCGTCGCAGATGCTGGCCAGCAGCTCCGACGACGCTTCCTTCTGGCCACGCTCGACCTCGCTGAGGTAACCCAGCGACACCCGCGCGGCGGAGGACACCTCTCGCAGGGTGCGACCCTGCCGCTGGCGGGCATCCCGCAGCACGTCACCGATCTCACGGCGCAACACGATCATCTGGTGTCCCCCTCTCGTTCCTCGTTCGTCCTGCCGACCCGTGGGGACCGGTCGACCCGGCTGGGTCGGGCGGTTCCGGAGTGCGGCTCCCTGGTGGCCCCGCTGGGGCAGGCTCCCACCGTACAGGTCACCGCCGACAGCGGCAGTGTCACGACGGGTGGTGGGCCGGGTGTTCATCACGGTGGTCACAACGCGCCGGGGCCGCCCGGTGTTCCCCACCCGGTCCCGCGCCCGGTGTCGGCACGCCATGTTCACCCGGTGCGCACATCCCGCCCGGAGCCGGACCCGGTACGGCTCTGGGCCAGCCGTCGTCCCCGCTCGTGCGCCAGCCCGGTCAACCCCGCTAGCCGTACCCGTCGTGCCAGCCGTCCCGTCGTGCCAGCAGTGCCGCACGAGCCCGGCGACGGACGGCGCCGCTCGCCGCCTGCTCAGTCCGTGGCCCCCACGTCGCCGCGGGCGACCACCAGAGCCAATGCCAGCGCCGCGTCCCGACTGACGGCGCGCACCTCGGCCCGACCACCGTCCACCGCCAGCTCCCGCACCCGTTCGCCCTCGGCGGTCGAGACCGCGACGAAGACCGTCCCCGGGGCGTGGCCGTCCTGTGGGTCGGGCCCGGCGACCCCGGTGGTGGCCAGCCCGATGTCGGCCCGCAGCCGCAGCCGCACACCACGGGCCATCTGACGGGCGACCTCCGGGTGGACGGCACCGTGCTCGGCCAGCAGGTCGGCGTCCACGTCGAGCACGAGGTGCTTCACCTCGGTGGCGTAGGCGACCACGCCGCCGCGCAGCACCCGGGACGCGCCGGGCACGTCGACCAGGGTCGCGGCGACCAGTCCGCCGGTGAGCGATTCGGCCACCGCCAGTGTGCGCTGCTGGGCGGCCAACGCCTCCAGCAGCTCGGCGGCGAGCGCGCCGTCCTCCAGTTCCGTCATGCCATCCCCCTTATCCCCCTGATGTCGCGTCGGTCCGCGCCAGCCTGACCAGCGGCAGCCGGGTCGGCAACCGGTCTGGGTCCTAGCACCCGGTCAGTCGACGGCGGGGTCGGGCGGCGTGGTGCCGGTGGCGGCGGCGTGCCGGGTCAGGTCGTCGGAACCGGGGCGTCCGCGACGGTGCTCGGCGGCCACCCGCAGCGCGGTGCGCACGTAGTCGGCGCCGCTGATCACGGTGACGACCACGGCGGCGACCATCAGCACCCAGGCGATCACCGCGACGAAGCCCGGCAGATGGTCCAGCGGCAGCAGGAACAGCGTCAACGCGCCGATCTGCAGCACCGTCTTGATCTTGCCGCCGCGGGATGCGGGCAGCACCAGGTACTTCAGCAGGAAGAACCGCATCACGGTGATGCCCAGTTCGCGGACCAGGATCACCGCCGGGATCCACCAGGGCAGCTCGCCGAGCACCGCCAGCAGCACCAGCGCGGCACCGACCAGCAGCTTGTCGGCGATCGGGTCGAGCAGCTTGCCCAGATCGGTGACCAGGTTCATCCGCCGTGCCAGGTGGCCGTCCACCTGATCGGTCACCGCGGCGAGCGCGAACAGGCCGGTGGCGACCAGTCGCCAGGCGATCGACTCACCGCCGTCGACCAGCAGGGCCCACGCGAAGAACGGGACGACGACGATGCGCAACACCGTCAGGACGTTCGCGACATTGAGGACGGGGGGTCGGTGATCCACCACCGCACCAGGGTACGTGCCAGTCACGGGTCCTCGTTCAGCGCAGGTCGTCGGCGTCGTCGTAGTAGTCGACGGCCTCCGGCGGCTCGTTCGGCATCCTGCCCTCGGGTGCCGCGTAGCGGTCGTCGGCGGGCGCGTCCTCGCCGCGCAGCATCGCCAACGTGCCGGGCAGGTCGTCGGGCTGGACCAGCACGTCGCGCGCCTTCGACCCCTCGGACGGCCCGACGATCTCCCGCGACTCCAGCAGGTCCATCAGGCGACCGGCCTTGGCGAAGCCGACCCGCAGCTTGCGCTGGAGCATGGAGGTCGACCCGAACTGGCTGGTGACCACCAGCTCGGCCGCCTGCAGCAGCAGGTCGAGGTCGTCGCCGATGTCCTCGTCCACCTGCTTCTTGGCCGCGACGACCGCGACGTCCTCGCGGTAGGTGGGCTTGAGCTGCTTCTTGACGTGCTCGACCACCGCGTGGATCTCGGACTCGGCGACCCACGCGCCCTGGGTGCGCATCGGCTTGGCGGCACCCATCGGCAGGAAGAGGGCGTCGCCCTGGCCGATCAGCTTCTCGGCGCCGGGCTGGTCGAGGACCACCCGGGAGTCGGTGAGCGAGGAGGTGGCGAAGGCGAGCCGGGAGGGCACGTTCGCCTTGATCAGTCCGGTCACCACGTCGACCGAGGGGCGCTGGGTGGCGAGCACCAGGTGGATGCCGGCCGCACGCGCCAGCTGGGTGATCCGCTGGATGGACGCTTCGACGTCCCGGGGGGCGACCATCATCAGGTCGGCCAGCTCGTCGACGATCACCAGCAGGTACGGGTAGGTGGCGATCTTGCGCTCCGACCCCGGCAGTGGCTTGACCTTCCCGGCGCGGACCGCGGCGTTGAAGTCGTCGATGTGCTTGAAGCCGAACATGGCCAGGTCGTCGTAGCGCGCCTCCATCTCCCTGACCACCCATTCCAGCGCCTCGGCCGCCTTCTTGGGGTTGGTGATGATCGGCGTGATCAGGTGCGGGATGCCCTCGTAGATCGTCAGCTCGACCCGCTTCGGGTCGACCAGCACCATGCGCACCTGGTCCGGGGTGGACCGCATCAGGATCGAGACGATCATCGAGTTCACGAAGCTCGACTTACCGGCACCGGTGGCACCGGCGACCAGCATGTGCGGCATCTTGGCCAAGTTCGCCGTGACGTAGCCGCCCTCGACGTCCTTGCCGACGCCGATGATCATCGGGTGGTCGCTGCGCCGGGCCACCGAGGAGCGCAGCACGTCGCCCAGGGACACGGTCTCGCGGTCGGTGTTCGGGATCTCGATGCCGATCGCCGACTTGCCCGGGATCGGGGACAGGATGCGCACGTCGGCGCTGGCCACCGCGTAGGCGATGTTCTTGCTCAGCGCGGTGACCCGCTCGACCTTGACGCCCATGCCGAGTTCGACCTCGTAGCGGGTGACCGTCGGGCCGCGGGTGAAGCCGGTGACCTTCGCGTCGATGCCGAACTGGTCCAGCACCCCGGTCAGCGCCTCGACCACCCGGTCGTTGGCGGCGGAGCGCACCTTGTGCGGAGCGCCCTTGGCCAGCATGTCCTCGGTGGGCAGCAGGTAGACCACATCGCCCTCGAGCATCGGCTGCTCGCCCCGCGGCACCTCACTGGTCGGCGGTGCGATGAGTTCCTTGCCCGCGGACGGGGCGACGGCGGTGACCGCCTGGGTCGGCGCCGTGTGCGGGGACTCGTACTCGTCTGCGCCGTCGGCATCATGGGCGCCGTCGAGGTCGAGCGGATCCTCGTCGGCCGGGGCGACCAGGGCGGCGCGGGTGAAGGCCTCGTCCGCCTCGTACTCGTCCAGGACCCGGGTGTCGTCGTCGTCCGGATCGTGCTTGCGTCGCCGACCGAACAGCCCGCGCTTGGCCTTGACCGGCGCTTCCTCCTCGTCGAAGGCGGTGTGCCCGGCGTTGATCACCAACGGGGCGTCCTCGTCCTCGGGCTCCGGCTGCTCGCGGTGGTTGCCGGTCAGCCGGTCGTAGACGGCGTGCAGCCGCGGCACGATCTGGTTCACCGGCGTCGCGGTGACCACCAGCAGCCCGAAGAACGCCAGCAGCACCAGCACCGGCACCGCCGCCCAGGGCGTGATCAGGGCGACCAGCGGGGCACCCACCAGGTAACCGATGATGCCGCCCGCGTCCCGCAGCAGCTCGAAGCCGTCGGCGGGGGCGGGCTGCCCGGCGGAGATGTGGGTCAGCCCGCACGCGGCCAGGGTGATCGCGGTCAGGCCGATGGCGATCCGGCTGTTCGCCTGGTTCTGCTCCGGATGCCGCATCAACCGCACGGCGACCCCGACCAGCACCACCGGGACCGCGACCGCGACCCGGCCGAAGGTGCCCGCGGCGAGCACGTGCACCGCGTCGGCGGCCATCCCGTCCAGCCCCCACCACTCGCGGACCGCGACCACGACGGCCAGCGCGAGCAGGAACAGCGCCGCGCCGTCCCGGCGCAGCGCCGGGTCGAGCTCACGGGCCCCGGTGCCGACCTTGCGAGCGCCGCCGCCGACCAGGTGGGCGATCCCCATCCAGGTGCCACGGATCATCCGGATCGGCAGGGCCGGACGGTGTTCGGCGGGGGTGGCGGCGGAACGGCCACCGCCCCGGCCCCGGTTGGTGGAGTTCTTCGCCGTGCTGCTCGTGGCGCCCGCGGCACGCCCGGTCGATCGGGTGGCGGGGGTCGAGGCACGCGGGGACATGCGATCAAAGGTAACCGTCAGCCCGCTCATGGCCGGGGATCTGGTGGATCGCGGGGGCGTGTCGAGACATGCCACAGTGTGCCGATGACGACGGTGACCAGGGCACAGGCGCTCAGGTTCCGGTCGCGGGCGCAGCAGCTCGACCGACCGGTCGATCCCGAGCGTGCGCCGACCGACGCGGCGGTGCTGGACCTCGGGGTGCAGGTCACGGGGCAGGCGGCCCACACCTGGGCGCTGGCGAACCGCGGGGTCCCGGCACCCGCCGATCCCGGCGACTGGGAGTCGGCACTCGGCCTGGCCTGGACGGTGCGGGGCGCCCCGCACGCCTACCGCCGGGCCGATCTGCCGGCGGTGCAACGGGCGCTGCGGCCGTTCTCCGAGGCCGATGCCGGCAAACGGATCGCCGATGCGAACCGTCCGCTCCGAGCCGCGGGCATCTCCGCGGTGGCCGCCCTGACCCGGGTGGCGACCGTGATGCGGGAGATCGTCGACCAGCCCCTGGCCAAGGGCGAGGTCTCCGGTCGATTGGCGGCGGAGCTGCCCGCGCCGTACCTGCGACAGTGCCGACCGTGCCGGGCCGTCCATCTGTACGAGCAGCCGTTCAGGTTGGCGGCGTTGCCTGCCGGGCTGGAGCTGACCCCCGGCACCTCGCCGCCGGTGCTGCGCCGGATCGACGGCTGGCCGGACGGTGCGGTGGACCTGTCCGCCCCGGCAGTGCCGACTGTGCCGACTGTGCCGTCAGTGCCGACAGTGCCGACTGTGCCGTTAGTGCCCACAGTGCCCACAGTGCCCACAGTGCCCACAGTGCCCACAGTGACGTCGCCCGAGGAGACGGCGGCTCGGCTCG